>NZ_JAJENU010000568.1:0-2961 GCF_035615495.1 Lyngbya sp. CCY1209 | reverse complement strand
AAATGACCTTTACATCGATGTTTCAAGGTTTCTAGCCCGATTGAAACTGTTGATACACGAGCGCGATACTTGCGATAATAAACCCGGTTTCTTCTCTGTTCGATTCTAAGCCGAGGGCAAAGGGGCGGAGGGACAAAAATGGCAAGAATCTCAAATTAAATTGGGGCGCCGTGCCTTGCGCCCCTACAATCTAAAATTCCCCGACTCCCTCATACCGATTCCCGACTCCCTCCTAAGCCGGAGTCGCCGCCAACAGCACCCATGCGATCGCCAAACCGAGAATGAACGTCAGGCGCAATATCGCCCGCAGCAGGGGTTTGAAGCCGTCTTTGAGAGTCAAAATTTTTGCCTCCAATCTTCTCCCACGCGAATGGTTAAATCCGAGTCCACCTCGCCGGTGGAGGATGCTTTGATGTTACCGAAGCCGAGGGTGGTTTGCAGGAGTTCCGCGCCACCGAGATCGCCCCTCTGGACGATGATTTGGGTCGATCGCACCGAGTAGGGCAGTTTGGGGACGACATAAACTTGGTCGTAGCCCTTTTCGTAGAGGAAATCCGCCACCCGATCGCCCGCCGCCGGGTCGCCGGAGGCATTTTGGATGGCGATGCGGCTGTTTTTCGACAATTCTTGATAGGGCGATCGCTGGTAAGGTCCAGCCAATACAAACCCCGTAGAATCCACCCGAAAATATTGGGCCATGACCCGATCGCGGGCGCGATCGTCGATCGCCCAATAACTCGTATATCCGCCCCGTTCTTCCCCCGGCAACATCACCATCCGCACCCGGTCCGAATCCAGGTTCAGGGCAAATTTGGCCAGGGTCAGCAGTTCCTCAAAATCCAAATCCGTGTCCACATATTTCAGCATCACCCGCACGATCTGGGGCACTCGGGGCAGCACCTCCGGACTCCGCAACCGTTCCCGAATCGCCTCCATCAACGCCTGTTGGCGTTGGATGCGGCCGATATCCCCGTAGGCATCGCCGCGAAATCGGGCGAAGTGATCCGCCTGTTCGCCGTCGATAGTCTGCCATCCGGGGGACAAATCGATCCGCAACTGCTGGCTGTTATCGGTGTAAGACATGGGATAGGGGACGAACACTTCCACCCCCCCCAACAAATTCACCAATTCTCGAAACGCCCCGCTGCCGACGCGGACATAGCGGTTAATTTCCACTCGGTTGAGGGTCTTTTCGACCACTTCCGCCGCCAATTCCGTACCGCCCCAGTAGTTCGCTTCGTTGATCTTTCCTTCCCCCAGGCCGGGGATGGAAACCCGGGTATCTCGGGGGATGGACAGGAGGTTGATGCTCCCTTCGAGGGGGTCGAAGCGAACCAGAAGAATACTGTCGCTGCGGCCTTTAAATACATCGGGGGACTCTTCCCCGCCCTCCGGGGGGCGATCAATCCCCATCACCAAAATGTGCACCGGACGGGACAATTCAAACCGAAAGCGATCGCGCCACAGCCCATTGAGAACCATTGACCCGTCCTCATTTGACCCCCGTTCGTCGGGAGAAAGGAGGGCGGTGACAGCCCCCAAGGTGGCGGAAGTGCTCGCGATCAGCAGGACAATAAAACTCCAGAATAAAACCGGCAGGATTTTGGGTCGTCTTTGGGATGTTGTGGGATAACGCATGGAGAATTGACGAAATAGGATGGATCGATTCTCAAAATTGATTTTCAGATGGTGCCACCGGCGATTTTCTCAGACCCGGGTGACGCGATTGGGCGAAGCCCACCGGCAAAGCCGATCGCATCCAAAAATTGGGTCGGAACGCTGACAACGGCTCATTCATATTTTAAGATTGAGGTATCTAAACCTAAAAAATTGTAAGTCGCATGATACCTGTTATTCTCGCTGGCGGTAAAGGTGAGCGTTTTTGGCCTCTGAGTCGCAAAACCCGGCCGAAACAATTTCTGAGTTTAGATGGCAGCGGCCAGAGTTTGTTGCAGGGGACTGCCGAACGCCTGTTGCCTTTGGGCGGAAATTGGGACGGACTTTGGGTGATCACCTCGGCCCTCCTCGAACGGGGCGTCCGGGAGCAACTGCCCCACTTGCCCCCGGAAAATATCTTGGCGGAACCCGAGGGACGGGATACCGCCCCGGCGGTGGCCTGGACCGCGGTGGAAGTGGCGCGACGTTACGGCGAAGATGCGGTGATCGGGTTTTTTCCCGCCGACCACTGGATCGGCCAGCCGGAGCGGTTTCAGCAGGCTCTGACATCCGCAGAAAAGCTGGCGACGAGTCGGGATGCGATCGTCACGTTGGGTTTGCACCCCGACTATCCGGCGACGGGTTACGGTTACATCGAACAGGGAGAGGAAATCGGCACCTTCGGCGAGTTCCCCGCCTATCGGGTGGCGCGGTTTACGGAAAAGCCTGACCCGGAAACCGCCGAGAAGTTTTTGGCCACGGGCCGCTTCCACTGGAATGCTGGGATTTTCGTGTTTCGGGCCGGGGTGGTCCTCGAAGAGTTGCGATCGCACGTCCCGGATTTGGTGAAGGTGTTGGAAGCCAAGGGCGCCGAAGCTTATTCTCAGTTGGAACGGATTAGCATTGATTATGCCCTGATGGAAAAGACACAAAAAGCCTGCGTTTTGCCCGTCTCCTTCGGTTGGGATGACCTCGGAGATTGGAATTCTTTGGAGCGCCTCTTCGACGGCAACGGCTCCAATGTGGAGTTGGTCAAACACGTCGGATTGGATACCACAGGCTCCATTTTGTACGGCCGCAACGCCAACGAAGTGATCGTCACCATCGGCGTGGAAGATTTGGTCGTGGTCCGGGATGGCAACGTCACCTTAATTGCCCACAAAGATCGGACGCAAGACATTAAAAAAATGTTGCAGCAGTTGGCAGCCGATCCGGATTTGCAAGAATTATTTTGACTTCTCCCCGGTCTAAAGACGCGGGGATTCTTAAGCAGTCCAAAACTGAACTCTTAAAGGCATAGTCAAT
>NZ_JAJENU010000567.1:0-15475 GCF_035615495.1 Lyngbya sp. CCY1209 | reverse complement strand
TCCCCCTTGCCAAGGGGGAGTTTGAGAAATTCTCCCCCCTTACAAAGGGGGGCTGGGGGGGATATTCCGTTACCTCTCGATCGAATAGAGACACCCCAAAAAATTTGATATCAACCGTTTCAAACCAAAGCCAGCCAATATTCCTCATCCCGAACCGCTCGGCGGTTTCGGAAAAGGCACGGTTTTTTTTCTTCCATTTCGATATAGGAAGAGGTGACTCTGCGATCGCGATCGACTGTGTAGATGGCGTGAACCATCAGTTCGCACACCAAACTGTCAGAATTGACGCACTGGATGCTGAAGCGTTCGTAGGTCGATCGCAAAAAGGCGGGAAGTTGACGCATCAAACCAAAGCTTCGCGTCACCTCATATTCGGGGGTGACGACCCCATTTTCAACTGCCCCGGTTTCGGGGATTTCCTAGCCGAAAAAGGCGGTGTTTTCCGGGATTTCGTCGTTGACTTCCGTGCCGGCATCCAAGACGTTATTTCCGGCGATAATAAAGTCGGCACCGATGAAGTTTCCTTCCCCGTCAAAAATGGGGTGGGCGCGTTCGTTGCCGTTGGCGATAAAGAAGTCGTTGCTGGGAATGATCATCGAGGCGTAATTGAAGAACGCGCTGCCCGGATCGTCGCTGTCGAGTTCGACGGTAAATGTGGCGATTTCGCCGGGGTCGATGAGTCCAGGAGTGTCCTCTGTGCCGACGATCGCACCCTGAACCGTCCCGAAACCCGCCAGGTCGAATTCCTCGGAAATGACATCGGTGGTTCCGTCTTCCGCCAGCCGTTCCAAGCCGGGGGAAGAGGGCCGTCCGCGATCGTAGGTGTCGAAAGTCCCGTCGTGAAATCCGAACCAGAGGGGTGTGAGAAATGTCCCGTTTTCGGGGGCTAAGTTTTCGACGGAAATAGTCACAGGAATCGTCGCCATTGTATTGCTTTCTAAAGTTTTAAAAAAGGGTTGCCATCGGTTGTTTTCAGGATTTCTGACAACCCGAATTTTGTGTTTTTTTAAAATGAGATTAATTTCTCAAATGAGAGACAAAAAAAGTTCCAAATTGTCGATTTTTTCTTGTCCGATCATTTGTTCGCGGTTTTGATAGGCGACTCCGCGATATTTAAAGCTCCGATCCGAGGGCGCGATCGCCTCCACGCCGTGCCGAGATTTATAGGTGATGCCGCGATATTTATAGGTGGATTGAGATGCCACTTGGGTGGAAGCAGAAGGAACGATGTAAGGTAAGCCACGATAGGTGAGTTGCATGATTGTCTCCTTGAATTTAGGAAGTCGAACTGATTGGCTGTTCGCTTGCTACTCAATATAACCAGTGCGATAAAAAGACTCAATATGAAAAGGTTTGGAAATGTATGGAGTTTGGAAAATTGCCCAAATTTTTCAATCCGATAGTTCTGCGGCTGAGAACAGACTGAAAAAAGAAGGGTGAATCCTGAGAATTAACTGAGAAATCGGTTGTCGGCGGGATTGCGATCGGCTTTTCAGTGTGATTTCGGTTACAAAGTTCGACCCCACGATTTTGGATGGGCGAGCGATCGCAATATTTCTTGACCTTTGATGGGATATATTTCTTGAGGAGATGTAGAAATGTTTGAAAAAGTATGGTTATGTAGGGTATCCCCCCAGCCACCCGTAGGGGCAACCTTATAGGGTTGCCCGCAGTTGCCCGATTTCCGAAAAAATCCCCCCATATCAAGGAATTGATACGGGGGGATAATATAGCACTACGAGAGTCGGTCAGGACATGACCGAACTCCCAAAGCCCTGATGGATGGGAATTTGACACGAGCTGACTGCTGAAAGCTGATAGCTTACTGCTATATAAGACGCGGTTTAATACCGTACAATCTTCCCAATTATCTTCGCCGGTAGGGGCGCTGCATCTTGCGCCCCAGGGGATTCAAAACAGCGTCATTTCATCGGTGTCCGCCAGAATCGGAAGGGTGCTGACATCGGCACGGCCGTCCAAATCGATGGGATTGAAGGCGAAATCCTCAAACCGCGGCGTGTCGATTCCGACTTCGAGTTGAACGGCGGGAAGCAGCAACTCGTCCGGACTCCCGTCCCCGTCGAGGAGTTCGTCGCCGGCGCCTTCCCAGTTCAAATGGTCGTCACCTTCGATGACGCCGTTGACAAAATTGACCGTGCCGTTATTTTCGCCGATGAAGGCGTCGAGGAAACCGTCGCCGTTGATATCCGCCAAAACGGGTGTCGCATTGATACCCACGTCCGGCAAATTGTCCGGCAACTGAATCGGATTGGGTGGGGCGGAATCGGGAGACGCCCCGTTGGCGATGGCGTTGGTGGACGTATTGATAAATAGGGGCGATGTCGGAGTTCCCAGGTTGATGAAATAGGTGCTGGTCCCGTCTTCCGTCCCGATAAAAGCGTCCAAATCGCCGTCATTTTCGGCATCGAAAAAGTCGGGCGCCGCCGCACCGGAAACGGCCGTCAGGCCGAAGGGATTGTTGTCGCCGCGGACGAAGTTGGGGTCTGTGGGAGTTCCGGTATTGCGGAAGAAAAGGGTCGTCCCGGTGGCGGTGCCGACGAATAAATCGGCGTCGCCGTCGCCGTCGATATCCGCGAAGGCGGGATGGGACAAACCGCCGCCGCCACTGATTCCGAAGGGATTGATGACGGGGGGCTCGAAACTGGCGCCGCTGACACTGCCGCGGTTGCGATAGAAGTGAATTCGGCCGAACGTATCCCCGGAGAACAGATCTTTGTCGCCGTCGCCGTCAATATCGACGAAAGTGGGGGTGCTGCGGTTGCCGACGTCGCGAATCACGATGGGGGCGTCGAAATCCGGAGCGGTTGCCGTGCCCCGGTTGTGGGCGACGGCGATGGTCCCGTCGTTGGCGCCGATGAACAGGTCGAGATCTCCGTCCCCATTTTCATCGACGAAGGTGGGGGCGCTGTTGAAACCGACGTCGATATCGCCCAAAGGGTTGTTTTGATTTTGGGGAGCGGGGGGTCGGAACTCGATATTTCCGAAGGTGTCGGGGTTGTCCGTGAAGAAAATATTCGGATCGTCGGTGGTGCTGTTAATATTTTCGGCATCGGAAGCAGTATTCTCGTTCAATAGGATGTTCGCCGCCGCGAAATCTTCTCCCAAAACGACGACCCGGCGATCGGAACCTTCTCGAACAAAGATCGCGCCGCCTTTACCCTGTCCGTCTTCAAATCCCGTCCCCCCCGTCGCGGAGTTGTTGTCAAACCGGACATTTTCTCCGAGGGTCAGCGTACCCGAGTTGACGAAGACCGCGCCGCCCAAACCGGCACCGCCGCCGCCGTCACCGCCGATTCCACCGTTGCCGGGACTGTCACCCAAGAACGTGATGTTGCCATCTTGACCGTCTTGGCCCCCTTCACCCCGTCCGGCAAAAGCACCGGAGGCACCCCCGGAACCCCCTTCGCCGCGAGAACCGGCACTACCCGTGCCGACATTGGCACCGCCGCCGCCGCCGCCGCCGCCACCGCCGCCGCCGCCGCCGAAGCCGCCATTACCGCCATTACCGCCATTTGCACCATCTTGACCTTCTATAAAGGCGGCAGAACCACCGGCGCCACCGCCGCCACCGCCGCCGCTGGCGCCCCCCGTTCCAAAAAAGATATTGGTCGTGATGGTAAAAACACCTTCTTCATCGGGTGGAGTCACGTCAATTACATTCCCGGGAAAGCCATTGGTGGGGAAGAAATCGAAATTGCCGCCGTTGCCACCGTCACCGCCGACAGCAACTTGGTCGAAACTCGGCAGGCTGAATGCCCCACCGTTGCCACCGTCGAAACCATCCTGGCCGTCACTGGAGTCGATGCCGCCCCGTCCGCCGTCGCCGCGTCCGTTGGAACCGTTGCCGCCGATCGCTTGGTTATTGCGGAGCACGACGTTTTCGAGGGTGACTTCGCCGCCATTGATGAATAGGGCACCGCCGAAACCCCCGCCGCCGCCGCCACCGCGCGAACCGTTGCCGCCCCGCGCCACTCCTTCGGTCAGGGTGAGATTTTCAAACCGAACGTTTGCATGGCCGATGCCAAACAATTGAGTGACGCTGTTGCCATCAATTCCGGAGAACTGCCCATTTCCATTGATTTCAAGATCGTTATTGATGTTGATAAATAATGGACTGTCGATCTCGACCATACTGCTGAGATTGATGGTGTCTGCTTCCGGCGTGTCCGCGGCGGCGGCGATCGCCTCCCGCAAGCTGGTCAAGCCGTCGGGTGCGACGATATCGAAGGTCGTATTGACGTTAAATGTTGCCATTTTTATTCTCCCTTATCCTATTGGACGGAACTGAAAATTTTATTTTTTTGCGTCCCCCCGTTTCCAGCGGGGTTTCAAAATCGGAAATCTTCAGTTGATACCAACATAGTCGGCAATCCAAAAATACTCAATATGAAAATGTTTGAAAAGGTATGGAGTTGAGAAAATAAATTGATGTCGTCCCCCTCCCTGAAAAGAAGCTGAAAAAATGGGTGTCGATTCTGAGAATTGACTGAGCGATCGCTCGTTGATCTGACTTCGATCCGGTTTCGAGGGTGATTTCGGTTACGAGATAACACTCGATGGTCATACGTCGGAGCCTTGGATTAACATTTCTTAATATTTTTCGGAAGATTTTTCTTGACAAGATTGGGAAAATGTTTGAAAACGTATGATTAAATATGATTCCCTCGGATAAGGAACGGTCATGAACGTCGAAGCAGCCTTGGCGATCGCGGATCGATTGGTTTTCAGCAAAACCGACAGACATCTGACAACCGTGCAGATGGAGATTTTTCGGGGGTCCTGGGCGGGTCAGAAATACGCCGACATCGCCGCCCACTGCTACTGTTCCGAAACCCACATCCGCATCGTCGGTTCGGAACTGTGGAACCTCCTCTCCCAAGGACTCGAAGAGAAGGTGACGAAGAAGACATTTCGCGCCACCCTCGAACGCTACAATCAGCAGGAATCCCCACCGGAACCGACTCCCGCAGAAACGACGGAAGCGCCCTCGCCGCCCCCCGCCGCGCCCCATAAAATGCGGGATTGGGGGGAAGCGCCCGATGTCTCGGTCTTTTTCGGGCGGACGGAAGAACAGGAAATATTGGAACGGTGGATCGCAGCAGAAAAAGTCCGCCTGGTGACGCTGTTGGGGATGGGGGGAATCGGCAAAACCTCCCTCGCCGCCAAGACGATTTTGGCGTCGGAAGCCGATTTTGACATGATGATTTGGCGCAGCCTCCGCAACGCCCCGGCGGTGGAGGATATTTTGGCGGATTTGATTCAATTTCTCGGCAATTCTCAGCAGGTGAGTCTCCCCCAATCTCCCGACGGCCGCATCCGATTGGTGTTGGATTTTCTCCGCAACCGCCGCTGTCTGCTGGTGCTCGACAACGTGGAATCGATCTTGCAGGGGGGCGATCGCACGGGGCGTTTTCGGGCGGGTTATGAAGGTTACGGACAGCTATTTCGGGCGATCGGGGAAACCCAACATCGAAGCTGTCTGATCCTGACTTCCCGGGAAAAACCCGCCGGACTTTCGGCCTTGGAGGGGGAAAATCGCCCGGTCCGCTGCCTGCCATTGATCGGTTTGCCTTCGGAGGCGGGACAGGCGATTTTTGAAACGAAAGGGTCGTTTTCGGGCACCGAGGCGGACTGGCAATTGTTGACCGATCGCTACGCCGGAAATCCCTTGGCGTTGAATATCGTCGCTTCGGCGATCCGAGATTTTTTCGAGGGCAATTTGGGGGAATTTTTGGAGGTGATCCGCCAGGGAGCGTTTATTTTTGACGATATTCGCGATTTATTGGACAGCCAATTTGAACGCCTCACGGAGTTGGAACAGGCGATCGTGTATTGGCTGGCGATCGAACGGGAACCGGTCCCCATATCGGAACTGCGGGAAGATTTTGTCGCCGCCGTTTCTCCCCAAGATTTGTTGCAGGCGATCGCATCTTTGCAGCGGCGATCGTTTTTGGAAAAAGTCGATAACTGTTTCACCCAGCAACCCGTGGTGATGGAATACGCCACCGATCGCTTCATCGATCGCGTCTGCGAGGAAATTCTCACCCAAAATATCGCCCTATTGCAAACCCACGCTTTGATCGAAGCCCAGACCAAAGATTACATCCGCGACACCCAAATTAACCTGATTTTACAACCCACCCTCGATCGCTTAAAGTCACAACTCGGGTCCGAAGATGCGATCGCCGCCATTTTGACCGAAATCCTGGACCGGGAACGGCAAAAACCCGCCCGCACGGTGGGCTATCTGGCCGGAAACCTCCTCAACCTGTTCCGCCAGGGCAAAATCGACATCGGCGGCTACGACTTCTCCAATTTGACGATCTCGCAGGCCTACCTCCAGGGGATGCCCCTGCGGAACGTGGATTTCACCGGTTCCGACCTCTCCAAATGCGTGTTCACCGAAACCCTCGGCAACATCCTCTCCGCCGCCTTCAGTCCCGACGGGAAAATCCTGGCCACCTGCGACACGGACTGCAACGTGAGGCTGTGGGAGGTGAAAACCGGCAAACTGCTGGGAATCTGCGAAGGTCACGCCAACTGGGTGCGATCGGTGGCCTTCAGCCCCGACGGGGAAATCCTCGCCAGCGGCGGCGCAGACCACACCGTAAAATTTTGGAACGTCCGGGACGGCATCTGTCTGAAAACCTGCACCGACCACGAAAATGAGGTGTTTTCCGTCGCCTTCGGCCCCGACAGCCAAACGGTAGCCAGCAGCAGCGGAGACGGGACGGTGAGGCTGTGGAATCGACTCACGGGGGAATGTTTGCAGACCTGCGGCGGTCACGAAAGCTGGATTCGGGCTGTCGCCTTCAGTCCGGACGGAAAGCGGGTCGCCAGCGGTGGCGACGATCGCACCGTCAAACTCTGGGACGCCTGCACCGGGGACTGTCTGAACACCTTGGACGGACACGGCGGTTGGGTGCGGGCCGTGGCCTTCGGCGACGGCGGAAAAATTCTGGCCACCGGAAGCGGCGATCGCACCGTCAAACTCTGGGACGTCCGCACCGGCGACTGCATCGCCACCTACAGCGGACACGGCGGCGGCATCTACTCCCTCTCCTTCAGTCCCGACGGCCGAATTCTGGCCAGCGGCAGCGGCGATAGCACCGTCAGGCTGTGGGACATCCAAACCGGCGAGTGCGTCAAAACCCTCTACGGACACACCAACCAGATCTTTTCCGTCGCCTTCAGCCCGGACGGTTACACCCTCGTCTGCGTCAGTTTAGATCAGCGGGTGCGCCTGTGGGATACCCGCACGGGGCGCTGTCTGAAAACCTGGTACGGCCACACGGACTGGGCGCTGCCCGTGGCGTTCTGCCCTCGGGGCCACCACCTCGCCAGCGGCAGCAATGACCCGACGGTGAAGCTGTGGAATTACGACACGGGGGAGTATTTGCGGGCGCTGCAGGGCCACCGAGATTTTATCTACGCCCTCGCCTTCAGCCCGGACGGCCAAATTCTCGCCAGCGGCAGCACCGATAATACCGTGCGACTGTGGGATGTGGACCATCAAAACTGCTTCCAAATCCTCCACGGACACGGGGATTGGGTCTACGGTGTCGCCTTCGATCCCGACAGTCGAACCCTCGTCACCGTCAGCGCCGATAATACCGTCAAATTGTGGGATCTCAAAACCGGGCAATGTCTGAAAACGATGCTGGGACACGCGGAGAAAATTTTGGGGGTCGCCTTCAGCCCCGACGGGGGGCGGATCGCCAGTTGTTGTTCCGCGAAAACCGTGCGGCTTTGGGATGTGAAAACCGGGGAATGTTTGAAGGTTTTATTGGGGCACACGAACCGGGTTTATTCGGTGGCATTTCACCCGGACGGAAAGCGCCTGGTCAGCGGCAGTACGGACAAAACTTTGAAAGTGTGGGATCTTGAAAGTGGGGGCTGTTTGAAGACGCTGGAAGGACACGAAAATTGGGTATTTGCGGTGTCTTGGAGTCCCGACGGAAAGGCGATCGCCAGTGCGTCCCACGATCGCACCGTGCGAATTTGGGATTTCGAGTCGGGCACCTGCCGCCACGTCTGCGCGGGACACGAACATTTGGTTTCGTCGGTGGCGTTTTCTCCGGAGGGAAAAATGGTGGCGAGTGGTTCCCAGGATCAGACGGTGCGGCTGTGGGATGTGGGGACGGGAAACTGTTTGAAAATATTGCGGGCAACCCGACTGTACGAGGGGATGAAGATCGGGGGGACGGCGGGACTGACGGCGGCGCAACAGGTGACGCTGAAAACCTTGGGCGCGATCGGCTTCTGATTTGAATAATCGACCCAATAATTTTAATATCATTTTGGACTTATTTACGATTGATATCTAATGACTAAAATTGTCATCCCCACCACGCCGAATGTCAGCCTGGTCGCCTTCTATAGCGATCGCAAATCCCCCGAACTCGCCCAACTGATTCGAGCCATCCAAACCCATTTGAGCGATCGCCTGGGGAACCGCTTTCGACCCGAACCCTTCCCCCAAATTCACGCCACAATCCTCGGCTGCGAAGGCCGAACAACGGCGGTGGGAATCCTCAACCGCTGGTTTTTGGAACGGCGACAGGAATATCGATATATCGATTTATCGGGATTTATAACCTTCGTAAAAATATGCGATCGCCTGCCGATGCCGATTCAATTTGGCGGCTACAATCCCGGGCAAGACTACGGTTTTTTGAGCCGAAACCTGCACCCCTTCGAGCGATCGTTTCAAGTCCAAGGTGACGTGGCGGTGTTGACGGGGTGGCCGCGTCGCCATGCAACTTTTCCCGACGATTTGGACGACTTCCGCCGCCGAGCCCAACCGTTCGGCATCCTCCACAAATATCACAATACCCCCGATTCTGTTGACAACGATTGTTACATGAGGGTGGGGACAATTTTGGACAAAATAGAAACCGAATTAATCCAAAAAATAGAAGCCGAAATTCGCGAGATGTTGCGACTTCAACCCGTCGAAATTGCGATCGACGCCGGGACGCTGCAATTTCTCGGATATCAGACATTACCGCCGCAACCCGAAACCACCGCGATCGCATCCCTCGGCGATGCCACCGAGGACCGCCTGAAAAGCTGGTATCCCCCGCTTTAGCCGTCGGCAGTCAGGCGACGGACAAGGGCCCCCACCTTGCCAAGGGGGGTCAAAAACAAATCTGACCTTACAATCCAAATCCGAATGGCAAGATAACGTTATTTTAATAAGCTCTGGGTTGAATGACTTAATTTTATTATGCTATACTGAAGCAAAACATAGGAAAACAAGGTTACGAGCCGTGGATGCCATCGATATCAAGGTCATTCAGTATTTAGTCACCCAGGGCCGGATCACCTGGTCCGAGTTGGCGAGTGTCCTGCAACTCTCGGCCCCCGCGACGGCGGATCGGGTGCGGCGCCTGGAGGAACGGGGTGTCATCCGCGGCTATACGGCGATCGTAGACCCGGAGGCCGTGGGATGCGGCTTGACCGCATTCGTCGCCATCACCCTCCAACAACCCAAATATCGCGCCAAATTTTTACAGCGAATCCAGGAATTATCCGAGGTAGTGGAATGTCACCACGTCACCGGAGACGACGACTATTTATTAAAAATTCGATGTCGCAATACTCGCGACTTAGAACGAGTCGTCAGCGAGGAAATAAAGGGACTTGCGGGCATTCAAAGAACCCGCACGACCGTCGTCTTATCGACCAACAAAGAAACCGCCGAACTCCCCCTCAACCCAACCGAGTAGCACAGGCATCCTGCCTGTCAAAAAAAGGATAAAAAAGATGAATATCAACTTTCTAGCCCAAGGTTTGCTGATCGGTTTTTCCATCGCCGCCCCCGTCGGGCCGATCGGCATTTTGTGCATTCGCCGATCGCTAACCCAAGGAAAAACGGTCGGTTTAGTGACCGGATTGGGTGCCGCCAGTGCGGATGCGGTGTACGGTGCGATCGCGGGATTCGGACTCACAGCCATCTCGAATTTATTGATCGACCAACAAATCCTACTGCGAATTTTGGGCGGTCTATTTTTATGCTATTTAGGATTAAAAACATTTTTCGATAAACCCGCCCGAGAAGCCGCGAATGTCAACCACGTCGCGGGCGCCTACGCCTCGACATTTTTCCTCACCCTCACCAATCCGATGACGATTTTTTCCTTCGTCGCCATCTTTGCCGGCTTAGGTTTGGCGGGTGCGAACAGCTATTTAGGAGCGAGTATTTTGGTGCTGGGGGTATTCTTAGGATCGGCGCTTTGGTGGCTGCTTTTGGTGGGTTCGATCGGGTTATTTCGGGACAAATTCGGCGATCGCGCCCTGCGCTGGGTGAACCGCATCTCCGGAGTCATCATCCTGAGTTTTGGAATGATCGCGATCGTCACATTGCTTTATTGATAACGTCAGCAACGATCCCCCTAAATCCCCCTTAAAAAGGGGGACTTTGAATGCAATTCTCCCCCCTTATTAAGGGGGGCTGGGGGGGATCGCCACCTTTGTTGAGGACGAAAAATTCCCCCAAATCCCCTTTCAAAAAATGGACTTTGCAGCCTCCAAGCTACCTCGTCAGCCCAGAACCCGCCGTCAAAAGTTCTATTTTTGATGTTACAGATCGCCTCGAAACTGCCTCTGTCAGAGAATTTGACAGGCTATTTGAGTTCGGCTTTTCCGGGTTTAGCGACTGGATGAAAGCCGAGTTACGGATTGTATTTTTTCCTTGGATTTGGGCAATTTTCATTCTACAATAGATGTATCCTTCCAAACGGGACGCGATCACATGGAACACACCACACCCGCAGCCGATATCAAGCTGCAAACCCGTCTGTTGCTGAATCTGTGGGATTTGGGAGGCGTGGGGGAGTTTGTAAAGAAAAGTGAACTCACCAACCGGGTGAAAAAAAAGGCCGAGAAGGTTTCCGATTATCAAAAAATTTACGAAACGTTAGAACAAGAGGGGACGATCGCGACAAAAACCGAGAAGCGATCGCGGCTGGTTTCCCTGACGGAGACGGGGTTGCAGAGACTCGCGGCGGGTTTGCAAGACCCGGATTTCGAGTACGATGCCGGCGAACCTGTCATCGGTTCCAGACATTTCAACGCCCTGCTGAAATGGGTTCGCGAGATGGGCGATCGGGCCCAGCCTGCAGGTGAAGGGGCGATCGCGACTTACGAAGCCTTTAAACCCGTCGTTTTGGAGGTTTATCACCGCCTCAACCGGGATTACAATTATGACGATTTGGTTCCAATTTACCGCATCCGGCGAGAATTGGGGGAACGGGTGGCGCGATCGCACTTTTCTGAGTGGATGCTGAAATTGCAAGTGGATGGCTTGTGGATCTTACAAGGGGGAGAAATGCCGGATATCACCCCCGAGAAAAAAGAAGATTCGATCTTGACATCCTTGGGAGAGTTACTCTATTACGCGACTTTGCTTTGAGAAATCCTTCAATGTCCTTATCTTAAATTCCGACTATGACTGCATCATCTACCGATAAAATTAATGCTGCGATCGCCAATTCCAACCCCTTTGAAACCCTGGCGATCGCCCGAGAGCAGGATGTTTGGGAATCCGGATTTCCGGATATTCCCAGCGTCAACGCCCAGGCTTCGGATGCCATTTTGCAAGCCCTCCAGGAGGTACGCTCCCCATCCTCAACACACCAAAAAATCAAAACTCGGGTGATTGTTGCCGCCAAGGGAAGGGGGAAAAGTCACACTTTAGCCCGTCTCCGCCAACACTGCGATCGCGAAAAAGAGGCCTTCTTTATCTATGCGGGGGTGGAACAATATTCCCTGAGTGCGATCGAGCAGGAATTTCACAAAACAGTTGTCACCAGTTTGGACAAAACGGGATCTTCCGGGGTGACTCAGTGGCAGGAACTCGCCACACTGATGGCGAATACTGTTTGGAAAGCAACCAACCCGAACTCCAAAACTGTCACCGAAAAGCAGTTGCTAAAAAGTGTTGAAAATCTTGGTCAAACCGAGGGAAAGACGCAGGAATGGGTCGAACTCATGACCGACAAGTTTAACAAAAACAAACCATTCGACCCGGATCTGATCAAGGCGATATTCTGGACGCTTTCAGATTCTCTGGGTCGCCACGCGGTCAAATGGTTGTCGGGTCAAGAAATTGCGCCCTCGAAAACCCAAAAACTCGATCTTCCAGCGTCATTTTTTGGAGTCGGACAAACCAAATATCAAATCTTTGACAATACGTTAAAAATTCTGAGTTTGATCGCCGAATATAAATCCATCTTGATCGGTTTTGATGAGTTGGACTTGCCCGATAGTCAGCGCAGTAAAGCCGGTTTGGCAAGGCCTCAAGTGGTGGCTCGATTAATTAAAATGATCGTCGATAAGCTGAGTTTATCTAAAACCAGTCATGGAGTCGTAATTGTAACGGTGATGATGCCGGATACTTGGACGCAAAAAGTAAAATCGATGCCGGGAGGTGTTCCAGATCGGGTGTCGGGAACTGAAAAGCCGATTCTGTTGCAGGGAATCAATGCCGATGCAGCCGTAGAACTGATCAAACTGTGGCTCGATGAATTTTATAAGAGTCGGAAATTGGTTCCCCCAACTCCCCTTTATCCTTTTGACGAACAGAAAATCCGCGCAATTGTGGCGGAAGGAAATTCGATTCGGCAGATGCTTCGCTGGTGTGCAGAAAAATTTCAAGCCACCGTGTCCGATGAGGATAAATTCGATGGTAAAAAGCCTCCAAAATCCGCGCCGAAGTCCCCGGTCGAGCAGGCTTACCAAAAAGAGTTGATCGCATTGGCAAGCTCGGTAGATAGTTGGCTGGATGACCAGTCAAAAATTGCTTCGGCGTTGCAGTTTGGATTTAAAGCGATCAGGGGAAAAATTATAAAAAATGTCAAGGTTGAGAGTATCGAAGCTGTCGAACCAAAATACAAAAACAAGGGTTATATTAACTTCAAAGTTGTCGGAACTGAAAATGGAACAACCGTAAAAATAGGAGTCTGCGTCCTGCAAAAATCATCGGGGAATTCCGTCGGTGCAGCCCTCAGCCGTCTGATCCGTTACAAGACATTTGATATCACCCGAGGTTGCTTGGTTCGTTCCAAGGAAATCAGTCCGAATGCGGCTAAAGCTCAAGAGTATGCCAACGAACTTGTATCAAAGTTAGGCGGTGAGTGGGTTTCCTTCGAGGCGGAAAATGTCAAACCCATTTTGGCTTTATTTCACGTTCACCAAGGTCGTGGCGATTACCAATTGACTGACAAACAGATTGTAGATTTTGCCCATCAAAGTCGTTTGTTAGTGGACAACTATTTAATTCGCGAAATTTTGAGCGCTCCGTCGGGTCAAGTTCCTGGTAATCTGGAGAAAGAATGAGTAATGCAATGATGATCGATACGGCGTTACGGCTTCCCGCGCCAGAGGTTGAGGCCCTGATTTCGGGGCGATCGCTGGTCGCTATGCCTTTACAATTTATCGAAGTGGGGGAATATGCCCTCTGTCCCGATCGCCCACTGATTCCAACCTCGTCGCCGAGTCATTACTACAAACCGGATTTTCTAGACCTTGCAAATACTCCGGCAAAACCGCAGGTCAAAGCGTGGGCAAAGTGCGATCGCTGCGAACTGATCGACGAGACAGAATCCCTCGAAAAGTTGTCCGATTTGACGCTCTGGACTCCCGCAACCTTGCGGGAAATTATCGCCGAACGGGAATTGATTTTTCTGGCTTATTTTCGGGTGTATTTGTTGCCGGAACCGTTGGAGGTTGAGGCGATCGATCCCGAGGATGAATTTATCCCGCTACTCTCCCCCATTTCCATTACAACAGCAAACCCAGTTTTCGATGATGACTCGTTCCGCGATCGCTCTGAACGATTGGTTCAACGTCACCTGATCGCATCAGTTCCAGATCCCGTAGATCAAGAAATCGACATCGCAGCCAGCATGATGGAGATTTCAGCCAGTCCGCCAGCCAGATCCGATTCGGATTTGGAGTGGATACAAACGATCGCGGATGTCGGCAATTCTAGCGACGGTCACGCCTTTGAAAAGTTGGTTCGTAAAAGTTTTATCAAACTCGGCTTTACCAATTCCAACACCGATCCAAAAATGAGTCTCGATCCCGAGGCGACAGGTGGCGCAGGTGGGCTAGATTTGTATTGTGAGGAACCTTATTCTGTTATTGGAGAATGTAAAGCAACTAAAAATGAGAAGGTTTCGGATGGTACACCCTCTCAACTGATCAAACTGGGTTATAAATTTTTCTCTAAAGAAAAGTATGATAACTCTATTAAAATCATTTTTGCAGGCGGAAAATTGACGAAAGATGCCAATCAAACAGCAGAGGGAAACCGTATCAACGTCATTCGTCCTGAGACTTTACAGCAGCTCATAGAAATAGCCGAAAATTATCCAGATTCTATTGATTTATCTCGACTCAAAGAATGCCTGGAAAATGGAGATTTTGGGGAAGCAGCCGATACCAAACTATCCCAGTTTATCGAGAAAGTTAATGGTGATATTCTCGAACTTTCATCACCTCCAGAAACAGCAGATCGAGAAACTGAGATTCAGCAAATCTTGATGAGGATTTCGGCTCAACAACAGTTAAGATCCGATCCGGATTTGGAGTGGATACAAACGATCGCGGATGTCGGCAATTCTAGCGACGGTTACACCTTTGAAAAGTTGGTTCGTAAAAGTTTTATCAAACTCGGCTTTACCAATTCCAGCACCGATCCGAAAATGAGTCTCGATCCCGAGGCTACAGGTGGCGCAGGTGGTCTGGATTTATATTGTGAGAAACCCTATCCTGTTGTCGGTGAATGCAAGGCGACTAAAACAGAAAATGTGCCTGACGGTACACCAGCTCAACTGATCAAACACGGCAATAATTTTTTAGGTAAAGAGGGGTATGAAAACGCTGTTAAAATTATTTTAGCAGCCGGAAAATTAAACTCATTTGCACGTCGGACAGCAGAGGGAAATCAGATGAACGTCATTCGCCCCGAAACTTTACAGCAGCTCATGGAAATGGCTGC
Source organism: Lyngbya sp. CCY1209 (assembly GCF_035615495.1). GTDB lineage: Bacteria > Cyanobacteriota > Cyanobacteriia > Cyanobacteriales > Microcoleaceae > Limnospira. The sequence goes on along the minus strand of NZ_JAJENU010000567.1, from coordinate 447 downwards.
AAAGTATCCAGGTTCTATCAATTTATGTCAGCTAAAGGAATGTCTTGAAAAAGGGAATTTTGGAGAAGCTGCCGATGATAAAGTATTAGAATTTATCGGTGATATAAAGAAAGAAATTAAACTGCGATCGCATTTAGTCTGTATTTGCAAAGAACATGATTTAAAGCCGGAAAAGCCGGAAAATATCGACTATATTAAGGGATCTTGTGGTTCTCCCGATAATCCCGAAGAACTTAAAAAGAAATCGAAAGATGAATTAAGAGAAATTCTCATCGAACTCTCATCGCCTCTGACGGGTTATCTCGGACGGATCAAAGAAGAGGGAAGTGACGAATATCAATTTTATTTCATTCGAGAGATGCCCGAGATCGACTCCCAATCCTCTTGAGAGGATTTTCGCTATGAGCTTGGGAATTTATTCCCAAGCGGGACTGACGAATATCAATT
>NZ_JAJENU010000566.1:0-11305 GCF_035615495.1 Lyngbya sp. CCY1209 | reverse complement strand
TCGGTTCCCCTGCGGGGGACTCATCCATTTGGGGGGGTGCGGTTTCGGTGTCGGCGATCGCGGCTTCCCAGGTTGCCTTGTAAGAAAGGTTGCCGAACGCTCTCACGTCGTCTTTGGACAGTCCGAGCGCGATCGCACGGGCTTTGAGTTCTGATAAAGTCATAGTTACTCCTGTAAAAGGGGTTTTCGCGCCCACTGGTGACGAGCTTGCCGGCAGACACCAGTGGGTTTTCGCTTATCTAAACAGTACACCACCGTCATGCACGGTTTGTCACGGTAATGTACCATATGGAATGTAGCCTACATCTTGACGAGGTAAAATGTCAATGTTTTATGCAAAGTACACAATGCCCACAAAGTTAAGTCGCACCAGTATTTATCTGGAACCAGAGGTAAAGGCGTTAATAGTCAAAATGGCCAAACAAGAGCAGCGCAGTGTGGCGAACATGGTTTCTGTATTGATCAGTGAGGCTTTGGAGTCCAGGGGTGTTCTGCCCGCCCAGGACGAGAACGCCAGTTAAACAAGCCCTCACAGACAAAGCATCCCTTTTCTACTGTCCCCATACCCCATCAACCCCCGATCGCACCAGACCGGGGGTCATTTTTTGTCAAAGGGGGACAGGCAGGACAGGCAGGGGACAGGCAGGATTTTTTCTGGGTGTCCCCCTTTAAACTCCCTCACCGTATACGTTCCAACACCAGGGGACACCCAGGACACCCTAAAATAAAAAAAAATGATTTTTTTATCCTGATCGGGGCGGGGCAACACCAAAATGGATAAACCGTCCCCGCAGCCCGCCCCAACGTCGCCACAGATAGGGGGGGATGGTTGCCAGTTGGCAAGTCTGAGAGGGGAGCGATCGCCCGTCCGGTTATCAATGTACATTGATAGGGCAGTATTGCCAGGTGGCAAGGCGATCGCATGACGGATCGGTGGGCGATACCCGATATCCTGCTGGGGGACGCTTGACCCGTATCAATGTACAATGATAGGTATATCAATGTACATTGATAGAGCTATGAGCAGTATGGCCAACTACAACCCCGACACCAGTGGACTAAAACAACCGAAATGGGACCACACCCCGACGCGGGCGATCCGGGTCCCCGCCGAGTTTGCCGATGAGCTACTGGCGATCGCCCGACGGATGGATCGGGGGGTGTGGAAGTGCCGGGGAGCGATCGGCGTGATGGTGGGGGTGATCGCGCCGATGGTGGGGGCAGTTTCGGTTTGATGTGCAAAATCGCCCTGCACATCAAATTCACATCAAATGCACCTCAAAAGTCAAATGGGCAAAGTCTGAAACAACGGAGAGGGTGGGATTCGAACCCACGGAACCTTTCGGCTCACTCGATTTCAAGTCGAGCGCGATCGACCACTCTGCCACCTCTCCAGTCCATCCTGACTCTCGAAGATCTGAGTCAGCCTACAGACAAAATATAATCTTACCACCGATCGCGCTTCAGGTCTACCGCCGCTCTCCGTGCGATCGCACCCCGACCCGTAAAATTTTCAAAATCACTTAACCCGATCGGAAAACAGGAGTATGATGGAGATCGAATATTTTTCAACCCGACAACGAGCGAGGAAATCAAGCTATGGCTCTGCGATTAGGCGATACCGTTCCCGACTTCACCCAGTCGTCCTCGGAAGGCGACATCAGCTTCCACCAGTGGGCCGGCGATAGCTGGGTGGTTCTCTTCTCCCATCCGGCGGACTACACCCCCGTCTGCACCACCGAACTCGGCACCGTCGCCAAACTCAAACCCGAATTTGACAAGCGCAACGTCAAAGTCATCGCCCTCAGCGTCGATGATGCCGAATCTCACAAAGGTTGGATCGGCGACATCAACGAAACCCAACAGACGACCATCAATTATCCCATCTTGGCGGACGGCGATCGCAAAGTTTCCGACCTGTACGACATGATCCACCCCAACGCCAGCGCCTCCGTCACCGTCCGCACGGTGTTCATCATCGACCCCGACAAAAAACTGCGCCTGACCCTCACTTACCCCCCCAGCACGGGCCGCAACTTCAGCGAAATCCTGCGGGTCATCGACTCCCTGCAACTGACCGACAACTACAAGGTCGCCACCCCCGCCGACTGGAAAGATGGCGACGACTGCGTAATCGTCCCCTCCCTGACAGATCCCGATGAGCTCAAGCAGAAGTTCCCCAAGGGTTACACCGAAGTCAAATCCTATTTGCGGATGACTCCTCAGCCGAACAAGTAAAATAGGGGTCAACGATCGCGGCCGGAAGAGATTCCACAGTTGAAAAAGGGCGTATGAGCAGAGTATTCAAGGGAAGGGCGATCCGTGCGATCGCACTCCGACCGATCCCCCACTCTCTCACGCCCTCCATCAAACTAAATGACCGGCAAATTATCACTCGTTGACAACGAATATTTAAAACATAAAAAATGGACATCAAACGTGGCTTTGTGGAAGCCGTTGGCAATACTCCACTGATCCGGTTAAACAGTTTCAGCGAAGAGACGGGCTGTGAAATTTTAGGAAAAGCAGAGTTTTTGAATCCCGGCGGTTCCGTCAAGGATCGGGCGGCACTTTATATTATCGAAGATGCCGAAAAAAAAGGCTTGCTCAAACCCGGCGGCACCGTCGTAGAAGGGACGGCGGGAAATACAGGCATCGGTCTGGCGCACATTTGTAATGCCAAAGGTTATAAATGTTTGATCGTGATTCCGGAAACCCAGTCGGTGGAAAAAATGGAGGCCCTCCGCACCTTGGGCGCCGAAGTCCGTCCGGTTCCCGCCGTGCCCTACAAAAACCCCAATAATTATGTCAAATTGTCGGGTCGGTTAGCCGAGGAAATGGAAAACGCCATTTGGGCGAATCAGTTCGACAATTTGGCAAACCGGCTGGCGCACTACGAAACCACGGGTCCGGAAATGTGGTCCCAGACGGATGGAACCATCGATGCCTGGGTGGCGGCGACGGGTACGGGGGGGACGTTTGCCGGCGTTTCCCTATTTTTAAAAGAGAAAAATCCCCAGATAAAAACGGTGGTTGCCGACCCGATGGGTAGCGGCCTTTACAGTTATGTGAAAACGGGGGAAATTAGCACCGAGGGTTCTTCGATTACGGAAGGGATCGGCAACAGCAGGATCACGGCAAATATGGAAGGCGTTCCCATCGATGATGCGATCCAAATTGGCGATCGCGAAGCCGTGCGGGTGGTCTATCAACTCCTGGAAAAAGATGGATTATTCATGGGGGGATCGGTGGGTATCAACGTCGGCGCCGCCGTGGCACTGGCGAAGGAAATGGGACCCGGACACACCATTGTAACGGTTCTCTGTGACGGGGGTTCCCGCTATCAATCCAAGCTGTACAATCGCGAGTGGCTGGCTGAACGAGGGTTGTGGCCGGCGACTTAAAATGTCCGGGCGATCTCCTCTAATTTCCCGCGATCAATACTTCCTAAAACTCTCCCTTATCAAGGGGGAGTTTTAATGAATCACACCCCATCAATTAATCGAAATATAGGATTGGCATCATTCCCAATTATCTAATTCTGCCAACCAATTTTGTAATAAACTCACGAGCTGCTCCCGGCGAGTCTCAAAATTAGCTGCAATCCACATAAGAATCAATCCGATAATAAAAGCAATCACCCATTTCAAAAATGAATAAATCGAGTTGAGAAGAATCAACTGATTGAAGGCATTGATCAGAAATGTCGCCGTTCCGATATAGAGAAAAGCGCGAGTTCGGAACGCCAACCCCAGGAAAATTGTCGCCAATGCGATCGCACCCGGTACAATTCCCATCCACTGGCTTTCTAATAAGGCGACCCAACAAATTAATCCCACACTCAGACAGCGGATAAAATGTCGAATTTGTCTCCGATTTGTTCCTTTTAAATGGGGTTCGACTTGGACGAGGTACAACAGGGATAACGCCGGAGGTGTGACAATCCAGAGAAAACGGGTATCGGCATGGACTGGCAAAAGACCTTTTAAAATCATCCAATTGACCAGCAGGATGCTGATATAAGTGAAGCGAATATTTTCACCCATTTCCGCCAAAACGAGATAGAAAATTGCACTCAAAAACGTTGCCGTATACCAGGAAAACAGTTGGGACGGAGTGACGATCGCACCGCTAAACCCAACACAGGCGATCGGCAAAACCACCGCCACCCGCCGCCAGGGAGTTGGCGGCCATCCCCAGAAATCCCAGGGTGAAATATAGAAAAAATAGGCAATTAAAGAAGCGATCGCGCCACTCCAGGGGATAAAAAACCCTCCCCAACTCAGAACATCGGCGACATAATAACTGATGGCGACGGCTTCCAACAACCCCGCATAAACCCAAAATTCCGCCTGCCGTCGGTGGGGATTATTGCGACCTTGAATAATTGCATATCGTGTGAGAAGAATTCCCGTCCCCAACCCCACCAAAGCATTGATATTTCCGGGGAGAAAACAGGCGATTCCCAAGGATACAGTACCGACGAACCAATGCAGATGCGCGATCGCTTTGATTTCCCCCGCTTCCAGGGTCAAATATCCCATCAAAACCGGCAACAATATCCGATACAAATACACGAAACTGGTCGCCAAAGTCGCGATCGCCACCAACTGAGTCCCAACAGGTTGGTAATCAACCCGATAAAATAGCAGTTCAAACGCCGCCGCCGACACTCCCGCCACACCCAAATAAACCAGAGGTTTCAACGATTCCTGTCGCCGTCCGATGCCGATAAAAATGAAAGCCAGACCGAACGTATTTAAACCCGTCCATATCGCAAATTCATCGACCCGCAGAATAGTTCCGAAAATGCCGTATAATATGGGAATGACCTGCCAAGGTTTGGGAATGTTGGCATCGGGATTCCGTTTCAACCACCAATCCCCCGCCAGTTGTGCAGAAAGTCCCAAAATTGTATTCGCGATCGCCAATGCAATTAAAGAATTGGAGAAAAATCCCAAGGTTTCCGCCACCAACAATTCAACTCCCCAGCAGCCGGCATAAACACCCCAGTTAAAATCCCGAGTTCCTGGAACGGTTTTCCACGTCCTAAAGACAATGGCAACGACAGTTAAAATTAAGACTCCCACCGCCACGATATCGGCTTCTATTGCTCCCCAATAAACGAAGAGGGAATGAACCGTCATCAGGAACAATTGCACCCCGCAAAGTGCGATCGCCCACCCATCTGCCGCCTGGGTGTAATTTCGCCCCAATTCCGATTCCCGATTTTGCAATACCCGACGCAATATCCACAAACTACTGAATGCGATCGCATTCACAACCAACCATCCCAAATCGGAAACTAACTTTAATTCCCACAATACCGAAGCGAAGAATGTCAAACCGAATCCAACAGTTAAAATAGCAGGTATTGGCGTTAGCAACAATCGAGAATTGACGAACATCAACCCGCAACCCACCGCCAAATTGAGCGATTGTACGAGGGCGAATCGCGTTCCATCTATTCCCAACGTCAAAAATTGAGCCATTCCCACGGCTAAAATTGCCAATTCTCCCGCCTTTCGTCGCTGATAGTCGCCAATCAACGCTACCCCTGTCAACGCCACGGGAGTCGCCACCCACATCAAATTCTCAACCCCTCGCATTTGGCTGAGTAACAGATAGCTGCATCCCGCCAAAACCAACCCCAAATAAAACCCACTTTCCGCCCAGGTGCGATCGCCTCTATCCTCGGGAGAAGATAGACTAGAATCGGTGAAAGATCCGACGGTAGAAAATGCGAACTCTCCCACCATCAGAACCAGCAAAACCATCGCCCATTGAATAAATGTCAGATTGGGAATCAGCCAATCAACGGCACTCAGAAGCGCCAGCAACCCGATCGCATGGGTGAGATAGACTCGAAAAACATTCGGAGATCTGCGTTTCGTGACGGCCGCGAGAGTGAGGGCTGAGGCGATCAAATTGAGCGATCGCATCGCCGGATTAAACACCCCAAAACTGGTCAGAAACAGACCGAATCCCAACGCCAGCAACTCCCCAAACTGCGCCAATTGTATTTTATTTTTCCGATACAGCCAATCCGTCACCCCAAGCATAAAAATAAGATAGGGAAACCAAGTCAAACTCAGCAGCGACCAGGGGTTATTTTGACTGTTGGTAATTTCCGTTCCCGTAATAATAGCCGTTTCCCGCACCCCGTCCGGAATCATCGGCCCCAGCAGCCAAACCATCTGCAAACCGATCGCAAAAATAGCCGCCAGATCTCGCCGTCTCCAGAACCGCAGCAGGTGGCGGGTAAAAATCGAAACCGCCAGTCCGCTGACAATAAAAGCCTGCCAGGGATGGAATTGAATCGAAATCAACCACCCAAAGAATAGAAATATATAGCCACTATGACGCATCCAAACCGGAGAAAACAGGTACAGCAGCCAGCCACAAATCCCCACCGCCAAACCCAAAGCGGTGATATCCACATCCGCGACAAAAATTCCCCGTCCCAACAGGAGAATTAAGCCATAAATTAATAAGGTGATATCCGTCCTCAAGGCGACATTCGGTTGTCGGCGAACGCGATACAAACAAATAATTGCCGTCAGAATCACCCCGATATAGATCGCCGCGATCGGAACTTGCCGCCAACTCCATCCCCAATTGAGATAACTCAGCAACAGATAATTTAGCAGGGGTAAATGTCCGACCGATTCGGATTTTTGGTATAAATTAACTGTTATTGCAGTGAGGAGCAAAGTTGCGATCGCCACCGTCAACAATTCCAGCGGATTTCGCCACAAACCGAACCCGTCCATCGCCCAAAAATTGAGCGGAACCAGCAACAACGTCACCTGACGCAACGTTTCCGCCGTCAGCGGCAACTGATTCTGTCTCCCCGTCCACCGGCTACCCCCCCAAAACGCCAGAGTATAAGCCAACAAAATGCCATACTGTCCGGCGACGGGGAACCTTTCCCACTGACTCGCGGCGAGAACCCCCGAAGACACCACCACCATAAACAGTCCCAAAAATAGCAGCCAGCGGACGCTCAATTCCGCCTTGAGAGACTGAAGTAATCGGGTGGCGACATGGGCAGATTTCGGCTGCGGCGGACGGTTTCGGAAAATTTGCCGCCGTCTGACAGGTTCCTCGTCTTTCTCCTCCGCAAAAACCGGGACGGGTTGCCGTGGCGGTAGCGGTTGACTCAAATATTGCTGACAGAGTTGTTTGACTTGTTCGTGGGAAATCAAACCCAACTCCAGCCAACCTTCCAAACCATCCAACAATGCCGGATTGTCAGCATCGATGCGAATGGAAAGCGCGATCCATCGTTCCTGGGGAGAAGACATACTTTGTCGGTAGCATCCCGGAGGTTAATGGAACCAGTCTGGCATCGAAAAGCAATTTCCGCAATATTTCGCGATCGCATCAACTTTTTTGGTAGCGTGCGATCGCGTTCCCTGCCAATTATTATCATGTTTTTCCTATAAAATTTCGAGTTTTAATCCAAATATTATTTATTCTTTAAAATTGTCAAATCTTAAATTTTTTAACCTGACTATAAACCCCCAAATCATCTTCAAATGATTTCGGCTATAAGAAAAGGAAATTGATTCCCAAGCGGTTTTTGATTGAGCCGAAATATTTCGCCGGTCAGACATCGGCTACCAATTCACAATCGGTCTGAATTTGTTCAATATCAATACAAAGATAATAGCCCCGATAGACCCAAAACCGCCAGCGATCGCCCCGAGAAACAAAATAGCTATGAAGTTGATGATAGTTCACGACATCAGCATAAACTGCAGTGGCGTCCGGCGGCGGATCGTTCGCAATGATAAACGTCTCGCCCCGTGGTAAAATATGGTCGTATCCTCCGGTAAATGGCGCAGCCCAGGAGGTCATGCAGATCACCGGCAAATCTATTTTTGGTCGATAGGTCTGACCTTGGCAAATCATCTCGAACTGCCGACGAATAGAATACTACCAATCTAGCACGATCCCCCCATCCGAAAGGATTTAAAGAATCACCAAAACTTCTCCGTGTCCTCTGTGCCTCTGTGGTTTTTTCCAACCCTAAACCGCCGGTTCCGTCGCCTGACTCACAATTTCCTGAAACTGAATCACATCCTGCCGCGGGTCAGAATGAGTCACCTTCACCTCAAAGCGATCGCCCAAAGCCACATCCCGATTAAACCGCATCGGCAACTCCAACCCCAACTCCTCCAACATCACCAACCCCAAATTGCTATCCTCCCGCAGCCACCGCAGCAGAATCGCCTCCCAAACCTCATCCGCCCGACGCCGCAAATACTCCAAACTCCAATAGCGATTCGTTTCCCGCTCCACCTTCGATGCCTCTTTGACCGCCGGACCCAAACTCATCACCATCTCCTGCATCTGGTCCACAGAAAACGGCGGTTCATCCCCCCGCAAATGAGCTTTAATCTGGAAGTGAGCCAACAAATCGCTGTAGCGACGAATCGGCGACGTCACCTGAGTATAGGTATCCAAAGCCAGACTCGCATGGCGGGCCGGCGTCAAACTCACCTCGCTCCGGGGCATATAGCGACGCAGCGCACAGGCTCTCACCGCCCCCGCCGGGAGTAGAATTAATTCCTCTTCCGGCGGCAATTCCGGTTGCGGTTGACTGCGATAGGGCAGCGCCAAATTGTTTTCCTTGCCGTAGCGAGCCGCCACTTCCCCCGTCAAAATCATCATTTCCGCCACCATCTGCCGGGACGGAGAATCGTCCAAAAGTTTGATGATGATTTCATCTCCCTCGACTTTGATCATCGATTCGGGGAGGTAAATACTGATCGCCCCCTGAGAATCCCGCCACTCCTTGCGACGTTTCGCCCATAAAGCCAGAGCCTCAATTTCGGGTTCCGCCTGGATACCCATATGAATCATCTCATCCGCATCGTCGTAGGTGAGGCGGTAGGTGGGTTTGATGGTGCTCGCGTGAATCGTGTAGTCTTCCACGCTCCCGTTTTCGTCGAGCACCACGCCGAAGCTCAGGGCACAACAAATTTGACCCTGCACGAGGCTCATCGGGCCCGTCGCCAGTTCGGAGGGGAACATGGGAATCATTCCCGTGGGCAGGTAGACGCTCGTGGTTCGCCGTCTCGCTTCCAAGTCGAGTTCGCCCCCCGGTTCGATCAGCCGGGTAGGGTCGGCGATGTGAATCCAAATTCTCTGTTTCCCGCCTTCGAGAAATTCCAGGCTCAAGCCGTCGTCAATTTCGCGGGTACTCTCGTCGTCGATGGTGTAGACTTTGAGGTGAGTCAGATCCAAACGATAATCGCGATCGCGATCGGGCAGCGGAGATTGGAGAGAATGTTGAGCCACATCTAGCACCTTCGTGGAAAACTGGCTTGGGATCTGACTGCGCCGCAAAGAAAGATTCTCATGCAGACTCCATATCCCCAAGTCTACCAGCAATTCAAAAGAGGCGGTCGGAGTTTGGGGGCGATCGAGGGTCGCCAGGGTTTCCAAAGCCGGCCCGGTGTGGGAGGCTTCCTCTCCGAAAAGGGCGAAACGCTCCAGGGCGTCCAGGCGGGTGCGATCGCTCCCCTGCCATTCCACCGGTTCCCCCGCCAACCGCTGCTGGACCCGCCGCCAGAATTCCTGGGTTTCCTGCTCCCGCTGCTGTTCGACTTCCTGCTGGTGTTTGATTTCCGCGACCTGGCCCGGGGAACGCGGCTCGTAGCGATCGCCCTTCTGTTTGAAATAAAGTTTGTCGTTGGAGAGTAGCAAGTGGCTGGCGTAGCACTGCGGCGGACTTTCCTCGGAAAAGAGCAGCAACGCCATGCCCTTCGGATCGACCGTCCCCCCTTCCTCGATCAGAATCTCCCAGGCCACCTCCAAACTCGACGGGTCCAGATAGGGCTGGAGTTCTTCGTAAAACGCGGGGATATCGGCCGCCCGATAGGCCGTTCCACTCACCTCGTAGGTAATTTGCCTCGGATGGACGGTATGGGAATTGCCCTGGTCGTCAACCAAGATCCAGTGCTTTTTTCCTTCAGGGCGATCGACCACGGCGAGACGCCGCTCCCCGTGTATCCTGAATTCAACTAAATTTCCCTTTTCCACCAATCCAATTAGCCTTCTTTGTTGACAAACGGCAGCATCGCTAAAATTCTAGCCCGTTTGATCGCTTTTGTCAGGTCGCGTTGCTGCTTGCAGGTCAAACCCGTAATCCGCCGGGGCAGAATTTTGCCCCGCTCGGTGACGAACTTCTTGAGCAGCTCCACATTTTTGTAATCGATAGGAGTTTTCGGGTCGATGGGCGAAACTTGGCGACGAAAATAGCTCATGGGTGTATAGTCTTCCTCTGGTTCAATTTGCGAATGGGAAATCTGGGGGAGTCCCCCGATTATTTGATTTCTTTGTGGACGGTATGCTTGTTGCAGTGGGGGCAGAATTTCTTCAGTTCCATTCTGCCGGTGGTATTCCGACGATTTTTCATCGTCGTATAGCGAGACACACCGTTGGACCGTTTGTCCGTATTGGTGCGACATTCCGTACATTCGAGCGTGATCACGATGCGGACACCTTTAGCCATAATCGTAAAATGAATTCTTAATAAAGCACAATCATCTATTATTTCAGATAACGCTGTGCTTTGTCAAGCCAATGGCGGATTCTCAGATCCAGGGAGTAGCCGCGCCCGACTCCGATGACGAGGGTTTCCCCGATGCGATCGTGAAACGTTTGCGGATGTCGGCTCGTATCAAACAAAACCGCCGCCCCATCCGCCATCAGCGGGACGATCAGCAGCGCCACCCCCGCATTCCCCGAACCGATATTTCCCAACCCACTCAGAGCCAAAAAAACGAACAATCCCAGAATGCCTTCCCGCTTCGACAATTCCAGCAGTTGGGGTGTCCGATTGAATCGAGTGTCGATCACCCGCATATTGAATGCCCAGCGCCCCAGGCTCTGCCCGTAGTTCTTGGAAACCAGAAACACCCGCAGCGCAATCCAAATCATCAAAAATAAAATTAGCCCGACTAAGCCCTTACCGCCGAGTAAACCCGCAATCAATCCAACCAACAGGGCATCAATACCCAACGCCGCTGCCCGCGACCCGGTTGGAACCCTCGGAAAAGCTGGCGGAACCAGCTCAGATCTTTCGGAACTCATAATCGATGCCAGATCTTGACAATAAAGTACATTTCTATCCTGACACCTGACAGACTTAAAACTAACAAAGCCCATCTCTGATTATAGAGAAAGGCTAAGTTGAGTATTAAGACTCAGAATCCTAAAGACTGCATAGAGAAAGTGGTGGTTAAGAGGTCAAGCCCTCGGTCTGTTAGTGCGCCTCGGCTTCATCCATTGC
>NZ_JAJENU010000565.1:0-8963 GCF_035615495.1 Lyngbya sp. CCY1209 | reverse complement strand
TGGAAGCTCTGTCTCTTTAGAGCAGGGAGGAAAAACGAACGGCGGCTTGAGTCGCCTACATTCACCGAGGTGAATTACAATACAGCCATGAAACAAACGTTGACGATAGTTTGCAAGCTTAACCCCACGCCAGAATTCGTCTCCCCGACGGGAAGTTTCCCCGTCGCCGAGGCTCAAAATTCCTATCCCGAAGAATTCGTGACGCAGTATCTCCAGGGTTGCAATGCGCGATCGCAACAGGAAGGTCTGACCCCCCGGCAGGCGCAGGTTCTCTGCCAGTGTACCATCGACGAATATCAAGCCCGATTTTCCATCGAGGAATTTGCGGCGATCGTCCGGCAACTCCAGGACACCGGAGAAGCCCCCGACGAACTGCTGGAGGTGAGCTTGACCTGTAGCGCCCAATTGCGGGGTAACTGACGGGAAGAAACCGGGTTTCTTTGGTAGAGGGTGGGGACGGGGAGAGAGTCGTAGAAACCCGGTTTCTAAACCGAGAATTATTAATTGTTATAGCAGTTGCCAGGACGGTTAGGACATTGATTTTTCCTGAAACCCCGACGGTGAACGATTGGCCTTCCTGTTGCCTGTTGCCTATTGCCTGTTGCCGACTATAATTGTTAATGATTAATTAAAACCGGGTTTCATATTCAAACCGGATCTCGCTCTGGTTGCCGAAATTGGTGGCGCCGCGCAGCAGCAACTTGTCGTTGACGCGGTAGTTCAAATTCAACTGCGTCGGCTGATCGTCAGCCAGCACCCGGCTAATGGAAACCGAGACATCATTTCTGACATCGAAACCCACTTCCAAACCCAAACCCAAAGCTGTCGCCCCGGAACTCTCCTCCGACACCCGCGCCGGATAGATCCGAAACTCCGTCAACCCCGTGGCGTCGATGACGCTCTGCTGGATCTGGTTAAACAGTCCCGCACTGGCGATATTTGCCAACACCAAAGCCGTGTCTCCCGTCACCCCTTCGATCGCACTTCCCCCCAATAATGCCAGCAATTGGGTTTGCGATCGCGGCGGGGAACTCCGCAACTCGAGGATATCGTTAATTTCCGAAGCCGATCCCTGGGCGATGGCGAATACGCGAATCGTCCGCACCGTCCCGAACTGCGTCGCACTCGGCACTTCCGTCATTTCCGTGGCAAAAGCCGACGTCGGCGCCACCGCCGGAGTCGTTTCCGCTACCCGCGTCACCAACCGCACGTTCAAAACCGGGTCGAGTCCCTGGGAGGGTACAAACGTCACCGTTTGCGGATAGCCGCGATCCAACTGAAAGCGACTGGTATACAAATTCACCGCCCCCCCCGTCAGCTCGATCGTCCCGCTGGGGCGAATCGTGTCCAAATTCTCCAACTCCCCATTGACGACAATCATCCCCTGCACATTAAAGTTGAGGACGGGAGCATCAAATATCGACGTAATGGAAGCCGACTTCACCTGAATTCCCTCTCCCAACATCAGAGTAAAGTTATCGAAACTCACCTCCAAGGGCCCGGTGTCCGGCAACTCGCCCCCGCCGGGATTCTGTTCGAGGGCGACCACAATTTCCCCTTCCGGGCCCGTCGTCGGCGAAGCCCCTTGGGGCAGCGTCACCAGCGCCTCAGACACCGCTACCCCACCCCCGATCGCCGGTTGGAGGGCACTTCCCCGAACAATAATTTCCCCTTGGGCATCTCCCTCGTACAACCCCTCCAGGTTCAACTTCAAATTATCCAATACCAGCCGCAGGGGATTGGTAAGATCCGGATCTTCCCCCCGTAGGGGTTCAAAAATGGGCAGCACCCCTTCGAGCAAAATGTTGCCCGTCCCCGTCTCTCCCACTAACTCCCCTTCGATGCCCTTCACCCACAGGCGATTGTTCGTAAAAATTGCCGTGCCCGAGAGTCCCGCGATCGCCTGTTCGACACCGCGGGCCTGCAACACCCCGTCGAGCACCTTCAACTCCCCCTCCGGTTCCAAGACGAGATTGGCGATCGCACCGTCCGGCGCCTGCTCCAATATCCCCTGCAATCCCAGTTTCACCAACCCCTTCCCCTGCACCCAATCCACCTCCGGATTCACCAGGTTAATAATCTTGAACCCTTCATCCCGCACCTCCACCTGGGCACTGAGGAAATTACTTTCCGGGTTGACTTTCGCGAAGGGCAACCGAAACGGCACCGTCGCCCGATACCGAATCGGATCTTCGGCCGTCACCAACACCGCTCCCCCGGCGTTCAACCGGGCGTTATTGTAGCTGAAACTGCCCCGGGCTTCCTTGAGGGGTTCGCCATTGAATAAACCGTCGATGACGGTAAATTCCCCCGTCGCCCGGGGATTCTCCAAACTGCCCGAAAACAGCGCCTGCAAATTGAACTGTCCGCTCAAATCCACGTTGGGAATGTCGTAAAATGCCTCCACTTCCTCCAGGCGCAAATTTTTGACCCGCAACTGGCCGGAGGGAATTTGGCGATCGAGATCCAGTTGCCCCTGAAATCCCACCAGGGTTTGATCGGAACGCAATCTCAAGGGCAGAACTCGCACGATATTGTCCTCGAAACTCGCCTGGAGAATGAATTCGTCGGTTTTGTGCGGCCCCCAGGTCCAATCCTCGCCCCGGATGTCCGCCGTCGCCGTGATATCCGAGGGAGAACCGCTGACGTTGATTTCGCCGGTAAACGAGGCGTTGACTGCTTCTAAAGGGGGCAGGGGCAGTCCTTCCGGTTTTTGGCTTTCTTCCCACTTCAACAGGGCTTGAATTTCCGCCCAATATCGCAGTTGTTGGGTGAGGGATGCCGTCTCGGGCAGTCCCACGGTCACGGTGTTCAAAGTCGTTGCACCCGCATACAGGGGGGTTTGGATGCCCCGGGTGATATCTTCCAAGTCGTACCAGTGGAGGGCGGCGAATAGGTCTTGGAGGTTGCCTTGGGGGATGGTGATGTTGGCTTCCAAGGGGGGTTCGGCGCCGTCTGCGGGAGAAACCCCGGTTAAAATCTCGTTGACGTTGGCCCGGGCTGAAATCAGAACCACCGTTTCTCCCTGTTGTAGTTCTCCATCCGTGAGGCGGGCGATACCATTGGCTAAACTGACTTGAATACCGAAGCGATCGCCTTCTATATAACCCAAACTCGGCCGGTCCACCGATACCTCCCCAGTGGCGTCGATGCGACTCAGGTCGAAACTGGCAAAATCCGACACCGCCAACTCGGCGGAAACGTTGCCCCCCAGCGGACCGATTCCCGCCTGGGCCAGGGGAGCAAGCCCCAGGGGAGTTAGGGGAAAATCTTCTACACTGACTTGTAAGTTATTTTGAGTGGGAGAGGTGCCCCGGGCGATCGCATCTCCTCGCTGGACTAAAAACGACTCGGGCAAAAAGCGATCGTCCAACACCAATTCGATCCGATCTCCCTCCCCCGCCAAAGACACATTCACCCCCTCACCTAACCCCGCCTCGACGGGACCGGCTAACACCGGGTCGAATTCCAAACCCCGCAGGGCGAAATCCTCCAACCGCAGGTTCCCCCGCAGGTTCAACGCCGAAATGGGTCCGGTCACATTTCCCTGAAAACTCACCGAACCCCACACCGGTGGCGTATCTCCGGCTAAAATTTCCGGGGGCAATACCGCCAGCGCTGTCTGCACCAGGGGCGAATTCAAATCGAAATCGGACACCCGCACGTTAACATTCAGGTCGCCCAGACTCGGCACCCCCGTCCCGCTAAATTCCAACGCGAACATCCCGTCCGCCCCGAATTGCGGGGTCTCGGCCCGTTCCAGTTCCACCCGTCCCTCCCGCAACGTCGCCGCCGCCTCGAAGGGTTGGCGCAAAATCGGCAATTCCGTCAACCGCAACTGGGCCGCCGCCTCCAACGTCGCCCGGTTGAATTGCGTCACTGAACCGGAGGCGGTTAATTCTGTGTCCAACAGTCCCCGCAATAGGGGCAGATTTTCCGCCTGGTCCAATAACCCCGTCGGTCCGAGGGCCGATCGCACCCCGGTGAGATTTTCCGCCCATTCCGAAAACCGGCCCAAAGCGATGCGATCGCCGGCTAGTCGCGCCGTCCACGCTCCCCCCCCGACGCGGCCCGTGGCGGTGACACTCCCCCCATCATCGCCTAAATCGATCTGTCCGTCCAGGGTCAAATTCAAGTTTTCCGGACTCAGCGTCGCCAAATTCCCGGAAAATGACGTTTCCCCCCGCAGGATGCCGTTATCCACATCCAAACCCCGAATTTCTGCCACCACGTCGGGGGGCAGGTTCGCCAGGGGTAAACCCAATTCGATCAGGGGATTGAGGGGGATGTCGTTGGTTCTGACTGTGCCTTTAAATGCGCCGGAATTAATTTGTCCATCGGCAACAATTTCGCCTCCGAAATTACCCAAATTTATGATTCCATTAAAATTGCTATTAATATCGCTCGGATTGGCGAGATTTCCGGAGGCGATCGCTTCTCCGTTCAATCGAGAATTTCTCAGATCGGATGCCCGCACCTGTTCCCGCACGTTCGCCGGTAAATCAACGACGGACAATCCGGCATTGATAAAAGGATTAAGTGCCATCGAATTGGCATCTAATTTAAGATCAAATTTACCGTTTCTGAGGCGGGCATTTTCCAGGCTAACGGAACCGCCGATATTGCCTAAATCGACCCGTCCCGCCACATCGGCGGTGATGCCATTCGCAGTCAAATTATCCAAATTACCGACAATCGATCCTCGCGCTAATACTGCCCCATTCCGAAAATCGAGGGTTTGTAGCGATCGCTCGATTTCCGGCGACAAGTTGACGAAGGGCAAACCCAGTTCGAGCAATCTAGGAAGGGAAAGGGAATTGATATTAAAATCCGCTCCAAACTGTCTTTCATTGAGTCGAAAATCGCTGTCAATCGAACCGTCAGCAATACCAATTATGATGTCACCAGTCGCCACTATACCATCGAGATTGAGATTATCTAGGGAACCCAAAATATTTGTCCGAAAATCAATTTTTGACCCTTCAAGATTCAATTGTGATATTTTTTCTCGCAAATCTGGCTCTAAATTTGCCAAGGGCAATCCAAATTTCAGCAGGTAATCGACCGCCAACTGATTAGCAGCGATCGCCGCATTCCAATTATTATTTTCCCGCAATTGGGCATTTACATCCACCGTACCCTCGGCGACCCTGACCGTCCCATCAACCCGACCGTCATTAAATTGGGCATTTCCAAAAATCGGATAGGTCGCCCCCGGAAGTTCAAACACGACCTCTCCTGTGAGGTCGTCTATCTCGCCGGAAAGTTGGGCATTGGCGGAAATTTCACCCAACGTCAAACCGGGGGGAATGTCAAACAGTCGGGCGATCGCGTCCCCATCGAGGCGATCGACATTTAAACTCAATTCGACATTGGCATCGAAGGGAAATTCTTCCGCCGTTTCCGCCCCGGTTTCGTCCGGTTCCGCCGCCAGAAATTCCGTCAGTCCGTCCAGGGCGATCGCGCCTGACCCGGTAATTTCTCCCCCCGTTGCGAGCCGGATATTCAACTCGTCAATCGTGACAACCGGAGCGGACGCCAAATTAAATTCGTCCGTCAGTTCGGCGACGGTTTCCAATTGTATGGAAATTTCCTCGAAGGGGACGCGATCGATTTGGGTGGGTGCGGTGGTGGCGATCGCGATCGAAACGGTCGGTTCCTGCAAGGAGCCGGTCAAATCAATTTCCGCCTCCACTTCCCCCGCGATGGGAACGGGTAGGGCGATCGCTTCTTCCAACTGCCCTTCCACCGTTTCTAATAACGTCGAAAACGTGACGGGTTCCAAATTTGCCGTCAGATCAAATTCAGTCTGTCGGAAATCGAACTCGTCGTCTGTCGTCACCGTCCCACCGACATTCACCGCCACCTCGCCAAAACCGGCATCCAACTCTCGGATGACGGCCTGATTTCCCGTGAAGCGAAAGTTGCCGGTTTCGACGCGGACGGGTTCCGAAAGGGCTTCCACATCGGCTTGCAGTTGTTCGAGTTGCAGATCTCCCCAAATTCCAGTCGGTTTAAAATTCTCTAATTTAACCCTCAAATCCGCATCCGCATCCCCCTTTTCCAAGGCAAATCCGGGGGTTTGAACCAGTAACGCCAATTGCGGTAACGTCAGATCGTCGGCATCGAGTTCCGCTTCAATATTCCCCTCGGAAATTACCGCATTTGCCTTTAACCGGAAGTCTCCCCCCCGAGAAAATCGGCCGCTGACATTGCCCCGAATGCGATCGTTGGCGTCGCTGACATCCAAGGCGAGGCGATCGACTTCCAGCGTCACCGGATCTTCCCGAAGCGGCGCTTTTAGGAGGGTTTGGGGCATCAGTTTAACATCGGCATTCTCAACCCGAATCGTGCCAATTTCAACCTGTAGGGGACTTTCTCCCTGCTGTTTGAGTTGGGTTCTGATCCAATTTCCGGCTGAGTCTTCTTCGAGGTAGACTTCCGGATCGATCACCGTCAAATCGATGAGAACCGTCGGTTGAAATAGGGACACAATAGAAATCGTCGCTTCGATCGCTTCCAATGAAGCCGTATTGGGATTCGTTGCAGTCGGGGGAATAGCGGACGGACCGAACCGAATGGAAATGATGCCAAACCGTTCCACCGGGCCGACTTCCACGGGGCGATCGATGATCCCTTCTAAGGTTTCGGCAATGATGGGGGCGAGACGAGACTTCACAAACCAACTCACGCCCCCCGCGATCGCGATCGAGGTCACACCCAAGCCGACGCCCCCCCAAATCAGCCGACGTCGCCAGCGTCGGACCGGGCGCGGCGTGGGTTCGGTCGAAGGATTGGGAGAGTTCGTCATCTCGATGCTCCGGAATGGCAACAACAGACACACGAAGCGTAGCGTAAATCTTCCCCTGAAGTTTGAGGAGTATAAAAAATTAACTGTCATATTGTTGCCGTTTGCGCCTCAGAACGCAAGCAATCCGAGACGGAAGTCGGTACGGCCTGCATTCGCCCTCGTTCGAGAATCGGGACGGAAAAACGTTCCCGACTCCTCTGATCACGCGATCGCAAAAATATAAAAACTTTCTTAAAATTCCGTGGTTAGATAGAAAATGAGAGGTAGCCGGAGTCACTTCTGATGAACGTCAGCCATCTTCTGAGGCGTTACGAACAAGGCGAAATCGACTTTTCGGGGGTCGATCTGAGCGGGGCGGACCTGGGGGGAGCCATTTTGATCGGTGTCAACCTTTCCCGGGCGAACCTCGCCGGCGCCAACCTCACCCGGGCGTTTCTGAGTCGCGTCAAGCTCAACGGGGCCAACCTACAGCGGGCTAATCTCAGCTTCGCGAAAATGAATGAAGCCAAATTGGTGGACGCCGATCTCACCAAAGCCAATCTCAACGGGGCGTTTTTGGTGAAGGCGAAACTGCCGGGGGCGAGGCTGAGTGGGGCGAGTTTGGCGGGGAGCAACTTGCGGCGGGCGAGTCTTCCCAACGCCAATTTATCCGGGGCGAACCTGCAATTTGCCAACCTGCGGGAGGCAAATTTGACCGGGGCTGATTTGAGGTGGGCGAATTTTTACGGCGTCCGACTCAGCGGCGCGAAATTATTCGGGACAAAATTGACGGATATTAACCTGCAAAATGCTTACTTAAATGGCGTCAATTTGAGCCGCCTCGATCTCAACGGCGTGAACCTGAGCGAGGCGAGAATGTGCGGTTCCAATTTGAGCGGAACTCAACTCAATTATGCCAATCTCAGCCGCGCCCAACTGCGGGGCGTCTGTTTGCAGGGGGCGGACTTGACGGCGGCAAATTTGGAGGGGGCCTGTTTGACCTGGGCCAATCTCAATAGCGCGAAATTGTCCCGCACCAACTTTCAGGATGCCGACCTTCAGAATGCCACACTGGCGGGCGCGCAGGTCGAGGAAACGGATTTTTGTCGCGCCACTTTGCCCGATTCTTTCCGGCTCTATCTGGATTTAGAAAAGATTTGTTCTTGTACGCCCTATCATCCCGAAAATTCCGAAATGTCGCGATCGCAGTTTTACAATCGCATCGAAAAAATGCTATAAAAAAACATCTTATTTGCCAATTCATTCGTCAATCATGTCGTGAAATTTTGCTGCTAAAACTGTGCATTAAAAAGGCAATTGTGGGTGACGGCGCGAATGAAAAGTTGTCGGTTTTTCCGAAAAATTACTGTCGCGCCTAACCCACCCTACCGGACCGACTATTCAAAACGTAGCACAGGCATCTTGACGTAGCACAGGCATCTTGACGTAGCACAGGCATCTTGACGTAGCACAGGCATCTTGACGTAGCACAGGCATCTTGCCTGTGGATTCAGATCGAATCGCCTCATTTAAGATGAAACAGTCCAGTCGGGTGGATTAGCGCCAGCGTAACCCACCGCCCAAAGACCGATATTTGATGATAATCTAGTCGGGTGGGTTAGCGCCAGCGTAACCCACCGCCCAAAGACCGATATTTGATGATAGCTGAAAGCAAAATTTAAGTTAAATATGGCAGACAATTACGGTATCGTATTAGTAACGGCAGGTTCCAAGGCCGAAGCAGAGGCGATCGCCAAAGGTTTGGTGGAAGCCAAACTCGCAGCCTGCGTGGGTCTGACCCCCATCCATTCCGTCTACACCTGGAAGGGCGAAGTGTGTTCGGAAGACGAATGGCAATTAATTATCAAAACCGATCTGAGTATATTTCAAGCCTTAGAAACGAAAATTTGCCAACTCCACTCCTACGAAGTCCCCGAAATTTTAGCCGTGCCCATCGCCGCCGGTTCCCCCGCCTATTTGCAGTGGATATCGGAACAGGTACAGCCTTAATTTGAATTCGTTTTCTCGCCCTCTCCCCCAACCCCTCTCCCAATTCTGGGCGAGGGGGGCAAGAGTTCCCCCCAAAATTGGGGGGTTAGGGGGGCTTCCGGCACTTCTCGCCCTCTCCCCCAACCCCTCTCCCAATTCTGGGCGAGGGGGGCAAGAGTTCCCC
>NZ_JAJENU010000564.1:0-206 GCF_035615495.1 Lyngbya sp. CCY1209 | reverse complement strand
CCTGCTGCCCTGTTGGGGAACGACACCGACCCGGAAAACGACACCCTCAGCATCGAAAGCGTCAGCAACCCCAGCAACGGCACAGTAGAACTCGACGCCGACGGCAACGTTATCTTTACCCCCGAGTCCGGCTTCACCGGAGACGCCACCTTCGAGTACACCATTAACGACGGCAACGGCGGCACCGATACTGCCACAGTAACGGT
>NZ_JAJENU010000563.1:0-13725 GCF_035615495.1 Lyngbya sp. CCY1209 | reverse complement strand
AATCGTTGGCGGGCAACCGGGGACGGTTGCCACCACGGGTTTTTTCCATTTTCACAGAGTCAGGCGAGTTGAAAAGTTAAAAGTGAATCGTTGGCGGGCAACCGGGGACGGTTGCCACCACGGGTTTTTTGATCCGATTTTTCCCAACGCCCCACCGAACACACCCTTATTGATGAATTATCAAATTATTCACACCACGACTTACACCTATACCCGATCGGTCGAGTTGACGCCGCATATTGTCCGGCTGCGGCCGCGATCGGATGCGTTTCAAACCTTGCGGGAGTTCGCGATCGCGGTGGAACCCGAACCCAAGGGAATTTCGGAAATTGTCGATCTCAACGGCAACGATATTATCAAACTTTGGTTTTCGGGGACGACGACGGAGTTGAAGGTTAAAGTCAGTTCGGAGGTGGAAACCCACTGCACGAATCCGTTTAATTATCTCCTCGAACCTTGGGCGCTGCACCTGCCGATCGCGGA
The DNA here is from genome assembly GCF_035615495.1 of Lyngbya sp. CCY1209. GTDB lineage: Bacteria > Cyanobacteriota > Cyanobacteriia > Cyanobacteriales > Microcoleaceae > Limnospira. The sequence goes on along the minus strand of NZ_JAJENU010000563.1, from coordinate 13,242 downwards.
CTATCCGGCGCCGATGTTGGCACATTTGCAACCCTACATGAAGGGCTGCACCGATCCGGCGGTGGTGCAACTCGCCCAGGAACTTTGGCACTCCTGCGGCGGGGGGGTACTGTCTTTTTTGAGCGCCCTGAACCGGCGCATTTACCGCACCTGCCAGCACATGATCCGGGAAACGGGGGCGGCTCTGCCGCCGGGGATAACCTGGCGGCAGCAGGCGGGTTCCTGTCGAGATCTGACGGTTTTGTTTGTGGAAGCCTGTCGGGCGGTGGGTTTGGCGGCTCGGTTCGTCAGTGGCTATCAGGAGGGGGATCTGACGCGCAACGATCGCCACCTCCACGCTTGGGCGGAAGTTTATCTCCCCGGTGCCGGGTGGCGGGGGTACGACCCGACCCAGGATCTGGCGGTGGGCGATCGCCACGTCGCCCTCGTCGCCTGTGCTCAACCCAAATACGCCAGCCCGATTTCGGGCAGTTTTCGGGGTTCGGGGGCGTCTTCCCAAATGGAATATGAATTACTCATCGACAAATTGGATTGAGGCTATTTTAATTCGCAATATCCCAACAGGATTTCCCCGGCTTCTTTCAAGTCCCGCCCGAAGCTCAAAAACCCGTCTTCGTGTCCCCCCATCACCAACAGTTTGACATGGGCCAGGTTTTCTTCTTCAAATAAACGAAACATTTCCCGCGCCATCTGGGGCGTGCCGTAGGGGACTTCCGGGCGGGTGGTGGGGACTTGAAACATCAAATCTTTCCAAAATTGCGGGTGGTGGACGTGGGCGATCGCATTAATTTCCGGTTGATGCTGATAGATTGCCGCGTGGGTCAACGCCTCGGAAGAAGCCCGCACCGGACCCCGACAGGTGATCCAATTTTCCCGCCAGTTAAACTCCGTGACGGTGGTGTAATGTTCGGGTTGCAAATGGGGCAAATGTCCGGTCTGGGTTCCGGTGATGATAAATTGTTCGGAATTGCCGATCCGGACGCTGATGTTGCCGAACCCGATGCCGTCGTCGTAGGTCCCGATCAACCCCAGAGAATGGAGGCGATCGCGCCACCTCATCAAGTCCGGCAACCATTCCCCCTCGGGGGGTTCGGCTTCCGTCCAATTACAGGAATATTTGATAACGCCTTCGTCCATCATAGAAAATCAAGGGAATAAAAATATCAAAATTCCCCCTTAAAAAGGGGGATTGATGGGGACGATACGGACTTACATCGCCCGTTCCGTCAACTTCGTCAAAACGTGGTTCGATCGCTCCACGAAATCTTTCATACCCTCGGCATCAAAGCCCTTTTGAGCCATCAACGCCAAGTCATAAACGTGGTGGCAGATCATTTTTGCCAACTCCTCGGAGGGAGACTCGCCGCCCTCTTGGATAATCGTCCCCTGATTCAAACTCGCCAGATTTTGGATCAGCGGGTGGGCGGTATTCACCAACAAAATATGATCCTCGGGGAAGTCGGCTTTTTGCTGTTGTAAAAGGGCCGTCATATCCTGCAACCGCCGCATCGCCTCCGGCAGCAGAACCATCGCCGGGGGGGTATCCTCCGACTTGAGCGATTCGGTGCGGATATTCAGGCGGGGTTTGTTGAGGGACTTCTCGAACAACTCCTTGATCTGTTCGCTGCGGGTTTTGTTGGTTTTGGGATCGACGATTTCCGATTCTTTATCTTTTTCGATCAGGGTGTCGTCGAGTTCGGAGTCTACCCGAGAGAATTTGACATCGGAGTGTTCCCGCTCCAGGAAACTGATAAAGTGGGTGTCGATAAAGGAGTCGAGGAATAACACTTCCAAACCCTGGCTCTTGTGGAGTTCCACATAGGTGGCTTGGGAAGCCTCCTCGGTGCAGTAAAAGACCCGATTTTCGTGGCGGGATTGGTTCCGCTCCAGGTACTCGCTGAGGGTGGTGTAGTAGCGCCCCTGTTCGTCGGTGCTGGCGGATTTTTCACGGTCCGATTTCACCTCTTCCCAGGCGTCTCCCTCCTCGGTTTGCACCTGGACTTCGGCGGTTTTTGCCTCCCCTTCCTCGGCGGGAGGTTGGTAGGTGCTGCGGAAGATCAGGATATCTTCGACTTGCTTTTTAAATTTGTCGTCGTTGAGGGAACCGAACTTGACAAACGTGCCGACATCCTGCCAGCAGCGGATGTATTCTTGGCGATCGTCCCGGTAGAGTTCTTTGAGGCGATCGGCGACTTTTTTGGCGATGTAGTCGGCGATTTTGCGGACGGTGCGGTTGCTTTGCAGGGCGCTGCGGGAGATGTTGAGGGGGATGTCGGTGCTGTCGATCACGCCCCGCAACGGCATCAGGAATTTGGGGATGACTTCCTCGCAGTGGTCGCTGACAAATACCTGGTTGCAGAATAGTTTGATATTGCCCTGGGTGACATCCACATCGGGTCTGAGTTTGGGGAAGTAGAGGATGCCGTTGACGATGAAGGGATAGTCGGTGTTGAGGTGCACCCACAGCAGGGGATCTTCCTGGAAGGGGTAGAGGTAGCGGTAAAGATCCAGGTAGTCGTCTTTGCTGAGGTTGTTGGGGGATTCGCGCCAGGGGGCTTTCTGGCGGTTGATGACTTCGCCGTCCATTTTGATGGGGACGGGCATGAAGTCGCAGTAGGTTTTGATCAGTTGCTTGATGCGGCTGGGTTCGAGGTACTCCTGTTCGTCGTCCATCAGGGTGAGGGTGACGGTGGTGCCGCGTTCGGTGCGGGCGGAGTCTTCGAGTTGGAATTCGGGGGAACCGTCGCAGGTCCAGTGGACGGCTTGGGCGCCCTCTTGGTAGGAGAGGGTGTCGATTTCCACCTGTTTGGCGACCATGAAGGAGGAGTAGAACCCGAGCCCGAAGTGGCCGATGATGGATTCTCCTTCGTTGGCCTGGTATTTTTGGATGAATTCTTCGGCGCTGGAGAAGGCGACTTGGTTGATGTATTTTTTGATTTCGTCGGGGGTGAGCCCGATGCCGTTGTCGCTGACGGAGAGGGTTTTGGCGTCTTTATCGATCGCGATCGCGATTTCGGGTGAGCCGATGTCCCCGGAGTATTCCCCCCGGCGGGCGACCATCTTCAGCTTGGCGATCGCATCGACGGCGTTGGAGACGAGTTCCCGCAGGAATACCTCGTGGTCGGTGTAGAGGGATTTTTTGATGATCGGGAAGATGTTCTCGGTGTGGATCGTGATCTGTCCCTTTTCGAGTACGGTCATGGGCGCTATGTCTCACATCTTATGGTTGTCATCTCTTGATTTTGGGCGATCGGCGGGGCATAATGGTAATGGATCACCCCACCGGATGATTCGGATTTCCGTAATTGGTTGGCTACGAGCATCCCAGAAACCTTGAGACGTCATGGCTACTTTTGCCGTTCATTCAATCAAAAATAAACTCAAAAATCTGTCGCGAATTCTCACTATCAGCACGAAGTCAGACTCGGACATGAAAAACTCTCATTTGAAGAGGCGATCGCTTCTGAGGAGAAACGGTTGGGAGGAGAAGTTGAACGTATCTTAAAGGATGAAAACTATAACAGTTTCAATCATCAAAACTATTCTTACTTGTCCCGTGGAATCTACAGGAATCGAATTCATAATTTTTGACTCGAATTAAATGAGAAATTGACTAGACTTACCAATTGAGTTCTTCAAGATTTACGACCGATAGTTTATCCATAATGTATGCCTGTTGTTCTTCATTAAAAATTTTAAAAAACTTATTAGAAGGGCGGTAATTTATTCCGTCACAATTGACCGATCTTCCTTCCCGATCAAGGCTAACATAGTGAGCCATTTCGGCATAATTTTCAATCATATTGACATCGAATTCGACGTTTAAGAAATTGCAAATTTTGCGAAGGACTGTCTCGGCTTGACTGACCAAGTTTTCATACCGAACAATTAAATGATTGGGCTGATTTTGGTATTTTTGAGTAGCTCGAATAGCGGACAGCCAGTTATCAATACAGGTGTCAATATCTCGGACTCCCCCCCAAGGTTTTGGATATTGATGAGTCACTTCATAGAGAGAGGCGACTACATCCGTCCCATTTCTAATCAAATGGATGAAGCTGGCACTCGGTAAAAATTTTTCAATCGACTCGATTCGGTAAATATGGTCGGGAGTTTTTTCTAAAATTATAGATTTGTTTTGTTCGGCAGCTAGTTCTCTTAAAATTTTGATAAACTGGTGAGTACAGTGGCTCATCAAAGGTACTTTAGGGATACGACGAATCAAATCGGGACGACCGAGTTCATCTCCAAAAAAAACTGCCAGCCTCGAATTCAATTGACGAGATGCTAAATTGAAAGCATATCGGCGTCGTTCGTATGGAGAAGGGAGCAAAACGTGAAAAAATTTGGTTTCCGGAAAGGATGCGATTTGAGGGTGGGTAGCCAGCAGACTTTGGAGCAGCGTCGTACCCGAGCGAGAGCATCCAACCAAGAAAAACAGTGGGGCGGATTGTGTTATCATTATTTGATTCCTTACTGATTACTTGCATTCCCTGGCTGGGAGCTAGAGCCAATGACTTCAGTATCTGTAATTATTCCCGTTTATAACGGCGAGCGGACAGTTCGAGAAACTATCGAATCAATCTTATGTCAAAGTCTCTCGGATTTTGAACTGATCGCGATCGATGACGGATCGACGGATCGTACTGTAGAAATTATATCACAGATTAAAGATCCTCGTCTGAGAGTTAAGTCCTATCCAAATGCGGGTTTGGCAGCCAGTCGCAATCGAGGAATTCGAGAAGCCAAGGGAGAATATATTTCCTTTATCGATGCGGATGACCTCTGGACTCCAGATAAGTTAGAATCCCAGTATCAAGCATTGCGAGAACATCCCGAAGCTGCCCTCGCTTACAGTTGGACGAATTGCATTGATGAATCCGGCAAATTTCTCCGTCCTGGAGGTCATAAAACCGTCAATGGAAATGTTTATTCTCACATTCTCGTCAATAACTTTATCGAGAGTGGTTCTAATGTTTTAATTCGCCGAAATGTGTTGGAAGAAGTCGGTTTATTTGATGAGTCCCTGCGGGCTGCCGAAGACCGAGATCTGTGGATTCGGCTGGCGGCTCGCTATCCCTTCGTTGCAGTACCCAAAGCTCAAATTTTATATCGCATTTCCCCAACCTCCATGTCCGCCAATATCATTCGGCAGGCAAAAGAATCGACCGGAGTCATTCACAGAGCTTACAGTCAAGCCCCCTCCTCCCTACAATATCTCAAAAAACACAGCCTTGCTAATATTTACAAATATCTGACCGTCAAAGCTCTCGAGGGGGAACCCGATCGCAGACGGGCGATATTTGCCGTCCAACTTTTCTACCAAGCCATTGTCAACGATCCTTCACTCCTACAACATCGAGTCACAGTTCGTGCCTTACTCAAAATCCTCGCGATCGCTATTTTGCCTCAATCCCAAGCCCGGATTCTTCTTGCCAGATACGGAAAAATCGATAATATTGGAGCCTTGATGATGCTGATCCGCACCGATCCGGAATAAACTGAATCTATACCCCTTTAAAGTGAACTCACTCTGTATGCCAAAAATATCTGTTATCATCCCGGTTTACAACGGTGAAATAACCATTCGAGAAACTATCGAATCGGTCTTAAATCAAACTTTCACGGACTTCGAGTTGATTGTCATAAACGATGGTTCTACCGATTCAACCTTAGACGCGATCGCCCAAATCTCAGACCCCAGATTGCAAACATTTTCTTATCCGAACGCCGGAGCCAATGTGAGTCGGAATCGAGGTCTGGCAAAATCTTCCGGCCCATATATTTCTTTTATCGATGCGGACGACCTCTGGACTACTGATAAATTAGAATCCCAATATCAAGCCCTGCAAGAGAACCCCGACGCGGGTCTCGCCTACAGTTGGACGGACTGCATCGACGAGTCGAGCCAATTTCTTCGCCCCGACAGTCGTGCGACTTTTTCTGGAGATGTTCTCGCTCCCATGCTGCTGGCTTATTTCCTGTCTAACGGTTCTAATCCTCTCATTAGACGGGAAGTTTTTCTGGAATTGGGAGGTTTTGATGAAACTCTCACTTTCGCCCAAGATTGGGAAATGTATCTCCGAGTTGCCCGCCATTATCCCTTCGCTGTCGTTCCCAAACCCCAAGTCCTCTACCGTCAATCTGCCAGTACGATGTCTATGAATGTTGTAAAGAAAGAAGTTGCTGTCATCCAGGTCATCAATCGTGCTTTTGACCGAGTTCCCGAAACTTTACAATATCTCAAACCTCGAAGTTTGGGGAACTTTTACAAATATCTGACTGTCAAAGCTCTGGAAGGAACCTCTACTCGACAGCGGGGAATTTCCGGTTTTCGATTCTACTTGAATGCCCTACGAAACGATCGCAATTTACTGACGGCCCCCGTCACCCTAAAAGTTCTCTATAAAGCGGCTGTTATCAGTTTATTCTCACCCCCCATCGCCCAAAATATTCTCGCCAAAACACCAAAACTTTCCAATACCAGCACCTTGCTCGGGTATATTAATCTCGATACCTCACGATCGCCGTAACTTCAACAATACCGATTCCGCATAAGTTGACGGTAAAATCGCCATGACTCCGCTTTTGATCGCCATTGTCACAATAAATTTGAACTGCGATCGCGACTCCGGTTCGCAGCGGATATAATCCCACAATAATCCGAAGGCTTGTCGCCCTTTTTGGCGTGTGGGTTTACCCTCAAAACTCTTACACAACAGATATTTGTATATATTGGCTTGACTGGCTTTTTTTAAATGCTGTAAAGAAGCCGGAGATCGAGCAAATGCTCGCTCGGTGACTTCCAGACATTCTCGTTTGTGGGATTCAATTTGAGCTGACATAGCCGAACTCGAAATTCGGTGAAAAACCTGACTCTCCGGGACGGCAACAAATGGATATCGAACCGCCAACCGCAACCACAAATCCCACTCCCCCGAAGAATTGATACTGGGGTCAAATCCCCCCACTTCATCCAACGCGACTTTGCGAATTAATGGGTTGGATGCCGTATCTAAAAAATTATCCACCAGCAATTTCGAGTAAACGTTTCCCGTCCAAGATAAATGCCGTCCCCTCGCGATGAGGTTCCCGGAATCATCGCAGTGGTCCGTCCAACTGTACGCCAGAGCGGCATCCGGATGCTCTTGTAAGGCTCGCAACTGAGATTCCAATTTCTCTGAAGTCCAGAGATCGTCATGGTCTAAAAAGGCGATAAACTCCCCTTTCGCTTGCTCCCATCCCCGATTCCGACTCGTCGAAACCCCGGCGTTCGGATAGGGTAAAATTTGAATCCGAGGATCATTAATTTGAGAGATAATTTCGACCGTTTTATCTTGAGAACCGTCGTCAATCACAATCAGTTCCCAATCAGTATTGGTTTGATTTAAAACTGATTGAATGGTCGATTGAATGCTTTTTTCAGAATTATAAGTTGGAATCACTACCGATATAGATACCATATTTTTTTGAGAATTATAATCAAACTTAAGCTCGTTGTTTCGGCTGTCATTTTTGAAATGAAATTTTATTGATGTAATAATAGATAGGGCTAATGGCACTCGCCCAGAAAAAATTGAGTTCGCAAGCATTTACCAAGTCGGATTGGACTTGTTTTTTATATTTTGCAAAATGTAAAATTACTCTTTTCAACCCCCCAAACATTACCCGGAAAAACAAGAGAAATTTTTGTCCCCAAGTTTTCGCCAAAATTACCCGACAGCCAAACGTATACAAACCGTAGCGGTAAGCCAGAGAAAGCAAATAGCTTTTTTCCAATCTTTCTGGAGGAATTAAATGATTTAAGTGCATGGCAGGATTGTACCAAATTTCCCAGCCGTTTTGATAGAGATAAAGGGAGAGTTCGTAATCATTATCTCCTCTACTTACAGCCGCGATACATTCGGGATTTGAACTCTCTAACAACGCTTTTCTGCGAAGGACTAACCCGGCACCGGATGGAAGTTGTAACAACTCCGGATTGAACTGAAATGCTTGTTCGCCACTTTCCCGTATTGCCAATACAAGATGTTCAATTCTTTTGAAATTTTCGGGGGGTTCTGTTTGATATAACGCATGAATTTGCCCCCCATAAATGCCGGCTTTTGGATATTGATTCCCGAACAAATAAGCCTGTAAAACCCAATCCGAATTGGGCAAATTATCGTCATCCAAAAATGCGACGAACTGACCTTCGGTTTCTTCAATTCCCCTGGTGCGGGCAAATGTGAGTCCCTGTCGCCGTTCAAAAACGTATTTTAAAGGGACTTGTAGGTTCCAGGTTGATTGCAATTCTCGAACGACTTTTGCCGTCTCGTCACTGCTATTATTATCGACGACCAGAATTTCCCACTGTATTTCCTCCGTCCCCGTTTGCGATCGCAATTTTTCCAGCACTCCGGGCAATCGTTTGGCACCATTGTAGATTGGAATCACGACTGAAAAATCCATCATTTATTACCCCTCGTTTTGATTGTTTTACGAACATTTGAATAAATAAAAGCGACCGATACAACGACTTCTGAAATCTTTTTAAATTGGCATCATCACATCCGGGGCGACCTCGCCCGCTCAAGTTGTTTGATGGGGTTTTAGCATAAAGTAAAATGGACTAAAAAATCTGCCGATCAAAAATTGCATTTCACTGGCTGCAACAATTTCCGTATATACGGCAAGCTTATATTTAAATAGATGTATGATAATTTTTCGGATATCGTTCAGCAAGTAAGCGAGGGCAATCGGGGGCCGTTGCCATTGAGGAAATTTTAACATTCGGATGGCGTGGCTACTCAACCCGACTCCAAAACACAATTTCATCAAGTAGTCTTTTTCTAAGCGGTGCTGGGGAATTAAATGATCGATCGCCATGTCCGGGTTGTACCAAATTTCCCAGCCGGCTTTTTGAATATATCGCAGTACCTCCAAATCTTCACTGGCCAGCATTTGACCCCCAACTCGACCTGTGAGGATCATCTGTGAGGGGACATTTTCTAACCAAGTTCGTCTGCGAACGACCAAGCCGGCTGATGGCGGTAACATTTTTATTTTGGGTTCATATAAATGGGGACGTGAACCTCGCTCTGTAATTGCTAAAAATGCCTTGATTCGCTCGAAATTCGGTGGCGGTTCGGCTTCAAAAATGCCGTGAATTTGACTGCCGTAGGCTCCCGCTTGCGGATATTCTCGGGAAAATTTGACGGCTTCCGATACCCAATCCCATTGGGGTACGTTGTCATCGTCCAAAAAGCCGATCAACTCGGCTTGGGACTCCTGTACGGCCCTTTTTCGCGCAAAAGCCGCCCCTTGTTGCGTTTCCAAACAGTACCGCAACGGAACATCGGACAACCAATTCTGCTGATACTGTCTGACAACTTCTGCCGTCCCGTCGGAACTATTATTATCCACCACCAAAACTTCCCAGACGATCGCATCTGTTCCCGTTTGCGATCGCAGCTTTTCCAACACCTCCGGCAAACGCTTTTCGCCGTTATAGGTGGGAATCGCCACCGTCAAATCCAGCATCACTCGCCTCCGATTTTTAGGATGACCTGGCCTTCGAGGGTTCAACTGTCGTCACTCTTTCCAGTCGTCGCGACGGGTTCGGCCGTCACTTCAACCGGGTCGGATTGCACCTCAGATTCGATCGCCGGAGAACTAAAAATGAGTTCCCCATCGCCCAAATCCACACCGATCGTATCCCCGGACACGAACTTCTGTTCCAAAATCAGGTTCGCGATCGGATTTTCCAGTTCCCGCTGAATAGCCCGCTTCAGGGGTCGGGCGCCATACACCGGATCGTAACCCACATCCGCCACATAATCCAACGCCTTCGGCGACAACTCCAAACCAATTTTTTGTTCGGCCAGGAGCCGCTGCACCCGCCGCATCTGGATCGCGACGATATCCCGCAACTGGGCCTTGCTCAGGGTGTGGAACAGGATCATCTCGTCCACCCGGTTAAGAAACTCGGGTCGGAAGTGCGATCGCAGCGCCTGCATCACCCGGTCGTACATCTCATCGTAGCGGGAATCATCCCCCGCCACATCCAATATATACTCCCCGCCGATGTTGCTCGTCATCACGATCACCGTGTTGCGGAAATCCACCACCCGTCCCTGGCTGTCGGTGATGCGGCCATCATCCAACACCTGCAACAGGATGTTGAACACGTCGGGGTGAGCCTTTTCCACCTCGTCGAACAAAATCACCGAATAGGGGTGGCGTCGCACCGCCTCGGACAACTGCCCCCCCTCATCGTAGCCCACATATCCCGGAGGCGCCCCCACCAGACGGGAGACGGCGTGTTTCTGCATATATTCCGACATATCGATGCGGATCATCGCCTCTTCGCTGTCGAACAGGAATTCTGCCAGGGCCCGGGCCAGCTCGGTTTTTCCCACCCCCGTCGGCCCCATGAACAGGAAGGAGCCGATGGGGCGTCCGGGGTCCTTCATCCCCGCCCGGGCCCGGCGGATCGCCGCAGCTACCGCCGCCACGCCTTCCTCCTGGCCGATGACCCGCTGGTGCAGGTGGCTCTCCAACTGCAACAATTTTTGTCGCTCTGACTGCAACAGGCGGTTGACGGGGATTCCCGTCCACTTGGCGACGATCGCGGCAATATCCGCCTCCGTCACCTGTTCCCGCAGCAGGGAAGACCCCTGGGCCTGCAATTTCAACAATTCCGCCTCCCGGGCCTCGCGATCGCGGTGTAACGTCTCCAGTTGCCCGTATTTCAACTGAGCGGCTTTATTAAGGTCGTAGGCCCGCTCCGCCTGCTCGATGAGCACCCGCAGTTTCTCTTCCTCTTCCTTGAGGCGGTTGATCTCGTCGAGGAGTTCCTTTTCCCCCTTCCACTGGGAGGACAGGTGTTCCTGCTTGGCTTTGAGGGCCTCGATTTCTTCCCGGATGCGATCGAGGCGGACGCCCAAGCCGACGTCTGCAGTGCCCCGGCCCGCCCCGTCTCGGGTGGCGGCGTTCCCCTGGCTTTCCCCCTCCACGGAGAGTTTTTCCATCTCCAACTGCATCAGGCGGCGCTCGATCTGCTCCAACTCCACCGGCTTGGAGGTGATCTCCATTTTCAACTGGGCCGCGGCCTCGTCCACCAGGTCGATCGCCTTGTCGGGGAGGAAGCGATCGCTGATATACCGGGCCGACAGCATCGCCGCGGCCACCAGGGCGGAATCGGTGATTTTCACCCCGTGGTGGCGCTCGTAGCGGTCTTTGAGCCCCCGCAGGATCGACACCGTATCTTCCGGACTGGGCTGATCGACGTAAATCTGTTGGAACCGCCGCTCCAGGGCCGGGTCTTTTTCGATGTGCTTGCGATATTCGTCCACGGTGGAGGCGCCGATGCAGCGCAGTTCGCCCCGGGCCAGCATGGGTTTGAGGAGGTTGCCGGCGTCCATCCCCGAGCCGCTGCCCCCCGATCCGGCGCCGACGACGGTATGCAATTCGTCGATAAATAGGACGATCTGACCCTCGGAGTGGGTGACTTCCCGGAGTACCGATCGCAGCCGTTCTTCAAATTCGCCCCGCAGCTTGGCCCCGGCGATCAGGCTGCCCATGTCCAGGGAAATCAACTGGCGGTTTTTCAGGGATTCGGGTACGTCCCCGTTGACGATGCGCTGGGCCAACCCTTCCGCGATCGCCGTTTTCCCCACCCCCGGCTCCCCGATGAGCACCGGGTTATTTTTCGTCCGCCGGGACAGGCAACTGACGACCCGGCGAATTTCCTCGTCCCGGCCGATCACGGGGTCCAGTTTCCCGGCTTTCGCCAATTCCGTCAGATCCCGGCCGTAGCGGCCGAGGGCGTCGTAGCTATTTTCGGGGGTCTGATTTTCCACTTTGGCATTGCCCCGCAAATTTTTGATCGCCGCCTCCAATTTTTGGCGGACCGGAGCCTGGGAGCCGTTGCCGGGGCGATCGAACCCGGGGCGCCCGGGCCGTCTGGATTGCTGGCCCCCGCCGCCCAAAATTCGCCGTCCGACGCGGGTATCTTCCCCGATGGCGATGACCATGTGTTCGACGGAGATGTAGCCGTCCTGCCAAGCGGCTCGGGTCTCTTCGGCCACGTCCAGCATCATTTCCAGATCCCGCCCCAGGTAGAGGTGTTCGATGGTTCCGACCCGAGGTTGGCGTTTGGTGAAGGCTTCCAATTGCTGGAGCACCTGTTCGGGGTCGAAGCCGGCCCGCCCCAAAATGTTGCTGGCGAGTCCGTTTTGCTCCAACAGGGCGATCGCGACGTGCTCGACTTCTAAATGCTGGTTCTGGAAGCGGCGGGCCACATCTTGGGACTTGACGATCGCTTCCCAGGCCTGATCAGTAAATTTGCTCGGGTCAGTCGGTTGCATTGCTTACAGTGTTTGGGGATCGAAATTCAATCGGTTCTCGTGTCAATCTTTCGGGACTTAATTTTCGCGGTCAACCCCGGAGGGGCATTGAAAAGCGGGAGCCGGGGAATTGATAATTGTCAATGATCAATTGTCAATTATCAATTCCCCAGTTGGCTCTTAGCTGGACTGGCCGGCGGCGACCGGAGTTTCTTTCTGTTCGCTGCTGCCCTGGGTTCCCAGTTGAATCAGTTCGATTTTATACCCATCCGGGTCTTGTACGAAAGCGATCACGGTCGTTCCGTGTTTCATCGGGCCGGGTTCACGGGTAATTGTACCCCCCGCCGCCCGGATTTGCTCGCAGGTGCCGTAAATATCATCCACACCGATGGCGATATGGCCGTAGCCGTCCCCGAGGTCATAGCGATCGACGCCCCAGTTGTAGGTCAGTTCGATAACGGTATGATCCGCCTCGTCCCCGTAGCCCACGAACGCCAGGGTAAACTTTCCGCCGGGATAATCTTTCTGGCGCAGCAGTTTCATCCCCAGGATATCACAGTAAAATTTCAGCGACTCGTCCAAGTTGCCGACCCGCAGCATCGTATGTAGAAGTCTCATGGGATGGGTTCTCCTCCTTTCAGTATTACGCCTCACCTGTTATTGTAGGGAAATCTCCCCAGTTTGTCTTTCCGAGTCCGGCGGTATGGCGCTGCGCGCCGGTAATGGGTAATAGGGAATAGGGAATAAGAGGCTCGAATCACCCGGTTTGTCTTTCTGACTCCGGCGGTATCAGAAAAAAGATGCGAGAAACAAGATGTGAGAAACCGGGTTTCTACCGGCATCTTTACGCCCCCCACCCGAAATGTTCAGAGAAACCCGGTTTCTATCCCTCTCAATTATCCGCGATCGCACC
>NZ_JAJENU010000562.1:0-205 GCF_035615495.1 Lyngbya sp. CCY1209 | reverse complement strand
TCAAAGTCCCCCTTACAAAGGGGGATTTAGGGGGATACGATCGCTTCTCAAACCCACCGACCTCTCAAAGTCCCCCTTACAAAGGGGGATTTAGGGGGATGCGATCGCTCCTCAAACCCACCGACTTCTCAAAGTCCCCCTTACAAAGGGGGATTTAGGGGGATACGATCGCTTCTCAAACCCACCGACCTCTCAAAGTCCCCCT
>NZ_JAJENU010000561.1:0-10538 GCF_035615495.1 Lyngbya sp. CCY1209 | reverse complement strand
ATTTCCTTCGTTGTTGCGCTTTAGCGCTAAAGCGCAACAACGAACCGAGTTTTCTATTGCCTCATTTTAGATAAAACAGTCCACTACTGGACCGACACGGCTAAAAATGTGCTTTCCTGTAGGGTGGGTTAGGCGGCTGAAACCCGATCTGTGACGGCAATCTAGAAATCCGCCGTAACCCACCATTTAAGGTGTGTCGGTCCACTACAATGCACAGAAACCCATTGTTATCGTTGATGTTGTTCGTTCATTAAAATGGAATTTCAAATCAAACCTCACTACCACATCGAAATCTGTCCCCCCAAACAGGTTTATCTCCTGGGCGAACAAGAAAACCACGCCCTCACCGGACAGCTTTACTGTCAGATTATTCCCTTCTTGGACGGGCAGTACAGCCGCGACCAAATTGTAGAAAAACTCGATGGCGAAGTCCCCGCCGACTACATCGACTTCGTACTCAACCGCCTCAACCAAACCGGCTACCTCACCGAAGCCGCCCCGGAACTGGCGCCGGAAGTCGCCGCCTTCTGGAGCGAACTGGGCATCGCCCCCGCAGTCGCCGCCAAAGCCCTGCAACAGCCCGTCCACCTCAAAACCGTCGGAAACCGCATCAGCGAGGGCATGGTTGACATCCTGGGTACGGCTCTGCGCGATTTGGGCATCCCCCTCCACCCCTCCGACACCGACGCCGCCCTCACCGTCGTCCTCACCGACGACTACCTGCACCCCGACCTGGCCCCCCTCAACCGCCATCAGGTACAAACCGGCCAACCCTGGATTTTAGTCAAACCCCTGGGCAGCGTCCTCTGGCTCGGCCCGGTCTTCAAACCGGGAGAAACGGGCTGCTGGCACTGCCTCGCCCAACGTTTGGAAGGCAACCGGGAAGTGGAAGCCTCGGTGCAGCGCGAAAAATACGCCGCCGCCCAAACCAACGGCAACATCCCTCACACGGTCAATAGTTACCTCCCCACAGCCCGCGCCGCCTTGCCTTCGACGTTGCACACGGCCCTTCAGTTTGCGGCGACGGAAATCGCCAAATCCCTCGTTATCGCCCAGTCCCCCACGCCTTCCCCCACCCTGGAGGGCAAGTTAATCACCTTCAACCAGCGCACCCTGGAGTTCAAAACCCACAGCCTCATCCGCCGCCCCCAATGCCCCACCTGCGGCGACCCGGAAATCCTCCAGCGTCGAGGGTTTGAGCCTGTGGTTCTCGAATCTCGCCAGAAACACTTCACCCGCGATGGCGGCCACCGCGCCGTCACCCCCCAACAAACCATCGAGAAACACGAGCATCTGATCAGTCCGATTACGGGGGTTGTCACCGAACTGGTGCGGATCACAGACCCCAGTAATCCACTGGTGCATACCTACCGGGCAGGCCATGCCTTTGGGGATGCAACTTCCCTGCGGGGGCTACGCAGCAACCTGAAACATAAGAGTTCCGGCAAAGGCAAAACCGACAGTCAATCCCGCGCCAGTGGTTTTTGTGAAGCGGTGGAGCGTTATTCGGGGATTTATCAGGGGGATGAACCCCGTAAAGCTGCAACATTCAACGAGCTGGGGGAACTGGCGATTAACCCGGAAGATTGTCTCTGCATCAGCGAGACTCAGTATGAAAACCGCAAAGCGATCAATGAAAACCGCCAAGCGGCTCATGATTGGATTCCGACCCGGTTTGACCCTGACCAAACCATTGACTGGACTCCGGTATGGTCACTGACCGAGCAGCAGCACAAATACCTTCCCACTTCGTTCTGTTATTACAACTACCCGATGCCGAAGGGTCAACGCTTTTGCAAAGCGGACTCTAACGGCAATGCGGCGGGGAATACCTTAGAAGAAGCGATTTTGCAGGGTTTCATGGAACTGGTGGAACGGGACAGCGTGGCGCTGTGGTGGTACAACCGCTTGCGTCGTCCGGCGGTAGATTTGGCCAGTTTTGACGAGTCTTATTTTACCGACCTACAACAGTTTTATGCCGAACATGACCGGGAACTGTGGGCGTTGGACTTGACCGCCGATTTGGGGATTCCCGCCTTTGCCGGGGTGTCGCGGCGCAAGGTGGGCAATTCGGAACGGTTGATTCTCGGTTTTGGGGCGCACTTAGACCCCACCATCGCCCTTCTCCGCGCCCTGACGGAGGTGAATCAGTTGGGACTGGAACTGGACAAGGTGCCGGACGACCAACTCGACGGCGACGCCAAACTCTGGCTCTTGGAAGCGACGTTAGAGAATCAGCCCTATTTGGCGCCCGATACCTCCCAACCGTTGAAAACCGTGGGGGACTATCCGAAACGCTGGGGGAATGACATCCGGGAGGATGTGATGACCTGCGTGGAGATTGTCAAGCAGGCGGGGTTGGAAACGTTGGTGCTGGACCAAACCCGCCCGGACATCGGCTTGAATGTGGTCAAGGTGATTGTGCCGGGGATGCGTCATTTTTGGTCGCGGTTCGGGTCGGGGCGGCTTTATGACGTGCCGGTGAAGTTGGGTTGGCGGCAGGCGCCGACGCCGGAAGGGGAGATGAATCCGATGGCGATGCCGTTTTAAGTCAAAAGTCAAAAGTCAAAAGTCAAAATTAAGAGGGAGTAAGGGAGTAAGGGAAGACCCGCCTTGAGATGAATTTCAAGGCTCATAGCAAAAGTCCACTCAAGTGGACTCAGTTTATTCCCTCCCCAACCTCCCCAACCTCCAATCATCTACTTCTAAACTTTGGGGGACTTACAAAGCCTCCGTTTCTCCCCAGGAGAAAGTCAAAAGTTAAAAGTCAAAAATCCTAGATTTTACGACCGATCATGACTCCATTCCCACTCACCACCCTACCCCCCCTCGAAAACGGCGATCGCCTGACCCGCAGGGAGTTCGAGCGACGCTATGCCGCCATGCCCCGGGTCACAAAAGCCGAATTAATCGAAGGAACGGTCTACATGGCATCTCCCCTCCACGCAAAAGCCCACGGAAAACCCCACGCCCAAGTTGTGGGTTGGCTGATTGCTTACGAAGCCGCCACCCCCGGAGTCGAAGCTTTGGACAATGCCACCGTGGGTTTGGACACCGACAACGAACCCCAACCCGATGCCCTGCTTCGCATCGAAACGGGGGGACAAAGTACCATCAGCGAGGAGGACTATGTGGAAGGGGCGCCGGAACTGATCGTCGAAATTGCTGCCAGTAGCGCGTCCCTGGACTTGAACCAGAAACTCCAGGTCTACCGTCGCAACGGAGTCCGAGAGTATTTGGTGTGGCGAACCTACGACGGGGCGATCGATTGGTTCCGCTGGGAAGACGGTCAGTATGTCCCCCTGAATGTGGATGGTGATGGCATCGTGCGATCGCTCGTATTTCCCGGTTTGTGGTTGGACAAAGATGCGCTGTTGGCGGGGGACTTGGCACGGGTATTGGCGATCTTGCAACAGGGAATTGCTACCTCAGAACATCAAACTTTTATCGAGCAATTATCCCGGACAAAAATTCAGTAGCCAGTGATGTTTTTGTTGATTCATTTTCTGATGACTGAAAGCCGACTGATAATCCCTATAGATGGCGACCGAAAAAGCGATCGCTCATCGTGCGATCGCACCATTTTACCGACCGATTAAAGTTGACCGAAAGCCGACTGATAATAGCCGAATAAATCTCAAAAAAGGTTGACAATAATGACAAATATGCTAATATATTTGGCAAAGGGAACATCACCATGCAACTGACAATAGACCTGCCAGAATCTGCGGTTCGACGCTTATCTCGCCTTGCCGAGTTGACCAACCAACCCCTGTCGGAATTGGTCATCCAAAGTATTGCTGGAAACTTACCCCCTGCGATCGATACAGCCCCGGCGGAAATACAGGCTGAATTGCTGACCCTGCAAACGCTGAGTGTAGATGAACTCCGGCAAATTGCCCGAAGTCAGATCGCTCCAGACCAGCAGGAACGTCATCTGGAACTACTCGATCGCAACCAAGAGGGAACATTGACACCCAGCCAACAGCAAGAGTTGCGCGATCTTTCCCAAGCCGCCGATCGCTTGATGCTCAAAAAAGCTCATGCCTGTGCGATTTTGCGCTGGTTGGGACAGCCCATCCGAGATTTGAACCAGCTATTACCCATTTGAAAGTCAAAAGTCAAAAGTCAAAAGTCAAAAATTTGTACTTCTGGCTTGCTGATTTTAACTTTATTTCAGCTTTCTTTTGGCGGTCAGGATGGATTTTGAAATGATTTTGATTAACTGTTCGCATTCATCCAAGAGACTGGATACTTTTGGCTCGGGTATCATTTCTGATTGAATTAATAGCCTTAGCCAATATCTTGTTTCTTTGGCTTCCTTGAGAGCGATCGACTGCTTGCTGATAAAATCTCGGTCACTTTCAGCCGAACCCGATTCGGCAATGTTGGCAGCGATTGACGTTCCCGATCTAAACAGTTGATTGGCTAACAATCGCGGTGTTCCGGGTTGTTGATCGAGATGGGAGCAAAGCTTGGTAATTCTCACGGCAAACTCAAATGTGCGATCGGGAATCGGCCGATAATCCATAATAATCAAGTCAAAATCTATGGAATCAAAACTGATACGAGCAGTTTACCAACTTTTTTGAATTTTGAATTTTGAATTTTGAATTGACTATGAATCCTTTTACCTTGTCTCTGAGTTCCGGCATTCAAATTAATCCGTCCGAAAACGGTTACACCCTCGGCCTGGTTTCTGGCAATGATGCCGGTGCAACCGCCTCCCTACTCACCGTGCCCGCACTGCCCGGATTTGAAAATGCGATCGCACATTTGCGAGAGGGGACGGCCACCCTGCAACAGTTGACCCAAACCCTGAGTACCCAGGAAGGGTCCGAAGTTGGGGAACAGTTAGCCGCCACATTGCAACAGATGGGCGATCGCGGCTGGTTGCAGTATGCTGTATTACCGTTGGCGATCGCAGAGCCGATGGTAGAGTCCGCCGAACTCGACCTCAATCCCCCCCACTGGACCCAAGCCGATGTCAGCCTGTCCCGCTTCGCCTACCAACACAGCCACGAGGGGGGAATGGTACTCGAATCGCCCCTGTCCAAATTCCGCGTCAAGCTCCTGGACTGGCGGGCCAGCGCCATTTTGGCCCAACTCGCCCAACCCCAATCCCTGCGGCGGGTGACGCCGCCCCCCCAAGTCGGCCCCGAAACCGCCTATCAGTTCCTCAACTTATTGTGGGCGGCGGGTTTCCTCTCCGTCGAAGCCGAGGCCCCGGAACTGAAGCTGTGGGAGTTCCACAACCTCCTATTCCACAGCCGTTGTCGCCAGGGACGCCACGACTACCCCACGGGCGATATTGCCGCCAGTTTGGACATCTGGGACCAGTTTCCGGTAGTGAAACCGCCCATGAGCGGGCACATTGTCCCCCTGCCCCAACTGAGCATCGACGCCATCCGCCAGCGGGATAAAACCCTGACGACGGCGATTGAAAAACGGGCGTCGGTTCGCGAATACGACGAGAATCACCCCATCACCATTGAGCAGTTGGGGGAACTGCTTTACCGCACGGCCCGGGTCAAGGAAATTTACACCCAGGATGCCGAGCAGCAAGAAATGATTAAAGCCGAATATGGCGAAGATTTCGACTGGGGTGAAATCAGCCGCCGTCCCTATCCCTGCGGCGGCGCGATGTACGAACTGGAAATCTATTTAGCAGTGCGCCGTTGTGAAGGCGTCAAACCGGGACTTTATCACTACGACCCCCTCAATCACCAACTGGCTCAAATTGATGCCGCCGATGCCGATATTCAAGCATTACTTAAAGACGCCCACCAGTCCAGCGGCGAACAGGGAATGCCCCAAGTTTTACTGATTATTACCGCTCGCTTCGGGCGGCTGTTCCGCAAGTATCGATCGCTCGCCTATGCCCTGGTTCTCAAGCACGTCGGGGTCCTGTATCAGAACCTCTATTTGGTGGCGACGAATATGGGACTGGCCCCTTGTTCCCTGGGGGCGGGAGATAGCGATCGCTTTGCCCGGGCGACGGGATTAAATTATGTGGTAGAGTCCTCCGTCGGCGAATTTATGTTGGGGTCATTGCCCACCGGAGATGTGGAGGCGAGTGGGGTAGAAGATGCGACAGAAGACAATATTAATACCTCCGAAGAATTGGCGGTGGAAGTCGAAGCCGAATCCGCATCTGTCGAGCCGAGCGAAGTCGAAAATTCATCGACAATTAATTCCTCCGAATTGGATTCAGAAATAGAAGCGACTGAAGCCGAATCGGATTCTGTCGGGTCGAGCGAAGTCGAAACAGTTAACCCCTCCGAATTGGAGGATTCTGTCGGGTCGAGCGAAGTCGAAACCCAAGCCACAGTTAACCCCTCCGAATTGGAGGATTCTGTCGGGTCGAGCGAAGTCGAAACCCAATCGACGACTGCCAAACACCCCCACGACCTCGACGACCGCATCCCCGGACTCGCCGACCTCCGCAACCAAACCCTCGGCGACCCCCGCATCACCATCGTCGTCCTCGACGGCGACCCCGACCACACCCTCTCCTGTTTTGAAGGTGCCGAAGTCTCCAAAGTCTTCCCCTACTGGCACCCCCCCGCCGAACCCGTCCCCAAAGAGGCCTATCTCAAATTCCAAGAAATCGACAATAACGACGACCTCGACAAAGACCAAAAAGCCGAAGCCCAAAAAGCCGCCTTCCCCGAACCGCTCCTCAAACGCATCCACGGCGACAACCACGCCTGCCACATTACCAGCACGATGGTCGGGCAAGAAAACACCCCCTCTCCGGGACTCGCCCCCCGCTGCCGCGTGATTAACGTCCCGTTAAATACCACCGGCACCGACGAGGAATTCATCTCACCTCTGAGTCTGGCCCGGGCTTTTGAACTCGGCCTGGAGTTGGGTGCCAACATCATCCACTGTGCCGCCTGCCGTCCCACCCAAACCGGGGAAGGGGAAGAAATCCTCATGCGGGCCCTGAAGAAGTGCCAGGACAATAATATTCTGATTGTCGCCCCCGCCGGTAACAACAAAGGGGAATGCTGGTGTATGCCGGCTTCCCTGCCGGGGGTGCTGTCCGTGGGCGCCCTGAAACCCGACGGCACGCCCTACAAGTTCAGCAATTGGGGCGGCAATAACGAGCTCGAAGGCATCATGGCGCCGGGGGGCGAAATCCTGGGGGCGCAACCGGCCAACGAGGAACCCGTCCGCCTCAAGGGGACGAGTATGGCGGCGCCGGTGATGTCGGGGTTGTGCGGCTTGCTGATGAGTCTGCAACTGCAACAGGGCAAACCCGTTGATGCCGAGGCGGTGCGGGCGGCGCTGCTCAATACCGCCATTCCTTGTACCCCTGAAGACACCGACGAGCCGGAACGCTGCCTGCGGGGTAAAGTCAACCTCCCCGGCGCGATGGGCCTGTTGTTCGGGTCTTCGGTGACAATTTCCTTTGCCGGGGACCAGGTGAATCGCACCGAACATACCGCCATTGAAGTCAACGTCACGGACTCCGCAGTGGGTATCGAACCCTCCGCCGTCAGCTTGACGACAGCAATCACCCCCTCCGCCCCCTCCGCCTCCCTAACCCCTTCCGGTATCAAGCCGAGCACGGCCCACTCCGGACACGTTTTCGCCCTCGGTACGATTGGCTATGATTTCGGAGACGAGGCGCGGCGGGATACGTTCAAACAAAATATGGCGCCGGTGGATTTGAACGGGGTGATGGTGCCGCCGGACCCCTACGACGCCCGCCAGATGGTGGAGCATTTGGACAATAATCCCGATGAGGCTTACTCGCTGATTTGGACGTTGAATCTCGACCAAAATACCATCTACGCCCTCGACCCGAAGGGGCCGTTTGCCGATGATATTTATGAGATGTTTTTGTTGATGCTCAACGGGCAGTTGGAACCGGAAACCAGCGCCGAATTTATGGAGCGCATCAGTATCCCCGGCCGGCAGACGGAGCGGACGGTGGAACTGTTTTCGGGCGAAGTGGTGCCGGTGCTCAATGTCCGCAATCCCCGGGGGATGTACGGCTGGAATATCAACCGGCTGGTCGATGCGGCGTTGGCGACTTTAGATAACGTTGAGGAGGGGAATGAAGCCCTACTCCGGGAAGGGCTGGCCGCATTTTTGAATCGGGTGTATTATGAATTGCATAATGTGGGGCAAACGTCCCGCGATCGCGCCTTGAATTTTGCAGTGACAAATACCTTCCAGGCGACTGCCACTTTTGCCGAAGCGATCGCATCCGACCGACGCCTGGATACCATCGAAGTGGAAAAAAGCCCCTACTGCCGCCTGAATAGCGATTGCTGGGATGTATTGCTGACCTTCTTCGATCCCGAGGATGGGAAGCGATCGCGCCAGGTGTTCCGCTTTACTATTGATGTGGCGGATAGTATGCCGGTGACGGTGGGCGGCATCAAACGCTGGGCAATTCCGGGCAAAAAGCGGACTTGAAGGGGAGTCGGGAGCCAATTTTCGACCCGCCTTGAAATAAATTTCAAGGCTCATAGCAAAAGTCCACTCAAGTGGACTCGGTTGGAGTCATATCAGCTCCGGTTTTCCCCTCGTTAAACCTCCCCAATCATCTGAAGATGATTTGACCTGGTAGGGGCGCAAGGCTTGCGCCCTCGGGCATCAATTCCCAAGCGGTACGGGTATTCAAACAGTTTTTGTCCGGGTATTTAACTCCAAACGCGATCGCACCCTCAAAAAGTCAGACTATGGGAATCGAATTCAACCATTTATATGTCACCCTCGACCCGGACACCCTAGAGTCCATTGCCCGTTCGGAGTTCATCAGCCAAGAATTCTGCACGATATCCAGAGATACTGTCAAAACCGAGACGGAAAGTTGGACGGGAACCTATCTCCGGGGAAAACATTCCTATATCGAGCTGTTTCCTCCCGGCGGTGCCGAAGGGTTGAGGGAAGGTTTTTCCGGTCTGGGTTTTAATAGCCAACAAGCGGGTGATATGGATATTGTACGGAAAAAGATCCGCTCCTTATCAGAAACCCAAGAAATACTGTCTGATTTGCAAGTTCGTGAAACCGAAGCCGGACAAGTTCCCTGGTTTCATTATTTGTCCGTCAACCCGGCAGAGAGGGGAGCCTTCGCTTCGTGGTTGATGGAATTTCATCCCGATTATTTGGCGTATAAAAACATCGAACTGACCCGCGAGGGTTGCTTTGACCGCGCCGCCTATTTGAAAACCCTCGAGACTTCCGAAACTTCCTTATTTGATGACATCTCAGAAATTCACCTGGAATTGACGGTATCGGAACAGGAGGAGTTGGCATTCCTGCTGCAAGGGTTTGGCTACGAATCATCCGGCGGCGGAGATGGGACGACCTATCATTCCGATCGCTTTCTGATCCGAGTATACCAGACCGTTTCTCCCCGCTATCGAATTCGCAGGGTAGTTTGCGCGATCGCCGATCGACCCCATCCGGAAAAAACCTTTACATTCGGTAAAAATGCCCGGTTAAATTTGGGGCGATCGCTGGCAATTTGGGAGTTCGGATAACTGGGAAACAAACCGGGCGATCGCTCGTTTCCCCTAAGTCATCAATGTCCGACGGAACTCTCGAATCGCCATCCCCGTGCCTTGTTCTAAAGCCATTTGCAGCACCCATTCAACTAACTTTGGCAGTTCCAAATCGGGGAAATAGCGACTCAAAAGCTGTGGTTGATAACCCTCTGTTTCTAAACTATAAATTTGCAATCCCGTTTTTCTAAATAACCAAACTTCTGGAACCTTGTAGGGCAGATAGTCCGCCGCCGCCGTGTAGCTGGTCACGTCAATTTCAATCACCAAATCGGGGGGCGGGGTGTGGCGCCAATCAATGCGATCTTTGCCGACGGAGGCTTGCCAATTGTCAATGTAGAAACAATAGTCGGGTTCGATTCCCCCCTCTTCTGGCAGATCCATTGTAATGGGTGTAAAGGCTTCATAGTTCCGGTTCTGGCTATCTAGTAGGGCTTTCACAATGTCAGACAGAATGTTCGCTTCCCGTCCCTGTTTTGGCAAAGGACTCATGAGCAAAATTTCACCGTTACGAAATTTGATGCGAGGAATGGAGCTATCCCCCCGGGAGTCCCTGAGTTTGCAGTAGTCTTGCCAGGTTCCCGGTAGCCGTACCACACTGCCGGCGGGCAGTTGAATTTTTTCGGTAGAAATGACCGCATACATGGTGGGATACCTCCAATGGCTCGATCGCTCACGTTCTCATTTTAAACGATTTTTGATTCCGGGCTCAAAGCTGGCGACTGAGGGCTATTTAGGGCGACCGAAATGGCGATCGGGAAATGGTGCGATCGCTTCAAGTTGACCGGAAGCCGACTGATGAGAGCCCCCAAAAATTGGCAAAACGGTTGACAAAAACGCGAGATATGATAATATTATTATGAGGAGTTTTTTCGCGTAAATTCTACTCTAAATACTCCGACTTCCTGGGGGAGTCAAGCCCCCTCAATCCCCCAAGTTTGGGGGGAGTCAAGCCCCCTCAATCCCCCAACTTTGGGGGGAGTCAAGCCCCCTCAATCCCCCAACTTTGGGGGG
>NZ_JAJENU010000560.1:0-4354 GCF_035615495.1 Lyngbya sp. CCY1209 | reverse complement strand
GTACTATAACATCATGGGAAAATGTGCCGCCATATATGGGGTGCGATCGCCGTTTTTATTACATCTATCAACCCTTCGCCAATCCTCTTGAAAGGATTTCAGCTATGAGAAAAGGGAATTGATTCCCAAGCGGTCCGCATATTCAACCCGGTGCGTTCGCCCCGCAGCCGACTATCTTCACCGATGATGAATGGCGGGGGAACACACCCTACACATCTATATATATAAGTATCCTCCGGTGCCTTCCCACAGGTGACTGACTTCACCAATAATCAATAGCCAGGAAACACACCCGACACCCCTCAAAAACTCTCCGTGTCCTCTGTGCCTCTGTGGTGAAACTCTCTAACCACACACCCGACAAAACCCTAAATCCAACTTTTCACCACCCCCGGATTGCCAATCGAGATAAACGCCGCCCAATAAGACGGAGATTGAAACGGCATAAAATCATCCGGCTTTCGACTCAAATCCCGCAGAAACACCCCGCTGGCGGGACTCGAAACGCTAACTTTGCCAATCGCCTCAGCCCTCAACCAACTGTCCCGCATTTCAGCAACCTTTAGCGTCCTCAAATACGCCTGTGCCTCTTCCAAACATTTCGTCCGACCCAGCTTATTTTGGAATAAATTGTGGTAGAATCGCTCCATCAGGATAGCGGTGGGCACGTCCGGGACTTTCCACAGACTCATCACCAGCGTTTCCGCCCCCGCGACGATAATCGAACGCCGCAAACCCAGCACCCCCTCGCCGATGGAGACATTCCCCAAAGCGGTATCGCAGGCGGAGAGCACGACGATAATTGTCCCCGTCAAATCCAACATCGTCGCATTTTGAGCCGTCAGCAGTCCCTCCTCGGCATCCAAGGGTAATTTTTCCTCTTTCAAAGCGGTATTTGCCCCGGCAAATGCCAACCCGGAACGGGTGAGGGGATTTTGGACGTGGGCGAATTTAAACCGGGACTGGGAAGAACCGATGGAGGAGAACTGAAACCCATCCATCGCGTCATTTAAACTCTCTCGGGACACCTCCAAAAAATAGCCGTGGGTGGCGATATGGACGATTTTCGGGGAGCGAGAATGGGACAGCAAAGATTTGACGGCTTGGGTTTCCAGATAAACCGGAACTTGCAATAATTGGGCAATCCGTTCGCCCTCAATTTTCGTACCCGGAAGGGGGGTAAAGATATCGCCCTCGCCGCGTCCCAATTCTCGGGAGAGAGAACGCACATCGGCGGGGGTTGAGGGCGTCGGGAATGGGGGTAATGGGGATTCGAGAACGGCTGGGGAAGGAACGGTTTGGGGTGCGTCGGTTTGCATTGGCTTTTTGCCGTCTATGGCAAATACTGCAATGACTCCCGCCAGTATCAGTACCGCTCCCACGGGGGGAAACGCCGCCAATAAAATAACAGAGATGATGACAAAAAATGCGATCGCAACTGCTAAAATCGTTTGATGGGGAATCCGTGTTGACCGTTTTTGTGGCCGTGTCTGGGGAGTGGGAACCGGGACATATTCCCGCAAATTATAATCGGGATTGGCAATCACCAGCGGTTGGGTATGTTCCACGGGAATTTCCACATGGAACCGCAGCAAATCTCGCCCCACGTTCAGATATCGCAACTCATATTCTCCCATCAACTCAGCAGTTCCATCCCGCGATAAAATCCCAAACGGGAGGGTTGCCAATTCCCCGTCGGTGGCGAGATAAACCACTTGTCCGGGTTGCAGGTGGCGTTGCAGGGGTTGAATCAAGATTTGATAGAGTTGGCGTCCCTGTTCCGGATAAATCCAGGATTCCGCCTCCGGGGTTTCGTCATCATCAAAGCCTAAATCCCGGTTTTTGCCCCGAGTGTCCGAGTCTTCCCCCGACGCCAACCGGCGAAACTGGCGGCTGAGGTTATCAATGGTTTCCGCTTCCCCCAAATCCAGCATTTCCACGTTTTCCGAATCCCCGGAAGATAAGATAAACGCCAGGTAACGCGGCGGCAACCATTGGCTATCTCCATTAGCTTTAACCGCTTGGAAATTGTAAACGCTAAACCGCACAAACTCCACCAGCGTCGCACCGTCCGGGAGGAGGGCGGCGATGGCTTGGCGGCTGGCACGTTTTAATTGGGATTCCAGGTTCATTTCGGGGATTTGGCGGCTGAGGGATTGTTCCAACTCCTCCTGTTTTCGCGTCAAGTCCGCCAACCGTTGCCGATACTCGGGCAACCCTTCCGGGGAAGCTGGACTTTGCCAAATTAAATAGCCAATTTGCCGGGTGAGTTGGCGAAGTTCCTCGAATTGGGGGGCAAGGTGGCGGTAGCGTTCGGAGGCGATGGAGGTTCGCAGCAAAATTCCCGCTTCCGTCGCCAACCCTTTCCGCCGCCAAACCAAATCCAATGCGGCTTGTTTGGCTGGGGAGTCGTCGGAGAAATATTGGTTGATGAGAGAGAGGAATTGTTCTAACAGCCAATAGTTTTGTTGCAGATAATCCAGGCGTTGCCTGTCGCTGCTGATGGAAAGGATTTCACCGATAATTCGGTTTTGAATGTCCGCCGCCTCCTGCATCAGTTGCAATGCCTTTCGGGGGCGATTCATTGTCGCCATCAGTCCCGCCAAATTGTTCAAACTGGCGGCGTAGCTGGGATGATTTTCCCCCAACTGCCGTTTGTCAATCTCCCGGGCTTCCAGGTACAGGGGTTCGGCATCGGAAAACCGCCCCATTGCCCGGTACAGTTCCGCCAAGTTGTTCAAACTGGCGGCGTAGCTGGGATGATTTTCCCCCAACTGCCGTTTGTAAATCTCCCGGGCTTCCAGGTACAGGGGTTCGGCTTCGGAAAACCGCCCCATTGCCCGGTACAGTGACGCCAAATTGTTCAAACTGGTGGCGTAGTGGGGATGATTTTCCCCCAACTGCCGTTTGGAAATCTCCATCGCTTCCAGGCACAGGGGTTCGGCTTCGGAAAACCGCCCCATTGACTCGTACAGTCCCGCCAAATTGTTCAAACTGGCGGCATAGTTATGATTATTTGTGCCGAAAGCAACTTTTCCAATTTCGCGGGCTTGCTCTGCGAATTTAATACCCTCCTCATACCGACCTTTTTCAAGAGCGCTTAATGCCTTGTTATTTAATGAGTTAAATTGCTCTATAAGATTTTCTAAAAACATAAGCGTCTTTCCTCCAATTTGTTAAACTTAAACTCGACTCCATCCAAATTATCTCCCCTCGCCTCATAACGAGTCGATATTCAAAGCCCCCAGGATTGGAGATTTAGGGGCGGGACAATTCATCGCGTTTAACCGGGAGACTCCACCACCTTAAACTGCTTGTAAAATACCCGCCCATTCCACTGCCGCCCAATCTGCTGAAATATCTCCCGAAACCGGGACTCATCCACCTTGAAATCGCGGGGATTGCCATCGGGACGCACCCAGGACAAGTCCAGCGGCTTCTCCGTGAGAATCGCCAAAAAATACTCCTCCCCCTCATCCTGAAACTTTAAGGACTTCGCCAACCCATCGACATCCGGAATATACAGAAGTTGACGCGGCTGACATTCCCCCTGCGGCTGAAATGCCTGGGAGGGAGACAGACAAAAATAGTTCCCCTTGCTACTCCGATTCAGTAACAGTAAATACCCCGCCGCATCTAAATTCACCACCAGGGCATATTTTTTATCCTTGACAATCGTTTCGTCACGGTTGGGGATTTCTCCCAAATCCAATTCCCGCCGAGTCTTTCCAATATCCCCAATATCCACCATCTGGAATTGTTCCATCCCACAGGTTGCCAGACGGGTTGCCAACTCCCAACCCTCCCGAGGAAATTTCACGTCCCACAACCACCGATAAATCACCTGCCAAGGATATAATTCTTCCGGGTTTTTAGGTTTCCAACCCCGTTCCCGCTGCAACTGCCCCACGTCCACGCCGTCCGCCGTCATTTCCTCCCCAAATTGTTTTTTGATTTTTTCCACCACTGCGGCGAGGGTGGCGGGCATATTGGTGGTGGCAAAGCCGCCGTTGAGTTGTTTGCCAATCTGTTTGGCAATGTCAGTATTTGGCTTGTCGTAATTTTGCGGATGAAACCGCAACTGACAACACTCCCGCTGGCTGTCACTGCGTGCCCGCCACATCACTTTTTCGGTAAAGTCATTGAGGAATTGTTTTTGTAATGAGTTTTCCGCCGAATTTGGGTTCATCGCTTTTCTCCTATTTCTGATGTAATGGGAGATCCCCCTAAATCCCCCTTAAGAAGGGGGACTTTGAAATTCCTTTGTTTTTTATGAGCTCTGGGAGATCCCCCTAAATCCCCCTTGAGAAGGGGGACTTTGAAATTCCTTTGTTTTTTATGAACTCTGGGAGAT
>NZ_JAJENU010000559.1:0-20716 GCF_035615495.1 Lyngbya sp. CCY1209 | reverse complement strand
AGGGTGTAGGGTGTAGGGTGTAGGGTGTAGGGTGTAGGGTGTAGGGTGTAGGGTGTAGGGTGTAGGGTGTAGGGGATTTTAGATTCTTCCCCTCCGCCCCTCCGCCTCCTCTGCTTCCTCTGCCTCCCCAAATGAACGATCGGGATTTAATATGATGAACCATTCCATCTTTCCCTGGCGATGGCATCGGTGGGTCGCCCGTTTTGCGGTGTCGGTTTTTGCGATCGCCGGCCTCGTCGCCTGCTCCCCGGCCCAATCCTCCGACGCCCCGTCCCGCCTGGTCGTCCCCACCCCCAGCGGACCGGGTACGTTCAACTATCCCCTCAACCAGTCCGCCTACAGCGTTTTCGGCTATATTTACAGTCCCCTGTTCGAGGAACACCCAATCACCGGGGAGCTCGAACCGGGTTTAGCGGAATCCTGGACCGTCTCCCCCGACGGCCAGACCATCGTCGTCACCCTGCGGGAGGGGTTGAAATGGTCTGACGGGGAACCCCTGACCGTCGATGACGTGATTTTTACTTACAATGAAATTTACCTCAACGACAACATTCCGACCAGCTTCAAAGATATCTTGAGAGTGGGGAGCGATCGCGCTTTTCCCACTGTCAAAAAAATCGGCGATCGTCAGGTGGAATTTTCCGTCCCCGAACCCTTCGCTCCCTTCCTCCGCTATGCCGGAGGCTTACCTATCTTACCCGCCCACGTCCTCGCCGAATCCGTCCGCACCCTCGATGCCGATGGCAACCCCAAAT
Source organism: Lyngbya sp. CCY1209 (assembly GCF_035615495.1). GTDB lineage: Bacteria > Cyanobacteriota > Cyanobacteriia > Cyanobacteriales > Microcoleaceae > Limnospira. Next base: position 19,961 of record NZ_JAJENU010000559.1, on the reverse strand, counting down.
TTCTGACCACCTGGGGCACCGATACCGACCCCCAAAAAATCGTCGGCAGCGGGATGTACCGGATGCAAAGCTACACCTCCAACCAGCGGGTGATCTTGGAACGCAACCCCCACTACTGGCGAAAAGACGATCGCGGCAACCCCCAACCCTACATCGATCGCATCGTCTGGCAAATTATCGAAAGTACGGACACCCAACTGCTCAATTTCCGCTCCGGTTCCCTCGACAGCCTCGACGTCCAACCGGAAGCGTTCCCCCTCCTAAAACCCGAGGAAGAGCGGGGCCAATACACCATCTACAGCCCCGGCCCGGATACGGGAACCGTGTTCCTCTCTTTCAACCTCAACCGGGGCAAAAATGCCCGAGGAGAGCCCTTCGTCGAACCCTACAAGTCCGAGTGGTTCAACAATTTGGCATTCCGACAGGCCATTTACCACGGCATCAACCGGGAAGTCATGAAAAATAATATTTTCATGGGATTGGGAGAGCTGCAGCATTCTCCGATTCCGGTACAAAGTCCCTTTTATTTGTCCCCGGAAGAGGGGTTGAAAACCTACGACCACGACCCGGAAAAAGCCCGGGAATTGTTGCTCGGCGCCGGCTTCACCTATGATGAAAATGGCAAGCTGCGGGATGCGGACGGCAATCCAGTGCGGTTCACTTTGTTGGTGAGCTCGGGCAGAAAGGTGCGGGAACAGATGGCGACCCAAATCGATCGCGATCTGGCCGAGTTGGGCATCGAAGTGGACACCCTGTTTCTGAGTTTTAACACTTACGTCGATCGCCTGTCCAAGTCCCGGGATTGGGATGCCTATTTGGGCGGGTTCACCGGGGGCGGCGTTGAACCCCACGGCGGCTACAATATCTGGTCGGTGGAAGGCCGACTGCACACGTTCAACCAGGGACCGCAGCCTGGAGAGGATGGCATCGAAGGCTGGACGGTATCGGACTGGGAGCGACAAATTGACGAGTTGTACGTCCGGGCTTCCCAGGAGTTGGACGAGAAGAAGCGAAAGGAATTGTACGGGCAGGCCCAGCAGATTATCGCCGAAAATTTGCCGTTCATGTACATGGTGAATCCGCTGTCGTTCGAGGCGATCCGCGATCGCGTCGAGGGTATCGAATACACCCCCCTCGGCGGCGGATTTTGGAACTTGTACGAATTGGAAATCAAGGAATAATGGATATATTGATCTCCAACCAAATATCTAGAAACCGGGTTTCTACCAGTATCTCTCATCCCTCCAAACAACTCTCCTAGAAACCCGGTTTCTTCGCCTCCAGATATAAGCCCGCAAAGAGGGGTTGACAGGGGGGGGCGGGTCGCGGTAAGATCTTGACAGATAGTCTCATAATGGGAGTGGTTGCAAAAAAAATATTTTCGTCACCACTCCCATTATCTAAAATAATACCGGAAGTCAAGCGAAAAAGCAACCCCCCGCCAAAAAAGTCGAAATTTTTTAACATTTCTTAATTTTTTTTTGAAAAAAAAATAATCGATTGATGGAGGATGGGGGATGGCGGGGATTTCGCCCGTAGCGCCGATGACATCTCCCCCCAATTCGGGTCTGGATTATAATTATCAATTGTCAATGGTCAATTGTCAATTAATTTAAGATGAATCCCGACGCCTTACAAGATTTGCTCGAATCCGTCGCCCGGGGCAATTTGACCCCCGCCGATGCCCTGGAAAAAATGCGATATTTTGACTTCGAGCCGGTGGGGGATTACGCCCGGATCGACCACCACCGCAAGCTGAGGACGGGGTTTCCGGAGGTGATTTGGGGGCCGGGAAAAACGGTGGATCAACTCGTGGAAATCATGGGGGCGCTGGAGAAGCGAAATCCGGTGGTGATGGCGACGCGCATCGAGCCGGAGGTTTACGAAGAATTGCTCTTGGAAATTCCCGACTTGATCTATTATCGGGAAGCCCGGATTTGTGCGGTGGACCGGCGGAGTGCGACTCCCTCCCAGTGTAGTGGCGCGATCGCAATTTTGACAGCGGGGACGGCTGATTTACCAGTCGCAGAAGAAGCGGCGATAACGGCTACCCTGTCGGGGTTTTGCGTGAGGCGGCTGTGGGACGTGGGGGTGGCGGGGATTCACCGCTTGCTGGGGAATTGGCATCTGATCTCGGATGCGGACGTGCTGATCGTGGTCGCCGGGATGGAGGGGGCGCTGCCCAGCGTGGTGGCGGGGTTGGCGGACTGTCCGGTGATTGCGGTTCCCACGAGCGTGGGTTACGGCGCCAGTTTGAACGGGTTTGCGCCGCTGCTGACGATGCTGAATTCCTGCGCGGCGGGGGTGGGAGTCGTCAATATCGACAACGGATTCGGGGCGGCGATCTTGGCCGGCCAAATCCTGCGGGTGGGGGAGAAGTTGAAACGGAAGGGGGAGTAGGGAATAGGGAATAGGCAATAGGCAATAGGCAAGCTAGCAATCGGCAATCGGCAATAGGCAATCGGCAATAGGCAATCGGCAATCGGCAATAGGAGCTGGCTCCATTACTGCCTCCGCTTGACCGTTGCCTTCCTCTGCCTCCTCCGCTTCCTCCGCCCCCATCAGGGCGGGGACAGGGGTTTGGACAGGAACAGGCGCCGGGGTTGGCCGAAGAACAGGGAATCCCAGCCGGAACTGACCTCCTGGAGGCGATAACCGGCCCGGAAGTAGAGTTGTCGGGCTTGGTGGTTATTTTCGAGGACGTGGAGGTGCAGGGAGGAGAAGCCCCATTGCAGGGCGGTTTGTTCGCAGCGGGCCAGGAGGGTCTGGGCGACGCCGCGGCGTCGGAAACTGGGGTGGACGGCGAGGTTGGAGAGGTAGGGGTAGCGATCGCCCACGGACCAGGGAGACGACGATCGCAGTCCCATTTCCACGGTTCCGAGCAACTGTTCCGAGGCATTTTGGGGGACCGGGCCGAGGAGCGATCGGGATTTCGGGATCGTCGCCACCAGACAGGCGTAGTAGCCGGAGGCGGAAGAGAGGCGATTCCGCAAATCCTCGTAAATGCCGAGGCGAAAAATCGGGTACATGAAACCGGCCAGCCCCGCCCGGGAGTGAAAGCTATCGGCCAGGATCTCGGTCAACCGGGTCAAATCGGCCGGGGTGGCGGCGCGAATTTTCAGGGGGGAATCCCTGAACGCGCCGCCGGCATCATCTCGTCTGTGAGTCGTTGAGGTCAAGAAGAATGGCTCCACGATTCCAAGCCAACTTCTATACACTTTAGCCGATCTGCGGGAAACGGGCGACAACAATTTGCGGGGGAGTCATTGAAGGTAAAATAGATTTATGCATTGGACACCGCAATCTACACGGAGAGCGAGTCACCGGACGAAGCCGGGGGGTGTCGCGTCTACCCCGCGATCCGTTGAGCTTCCGAAACGGGTCGAGTCCCGTCCCCGTCGCCGGTCGAGTTCGGTCTGGTTCGAGAATGGCGATCGTCGCCGCGGTCGGATCGTCGCTCTCGATGCAGAGAATGGCGATCGGGGGGGGTCGAATCTCACCCCGAGGGCGGACGGGTAAGAATATGATTGACGATAGGAGTGCATCATGAGTTCGAGGCGGGCTGGCCGTCAAATCTCGCCAACGAGCACGATCGCCGATTTGCTAATTTTAACGGATGGCACGATCTCGACCGAGGAACGGTTCATGGGAAGGAAGGGATTTCGGGATTCGGGTGTCGCTCCCGACCGGATCGCCGGAGATCCGAATCGATTAAACAAGTGACGTAGAAGATGAATCGGTGAAGCCGAATCCTTGTTGAATCCGACCCGGACTTTCCCACATACGGACCCGATTTCATTAGCCCTTGCAGCAGGAGAGCGGTGCATGAATTCCTCCAAAAAAAAATTGAAGCCGACCATTTTAGTGGTTGATGACGAACCGGATAATCTGGATTTACTGTACCGCACCTTCCACCGCGAATTTAAAGTTCTCAGGGCACAAAGCGGACCGGCCGCGCTGAAGATTTTGGAAGAGGTGGGGGAGGTGGCGGTGATCATCTCCGACCAGCGGATGCCCTACATGAGCGGGACGGAGTTTCTGAGCCTGACGGCGACCCGATATCCCGACTCCATCCGCATCATCCTCACCGGCTACACCGACGTCGAAGATCTCGTCGAAGCGATCAACGCCGGGAAGGTGTTCAAATACGTCACGAAACCCTGGAAAGCCGACGAACTCAAGGCGATCGTGCGGCAGGGGTTGGAAACCCACAACGTCCTGAAATCCCGCACGGAAGAACTCCGCCGGGCCCTGCAACAGGAATCCCTGCTCTACGCCGTCACGAACACGATCCGCTCGGCTCCCAATTCCCGGGAAATGCTCCAGCGGATCGTGGAAACCGTCGGCCAGATGTTCGAGGTGAGCTACTGCATTTTGCAGCCGTTCCAGGACGGGGAGTGGATGGACGAGTGGTTCGCCTACGAGGCGCCGGGGGATCGTCAAATTCCCCTCGAACGCCACCGGTCGGAGTTCCGGTCCCTGGTGTGGGAAACGGCGGAGGTGGAAGCGATACCCGACTCGGAAGCGGGAGACTTTCGGGGCAGAGATTCCCCCGAGTGGCGGCGGCGCCGGGAGGTTTACGCCCGGGCCAACATCCGCTCCAGCTTGCTCGTCCCCCTGTACTACCGCGTCGAACTGATGGCGGTTCTAGCCCTGCACCAGTGCGACAAACCCCGCACTTGGCTGGACCACGAAGTGCAACTGGCTGTCACCGTCGCCGACCAGGCGGCTTTGGCTTTGTCCCAAGTGCGGGCCTACGAGCAGGTGCGGGAACTGGCCCGCCGGGAGGCCCTGGTCAACACCATCACCAACGCCATCCGGTCGAGCCTGGAACCGCAGAAGATCTTCGCGGCCATCACCCAGCAACTCGGCGAGGCTTTGAATGTGGACGGGTGCGCCCTGTCGCTGTGGACGCCGAGGGACGAGTACGTGCAGTGCGTGGGGCTCTACGATGCCGACGCGAAGGAGGCGGTGGTGGGGCAGATCGAGGAAGAAAAGGGGGCGGACGAATCGGAGGAGTTGGAGGAGTTGCCGCAGTCGGCGGTGCCCATCAGTGGCAACCCGGTATTGCAGCAGTTGGTTCGCACCCGAAAGCCGGTGGCGATCGCGGATCTGAGCCGACAACCCGATTGGAACCTGACAGAAATGCCGCTGCGATCGCCCTCGACCGCCCTATTGGTGGTTCCCCTGCTGTTGGACGGGGAAATTATCGGCAGCATCTCCCTGCGGCAAAATCACAAAATTCGCCACTGGCAGCCCTCGGACATCAATTTGGTGGAGGTGGTGGCGGCCCAGGCGGCCCTGGCTGTGCAGCAGGCCCGCCTCTACCAAAAAACCCGCCAGCAGGCCGATCGCCTCCTGGAGGCCGATCGCCTGAAAACGGAATTTTTCCAAAATATTTCCCACGAATTCCGCACCCCTTTAACCCTGACCATCGGCCCGCTGGAATCGGCCATCAACCAACAGCAGGATCTCCCCTACGAACAGGCCAAAATTGCTCTGCGGAACTCCCGCCGCCTGCTGCGGTTGGTGAATCAGTTATTGGACTTGCAGCGGTTCGATGCCGGACGGATGCAGCCGAGTTTCCGGCCCTGCGATTTGGTGGAATTTTGCCGCCAGACGGTGGAATCGTTCAAACCTTATTGCGATCGCAAAAACATCCGCCTCGTCACCCACCTGCAAGAGTGTCCCCAACTCTACCTCGACCTCGATCGCTTCGATAAGGTTCTCTACAACCTGCTCTCCAACGCCATGAAATTCACCCCCGCCGGAAAGACGATTACGGTGATATTGGAGCAACAGGGAAATTACTGCCGCCTGCAAGTTCGGGACACAGGGATCGGCATCCGCCCCGAACAGATTCCCTACCTGTTCGAGCGCTTCCGCCAAGCCGAGGGGTCGGCCAACCGCTCCTACGAGGGCAGCGGGTTGGGGTTAGCCTTGGTCAAAGAATTGGTGGACCTCCACCGGGGACAGATTACCGTGGATTCCGAGTACGGAGAAGGCACGACGTTCACCGTCTGGCTGCAACTCGGCAGCCTCCACCTGCCCCCGGAACAGGTGATCGAAATTCCCGCCGAATTCGACACCCGCCGCGCCGCCGTCGAGCTGGCTGATGTGGAGGTGGATTTGCCGGACGTGGTGGAGGACGCCCAAGATCTTCCCGAACTGTTAGTCCCCGAGGAAGAATTGCAGTCCAACACGATTTTGGTGGTGGACGACAACCCGGATTTGCGCCACTACGTCTCGATGATATTGCGACAGGTGGGATTCAACGTGGTTTTGGCGCAGAATGGAGCGGACGGCTTCAAGAAGGCGCAAATTTATCATCCGGACGTGATCGTGACGGATTTGATGATGCCGCAGGTGTCGGGGTTGGAGTTGATCCGGATGATCCGGGAGGACCGGGAATTGAAGGGGACGCCGACGATTTTGCTGACGGCGAAGGCGGACGAGGACACCCGCATCGAGGGAGTGGAGCGGGGGGCGGATGCCTACGTTTCCAAGCCGTTCAACGATCGCGAGTTGATCGCCGAGGTGCGGAATTTGCAGGCGTTGAAGGCCGAGGAGCGCCGGGTCGCCCATCTGAACAAGTACCTCACGGAGTCGGTACTGCGGCGCTTCCTGCCGGAGTCGATGGTGCAGAAGGCCGCCGCCGGGGACCTGACCCTGGATTTGCGCCCGGAACCGAAGTTGATCACGATTTTATTCAGCGATATCGTCGGGTTTACGCAGATGTCGAACGCGCTGCAGTCCCAGGGGGTGGCGGAGTTGCTCAATGAGTATTTGGCGGAGATGACCCGGGCCGTGTTCGAGAATGAGGGGACCGTGGATAAGTTTGTCGGGGACGCGGTGATGGCTCTGTACGGGGCGCCGGAGGAGATGAGTCCCGAGGAGCAGGTGGCGCGGGCGATCGCGACGGCCCGGAAGATGTTGCAATATCTGGAACGACTGAACCAAGGCTGGCGGGAACGGGGGTTGATCGGGACGAACGGCGTGCCACCGGTGCGGTTCCGGTGCGGGATTCACCAGGGGATGGCCGTGGTGGGGATGTTCGGTTCCCGGGAGCGATCGGACTTCACCGCCATCGGGCCTTCGGTGAACATCGCCGCCCGCCTCCAGGAGGCCACCGCACCGAACAGCATCATGGTGTCGGCGGAGGTGGCCGAGTACGTCCGGGACGAGGAGATCCTGAAGCGGGAGGCGATCGGCCTCAAGGGCATCGATGAGCCGGTGATGACGTTTGTGATCAGCCCGAAAGTCGGGCGGGCGAGGGATACGGCCTGAGTGTGGCGACTTTCAAAATTTTTTGTGCGGAGCTCTTGGCATTTGATTTTTTCCTGTGCTATATTGGTTTAGTGCCAATTTGCGGGCGTAGTTTAGTGGTAAAACCTTAGCCTTCCAAGCTAATGATGGGGGTTCGATTCCCCCCGCCCGCTTGTTAGTCAAACAACGAATTAGTGGGACTTTTGCCGCACAACCGGTGAAGGTTGGCGACTACCGTTACTTATTTGTTACTCATAAGCCCTGTCTACCATGGGTCAATACACTGTGTCAACGGTTGAATACTCAATCAAGCTTGACCAACAAATCAAAATTTATACATCAAGTATCCACTCTCTCTTACCCCCTCCCACCGGACAATTGCCTGTTGCCTGTTGCCTATTCCCTAGAGTGCGGGTGCGATTCGCGGTTTGCCGGATCGACCCGCCGTCGGGGCGAAAATTGAGGTGGGCGGTGCGGTTCGCGTTTGAGTCCGAGTCCGCCGTCCGACGCTGCATTGAAAGGAGACGGTACGGTGAAGGAAAAAGGGACGGCGTGGGCCGTGGCGGGAGTTTTCGTCGCGCTGACGGCGGTGGCGGGGTGCGGTCGGCTGTTGAACGAGGGGGGCGGGCGATCGCCATCTGCGGAAACGGAATCCTACGCCACCCTGGACGGGTTGTTGGCGGCGGGTGAGTGGGAGCAAGCCCAGGACGAGACGGCGCGGCTCATGGTGGAAACTGCCGGACGGGCGGAGGCTGGGTATTTGGTATCGGCGGACATCGAGGCGTTCCCCTGCGAAGACCTCCGCGCCATTGACGGGCTGTGGGCGAAACATTCCGGGAACCGCTTCGGCTTCGCGGCTCAGACGGACGCATACCGGCGGGCGGGCGGTACGGCAGATGGAAGCCTCGATGAAGAACAGTGGGAGCAATTCGCCGGGGACGTGGGCTGGCGGGACGGAAAGCGGTGGGCGTCGCTGTCGGGGTGGGGGATGGCACCCGACGACTTATTCCCGCTGACGTTCGACATTGCGGCTCCCCCCGGACACCTGCCCGTCATCAGAACCGAGGAGGTGTGGGCGACGAGCCTGTTTCACACCGTGATGCGGGAGGATATCTCGACCCTGGCACGGCGGGCGATCGCCTGCGGGTTGTCGGGACGTTGACGGAAGTGGGGGACGTCCCCGGCGGCAAGACGAACCTGACTTGCCCCGAGTGCGGGCATGGAAGCGAAGGTCCTCTCGGAGGCGGAGGTGGCGATATCGCGGGGGGACTGACGCGGTTCTGGGGGAGAGGGGGGAGGCGAGAATGAGGTACAAATTAATTGGCAATTTTCTGTCCCATGATTTCCAATTGTCCGACCGGATCAACGCACTGTTGCGGGAATTGCACCCGCGCCGCCTGATTCCCAGCCTGGTGGCGGGTACGATCGCGGGGGTCATCGAGGTCAGCTTCGCCCTATCCCTGATCGCCCTGGTTTTTTCCGGCGACCTGTCTGGCGGGCTGTGGGAAGGGGTTGCCATGGCGTTGGTGACGATCGCGGTCCTCAGCAGTTGGATCGCCCTGACCGGTTCCGCCCGGGGCGTCGTTTCCGGCCTCCAGGAGGGACCGATGGCGATCTGGGCGGGACTCGCGGCGGCGATCGCGGAGGGGATGTCGCCTGAAGCGACGGATAGGCAAGTCATCGCCACCGTGATGGCGGCGATGGGCTGCGCCGCGCTGCTGTCGGGAGGCGCCTGCTGGCTGTCGGGGTATCTAAAGCTGGGCCACCTGATCCGGGCGATCCCCTACCCAGTCGTGGGCGGGTTTTTGGCGGGAACCGGTTGGCTGCTGCTGATCGGGTCTGTCGGGATGATGGCGGATCTGCCCCTAACCCGCTCGAATTGGCTCCGGTTGTTCGCCCCCGATGTCCTCTGGCACTGGCTGTCCGGGGTCATTTTTGCGCTGATCTTATTCGGGATCTCCCGCCGATACCGCCACTGGGCGGCAGCTCCCCTGGGGATTTTGGCGGGTGTCGCCTTGTTTTACCTGCTCTGGGGAGCGACCGGACTGCCGTGGGAGGAGGCCCAAGCCCGGGGTTGGCTGCCGGCCGGTCTGCCCGAGGGCGCTCTCTGGCGGGGCTTCGACCCGGTTCGGTTGTCGGCGGTGCGCTGGTCGGCGATCGCGGTTCAAGCCGGTCCCCTGGCTGCCGTGGCGCTGTTCGTGGTGGTCGGTTCCTTGCTCAACGCCGTCGGCATCGAACTGGCTGTCCGAGAAGACATCGACCTCGATCGCGAGTTGCGGGCGGTGGGGACGGCGAATTTGATATCCGGCTTGGGCGGGGGTCTGGTGGGGTATCAATCCCTGAGCCTCTCCCTGCTCTCCCACCAACTGGGGGTGAAGCGCCGCTCGGTCGGGGTGTTTGCCGCCGCCGTGGCGGTGGCCGTCCTCGTCTGGGGGGCTCCGCTGCTGTCGGCTTTCCCCAAGCCCATCCTGGGCGGCCTGTCGGCTTTTTTGGGAGTCTCCCTCCTCGTCACTTGGGTTTGGGATATCCGCCGCCAGCTCGGTTTAATGGACTATTTCAGCTTGCTTTCGATTTGGGTCGCGATCGCCGCGGTCGGTTTTTGGGAGGGGATCGTCGTCGGGCTGGGGATCGCCGTCGTCCTGTTCGCCCTCAACTGCAGCCGCATCTCCCCCGTCCGGGAATGGCAGGCCGGCGCGATCGCCTCGAGTCACAAACTGCGCCCCGCCTACCAACGGCAGATCCTCCGGCACAACGACGGCCAGCTTGAGATCCTGCTCCTCCAAGGGTTTCTATTTTTCGGCACCGCCAACTCCCTCATCGAGCAGGTTTGCAGCCGCATCTGCGATCCCCGCCGCCCGCCGCTCCGCTTTCTCATCCTCGACTTCGGGCGGGTGGCCGGCATCGACTCGTCCGCCGCCTTCGGCTTCGCCAAAATTCGCCAAGTCGCCCGCCGACACCAGATCATTTTGGTGCTCGTACACCTGTCCCCCGACATCGAACGGCAACTGCGGCGGGCAAATGTTCTGGCCGAGGGCGATTTGAGTTGTCGGGTATTTCCCGATCGCGATCGCGGTACGGAGTGGTGCGAGGAGCGCATTTTAAATACCGGCCTGTGGAAATACCGCCGCTGGATTTGTTGCTGGGAAAAACTTCACACCCGGCGGCTGGATGTGGAACTGGCGAAGATTTTGGGCGGCTCCAAATCCCTCGACGCCTTCAAAGGATATCTGGAATTGCTGCACCTGGGCGAATCTGCCGCCGTCTTTCGCCAGGGGGACCCCCACTGCGGCCTGTATTTCATTCGATGGGGGCAGGTCAGCATTTGGGTGGACCCTCCAAATCGCCCGCCGCTGCGGCTGTGGACGCTGGGCAACGGCTCCATTTTTGGCAAGACCGGACTCTCTCCGACGGCGACCCGACTCTCTACCGCGATCGCCGATCGCCCGAGTGCCCTCTACCGCCTCTCGCCCGCCGCCCTGGCTCGGATGAAGGAAAAAGATCCGCAACTGGCTGTGGCTTTGGAACACCACGTTCTCATGCTGTTGTGCGAGGAACATCTGCGGGAGCGGGAACGCGGGCTGGGGGAATGAGTTCCGCGCCGGCGTCGCTCCGGATGGTGTGGGGAGAACATCTTGACCCGTATGAAGTTGGGTTCGGTGCCTCTCCCCCCATCGGTGCGCTGCTTCCCCTTCCTCCGTCGTATTTCCACGGAATTTTGATGGTCTTTTCGCCCCTCCTTTTTCGCTCCGTTTACGGAGGTTTTTTTCGTCAACCGTCGCGATCGCCGCCGACTCCCCGCACCCCGTCACCCCCAACCCGGGCGGGGCCGTCGCTTCCCGGATGAACTGTTGTCAACTCAAATCGAACTATCGTTTCCGTGAAACCCGGTTTATAGATTCACTTGAGGGTATAAGTCGCCAGCACTTTCTGCACCTCGTAAATATCGACGTTTTTGTTGAATTTTTTCTCCAGCGGCATCGGGTTGCTGCCGATCCAAATTTTCAACTCGGCGTCGGAGTCGAAATGTCCCACTGTCTCGATACTGAATTGGGTGATTTTGCCGTAAGGTATCGACAAATATTCGATCTTTTTGCCCGTCATCCCCTGAACGTCCACCAATATCAGGCGGTAGTTGGTGAAAATAAACGTATCTCGAAAAACGTGAAATCCGACTTCGATCGCCTCATTTTCAACCAACAGTCTGCCATACTCCGATTCGAGCTGCCGTTGCGAGACGACTCCCGCATTTCCTTTTAAATTAGAAATCAATCCCATGATTTTCTCCGGTTAATATAGCCATCAGCTTTCGGCTCGGGGCGCGATCGCGAAGTCCGCCCATCGCCCGGTTTTGCCTTCCCGATGGTGGAAACCCTTCCATTCTACTCCCCACCCCCTCAGATCGGCACCGTCGCGGATTTTTAAGAAATGTGAAACTTCGTCATCCTCAGAAATGTATAGCCACGGACAGAACGGTTCGGACATTGCGATCTGTAGAAAGGGAGTAGGGAGTAGGAAGAGCTGTCCTAACTGCCTTGGCGGTTGCTATCAAAGTTTTTTTAATACAGCTTGAAATCAGTCCTTTTCCGGGATATACTGCTCTGAGAGCCACTCAAAATGATCCCTTTTCCCCTTCGATGACCGAACCGTTCCGCCCTTCGCCGGGTGCCGTCGTTACCTGCCGCGATCGCCGCTGGATCGTACTCCCCTCCGAGCTGCCCGAAGTCGTCCGCCTACGGCCCCTGAGCGGTAGCGAAGAGCAGATTTGTGGCATCTACCAACCCCTGCAACAAGAAGCGATCGCCCCCGCCCAATTTCCGCCCCCCGACCCGAATGCGATCGCCGATCACGACGCGGCCCGACTCCTCCTCGATGCCGCCCGGTTGAGCCTGCGGAGCGGGGCCGGGCCCTTCCGGTCCCTGGGGCGGCTGTCCGTGCGCCCCCGGCCCTACCAACTCGTCCCCCTGCTGATGGCCCTGCGGCTCGACACCATCCGCCTGCTGATCGCCGACGACGTGGGCATCGGCAAAACCATCGAAGCGGGACTCATCGCCCGGGAAATGCTCGATCGCGGCGAAATCAGACGCCTAGGGGTCCTCTGTCCCCCCCACCTGTGCGACCAGTGGCGGCGGGAACTGCGACAAAAATTCCACATTGACGCGGCCGTAATCCGCTCCGGCACCGTCGGCCAACTGGAACGGGCCCTACCCGCCGGCGACCACCACATTTTCGGCTACTACCGCCATATTATCGTCAGTTTGGACTACGCCAAATCCGATCGCCGCCGCGCCAGTTTCCTCGCCCACTGCCCCGATCTGGTGATCGTGGATGAGGCCCACACCTGCGCCCGCCCGGGAGGCCGCAGCGCCGCCCAACAGCAGCGGCACCAACTGCTCGCAGAAATCGCAGACAACGACCGACAACACCTGATTTTACTCACCGCCACCCCCCACAGCGGCATCGAAGCATCCTTCCTGTCCGTTCTCGGTTTGCTCGATCGCCGCTTTGCAACCTGGGAGCTCGACAACCTCACCCAAAACCAGCGCATCGAACTGGCCCGCCACTTCGTCCAGCGGCGCCGCGCCGACGTAAAACGCTGGCTGGGGGACGAGACGCCCTTCCCGGAGCGCACGTCCCATGATCGCCCCTACAAGCTCTCCAAAGAGTACAAAACCCTGTTCGAGGACGCCTACAACTTCGCCCGGGGCCTGGTGAAAACGGCCACCGGCGAGATGAGTTACGCCCAGCGACGGGGGCGGTACTGGGCAGCCCTGGCCCTGATCCGCTGCGTTATGTCCTCCCCGGAGGCCGCGATCGCCACCTTGGGGAAACAGGCCGAAAAGGCCGCCGAAACCGAGGCGATCGCGGAAATTGACGAAGATCTGATGGTCGCCTACACCTACGACCCCACGGACCGGGAACAGGCCACCGATGCCCAACCCGCGATCGCGATCGAGGGGGGAGGGTCCACCTACAAAGACCGCGATCGCCGGAAACTGCGGGAGTTCATCCGATCCGCCGAACAACTCAAAGGCCCCAAAGACGCCAAACTACAGGCCGCCGCGGCCACCGTCGCCGAACTCCTCGACCAGGGCCTGCACCCGATCGTCTGGTGCCGGTACATCGCCACGGCCAACTATCTCGCGGCCGAATTGCGGACCCGGTTGGAGAAAAAGCGCCAGGACCAAACCCGGGTCATCGCCATCACCGGGGAACAGTCGGAAAGCGAACGGGAGGCGCGGCTCGAAGAATTGACCCAGTACCCCCGGCGGGTTCTGGTCGCCACGGACTGCCTCAGCGAGGGGGTGAACCTGCAGGAGCACTTCAACGCCGTGCTGCACTATGACCTCCCCTGGAACCCCAACCGCCTGGAACAGCGGGAAGGCCGGGTCGATCGCTACGGCCAGAGCGCCCCGGAGGTACACAGTTATCTGCTCTACGGACAGGATAACCCCGTCGATGGCGCCGTGCTGGAAGTGCTGATCCGCAAGGCGGTGGAAATTCACAGAACCCTGGGCATCACCGTCCCCGTGCCGATGGACAGCGCCACTGTCTCTGAGGCGGTGTTCAAGTCCCTGTTCGATCGCCAAACGGATGCCGAGCAACTGTCGCTGCTGGATCTGCTTGACGAGGAGGAGCTCCCCGTCGAGCGGGTGCACAAAAGCTGGGATCGCGCTGTGGAGCGGGAAAAGGTCAGCCGCACCCGGTTCGCTCAAGCGGCTATCAAGCCGGAGGAGGTGGAGCGGGAATTGTTGGAGAGCGATCGCGTTTTGGGGAGCACCGCCGATGTGGAGCGGTTCGTCAAAGATGCCTGTGCCCGGCTGAATGCCTCGTTGCAGAAGAAGAAACGGGGTTGGCGCCTGCCTTCCATTCCCCCGGTTTTGCAACCCCGCCTGGGGGACCAGCCGCGGCTGATTGCATTTGTTTCGCCGACGCCGGAGGGGGCCGAATATGTGGGCCGTAACCATCCCCTGGTGGAGGGGTTGGCGCGGTATATTTTGGAGGACAGTTTGGAAAATGCCGAAAGTGCGATCGCCGGACGGTGCGGGTTGACGATGACGGACGCGGTGGAGCGGCGCACGACTTTATTATTGTTGCGATCGCGCTATTTATTTGAGAGCCCCCGAGTCGAGACGCTCCTGGCCGAGGAGTGTTTCGTGGCGGGGTTCACCGGACCCCCGTCAAACCCCCTGTGGTTGGAACCGGAGGAGGCGCAAAATTTGATCCGGGAGGCCGAACCCGTGGCGGATATGGCCCCGGTATTGAAGCGGCGGGACCTGGCGGAGGTGCTGGCGGGACTGCACCGCTTGGATGGGGAGTTGGAAGCGATCGCCCATATTCGCGCCCAAAATCTGGCTCAATCTCACCGCCGCGTCCGCAGCATCACGAAAGAGGGGCAAATTAAGGTCAAACCTCAGTTGCCGATGGATGTTTTGGGGCTGTTTGTTTTGCAACCGGCGGTGAGGAGGGAGTAGGGAGTGGGTTGGATCTGAAACTGCCAATATCGCGATTTTTTTTAAAACCACAGAGGCACAGAGGACACGGAGGAGTTATTGATGGAGATTTAATCATCCCACTCCCTAATCCCCAGCACTATATCAGGAGAAACAATGGCTAATTTATCGGGGTTACAAATTGAAGGAAATTTGATTGTCTCTGACCTGACTTCGGATTTGTTGGCCGGGGATATCAAGGGTCAGGCGGCTGAGGATTTCGGACTCGGAAAAAGTGACAAGTTGGCGGATGAAATTGCGATCGCCTGGGGGGATGCGAAGGCCTACTGGGCGGCGTTCCGGCGGGCTTTTTCCCGGCTACCGGAGGGGGATGCGGCGACGACGGCGACTCGGGAACAGTGGGTGGTGCCGCTGTTGCGGAGTTTGGGTTATGACCCGGTTTATGTGGCCAAGGCGGAGGTGGTGGAGGGGCTCACCTACGCCATTTCTCACCGGGCCGAACCGGGGGCGGATAAACCTCCCGTGCATATCGTTGGGGCGGGGGTGCGATTGGAGGAGCGCCCCCCCAGTGGCACGCCACGGCTTTCAGCCCATGCCCTCGTACAGGAGTACCTGAACCGCACGGAACACCTGTGGGCGGTGGTTACGAACGGGCTGCGGTGGCGTCTGCTGCGGGATTCCAGCCTGATGACGCGGTTGAGTTATATCGAATTTGACCTGGAACAGATTCTCGACGGGGAGAATTTCGCGGAATTTGGGCTATTTTATCGCCTGTTTCACCGATCGCGGCTTCCCCGGGATGCGGACGACGCCGATCGCTGTCTGCTGGAATTTTACCACCAGGAGTCCCTGCAGCAGGGGGGACGGGTGCGCGATCGCCTGCGGGACGGGGTGGAACGGGCCCTGGTGCTCTTGGGGACGGGGTTCCTTCAGTGGCCCTCTTCCCCTAGCCCCTTCTCCCTCGGGGAGAAGGGGGACAAGAGTTCTTTATCCTCGGGACTCTCGGGGCCCTCTTCCCCTAACCCCTTCTCCCTCGGGGAGAAGGGGAACCAGTCGGAGGAGAAGGGCAACAATAAACTCTTACCCCCCCTCGCCCCCAGGGAGAGGGGGCCGGGGGGAGAGGGCGCAACCACCTTTTACCGCCTACTGCTGCGGCTGATTTACCGCCTACTGTTTTTGATGGTGGCTGAGTCCCGGGGCGCCCTGCTGGCGGGTTCGGACGCGGAGAAGGCGCGAATTTACACCGAATATTACAGCATCGAGCGATTGCGGACGATCGCCGAAAAACCCAGCTATCGGCGGGAGGGATATCAGGATTTGTGGCAGGGGTTGCGGGTGACGTTCGCTTTATTTGACGAAAATTGGCGGGGGCGGCTGTTGGATTTGTCCCCTTTGAACGGGGATTTATTCGGGTCGGAATCTTTGGCGGAATTGGACGAGTATGCGATCGACAACCACGACTTAAAAACGGCGATCTGGCACCTGTCTATGTACGAAAATAAGGGTCAGTGGCGGCGGGTGAATTACGGCGCCTTGGATGTGGAGGAGTTGGGCAGCGTCTACGAAAGTTTACTGGATTTCAACCCCAAAATTGAGTGCAAGTCCGGGATTTACTATTTCCGTTTGGTGACGGGAAGCGATCGCAAAACTACGGGCTCTTATTACACCCCCCCGGCTTTGGTGGGACAGTTGATCGAAAGTGCGCTCGAACCGGTTATTGCCCAACGATTGCAGTCTGTGGGGCCCTCTTCCCCTAGCCCCTTCTCCCTCGGGGAGAAGGGGGACAAGAGTTCTTTATCTTCGGGGTCCTCGGGGCCCTCTTCCCCTAACCCCTTCTCCCTCGGGGAGAAGGGGGACCAGTCGGAGGAGGAGGGAAACAATAAACTCTTACCCCCCCTCGCCCCCAGGGAGAGGGGGTCGGGGGGAGAGGGAAAATGGGAAATCCCCCCCCACCTACAAAAGCGGATGCTGGAAATTGCCCGACAGTTTCGCAAGGAACCGACCCCCAGCGAAGCGATTTTGTGGCAAGCTTTGCGGCGCCGACAACTCGAAAACCGCAAATTCCGCCGACAGCATCCCATCGGAACTTTTATTGTCGATTTCTTCTGTTGGCAAGAACGCTTAATTGTCGAAGTAGACGGCCCCATTCACGAACGCCAACGGGAAGCGGACCGACAGCGACAGGAACTTTTGGAGTCCTTGGGCCTGCATTTTGTCCGAGTCACCAGTGAGGAGGTGGAAAATAACCTTCCCAAAGTGTTGGAGACGATTAAACAGTCCTTTGGACTTTTGGGACCCTTGGAACCCTCGGAGCCCTCTTCCCCTAGCCCCTTCTCCCTCGGGGAGAAGGGGGACAAGAGTTCTTTATCCTTGGGGTCTTTGGGGCCCTCTTCCCCTAACCCCTTCTCCCTCGGGGAGAAGGGGGACAAGAGTTCTTTATCCTCGGAGTCTTTGGGGCCCTCATCCCCTAACCCCTTCTCCCTCGGGGAGAAGGGGAACCAGTCGGAGGAGGAGGGAAACAATAAACTCTTACCCCCCCTCGCCCCCAGGGAGAGGGGGCTGGGGGGAGAGGGAGAAGCCGCCCTCCTCTCCCTGAAAATCTGTGACCCTGCCTGCGGTTCGGGGCACTTTCTCCTGGCGGCGGCGCGGCGTTTGGGGAAGGAGTTGGCCCGGGTGCGGACGGGGGAGGCACAGCCGGGACCCGAACCGCTGCGACAGGCGATTCGGGATGTGATTCAACATTGTATTTATGGGGTGGATTTGAATCCCTTGGCTGTGGATTTGTGCAAGGTGGCGTTGTGGATTGAGGGGTTCTGTCGGGGGTTGCCGCTGAACTTTTTGGACCACCGGATTAAGTGCGGTAATTCCCTCGTCGGGGTGTTGGACGTGGATTGTTTGGATGAGGGGATACCGGACGCGGCTTTTAAGGCGATGACGGGGGACGATAAGAAGGTTGTCGCCAGTTTTAAAAAGCGCAACAAGCAGGAACTTAAGGATATTGAAACCGGACAGTTATCGCTGGTTTTTGAAGACCCGAAATCGGCGGGACGCCAGGAGTATGCTAAGGAGTATCAGGCCTTGGGTGAGAGTCCGGAAACGACGACGGATGAGGTGAAGCGGAAGGCGGAGGAATACCAACTGCTGCACAGTCCGGATAATTTGAAATGGTGGCGCGATCGCACGGCTTGTAATTTGTGGACGGCCGCATTTTTTACCCCCCTGACGTTGCAGAATTTGCAGTTAATTCCTACTTCGGCGACCTTGCATCGGGTGTTGGAAGGGGCGACGGCGGAGGAGTTGACGCGGGAGGGGACGGCTTTATTTGCCATCATAGATGCGGCGAACCGGGTGGCGGATTCTTATCGCTTTTTTCATTGGGCGATCGAGTTTCCGGATGTGTTCGAGAATGGCGGGTTTGACTGCGTTTTGGGGAATCCGCCTTGGGAACAATTACAAATTGCAGAAAAGGAGTTTTTTGCCGGGAAGGATGATACAATCGTTTCGGCAAAAACAAGCGTGGCACGGAAAAAGTTGATCGCCAAGTTGCCGCAGGAAAATCCGCAGTTGGCGAAGGCTTGGGCGGATGCCAAATATTTCGCGGACGCACAGAATAAATTTATCCGAGAGTCGCGGCGGTTTCCATTAACTGCCACCGGAAAAATTAACACTTATGCCGTTTTTTCAGAAACGGCAAGAAATCTGATTTCTGATTCTGGCTATGCGGGAATTATCGTTCCGACGGGTATCGCGACGGATGCGACTTGCCAGCATTTTTTTGGGGATTTAGTGAAAAAAAAATCATTGAAGACACTCTTTGATTTTGAAAATCGAAGAAAATTATTTTCCGACGTTGACAGTCGGATGAAATTCGCGTTGCTTGTCATCGGACAAGTAGAAATAAATACAACTGATTTTTCTTTCTTTTTGCTGGAGCCGAATCAAGTCAATGATTTATCCAGAAAATTTGAGTTGCAGCCCGAAGATATACAATTGATGAATCCCAATACTCTAACCTGTCCAATTTTCCGAACTCGCACGGATGCGGAATTGACGAAGAAAATTTATCGGCGAGTTCCGGTATTGGAAAACGAACAGACGGGCGAAAATCCTTGGGGAATTTCGTTTATGCAAGGATTGTTTAATATGTCTAGCGATAGCGGTTTGTTTTATGACGAACCGGGAAGCGATCGCCTTCCGCTTTATGAAGCAAAGATGTTTTGGCAATTCGATCATCGACATGGAACTTATCAGGGAGATAAAACTGAAAATCTGTCCATCGAAGACAAACAAAATCCCGATTATTCTGTTACGCCGCGTTACTGGGTCGATCGCACCGAAGTTGAAAATAAATTGGGCGATCGATGGGATAAAGAATGGCTGATGGCTTTGAGAAAAACTTGTAGATCTACGGATGAAAGAACATCTATATTGAGTCTCGTTCCTAGGTTTGGAATAAATGATAAGTCACCCTTGATTTTTGTCGGCAGTGAAAACATACCAAAAACGCCTTGTTTTCTGGGAAATATTAATAGTATTGTTTTTGATTTCATAACTCGTCAAAAACTCGGGGGTATAGATTTTAGCTTTTTCATCCTCAAACAACTTCCCATCATCCCCCCCGACTGGTACACCCCAGAAGACATCGAATACATCAGCAGCCGCGTCCTGGAACTGGTGTACACCACCCACGACATGAAACCCTTCGCGGCGGATATGGGATACAGCGGCGAGCCCTTCATTTGGGACGAAAACCGCCGCGCCATATTAAAAGCGGAATTAGATGCAAAATACGCCCGCCTCTACGGGCTCACCCGGGACGAGCTCCGCTACATCCTGGACCCCGCCGACATCCACGGCGACGACTTCCCCAGCGAAACTTTCCGAGTCTTAAAAAACAATGAAATGAAAGCCTATGGAGAATACCGCACGCGGCGCCTGGTATTGGAGGCGTGGGATAGGTTGGGTTGAGGGCCCTCTCCCTAAATCTTTCTGCCTCGGGGAGAGGGATTTAGGGGGAAGGGGGTGCGATCGCTTTTTTTTACAGGCAAGATGCCTGGGCTACTCATGTGGTAAAATAAATTCGATGGTGTTGCCCTATTTCATCTCCCGGCTGGTGGGATAATGGATGGGTAGGAAAGGCGCCGCCATCCCATCTGGTCGAACACCTGAACCGCTTGGGAATCAATTCCCAAGCTAATAGCCGAAATCATCTGAAGATGATTGGGGAAGTTATAATAACTGCGG
>NZ_JAJENU010000558.1:0-19665 GCF_035615495.1 Lyngbya sp. CCY1209 | reverse complement strand
AAATTCCCCAATCATCTTTAGATGATTTGAGCTATTAGCTTGGGAATTGATTCCCAAGCGGTCTGGATGTCTCACCCACCGCTCCCACCGCTCCCACCGCTCCCCCCGCTCCCACCGCTCCCACCACTCCCCCCGCCTCCTCCGCCCCTTCCGCCTCCATTCCCCATTGAGAAGCGTTATAAAGTGGAAATGGGGTGTCTTCCCCCCCAGACGAATTCCGTTCAATTCCAACCCATTTCACCCCCAGTAGCCATGCAAATTCCGCACAAGCTCCCGATCGCGATCGGACGACACCAACTCGGCGCGGCCCTGATCGGACTTTTGGCCCTGATGTACGGCCCCCTGCTGTTCCACTGGTACGACGGCTGGCTCAACAAAAGCATCAGCATCGAACACGAATATTTCAGCCACGGCCTGATCGGCTTGCCCTTCGCCGCCTACATCGCCGGGACGAAGCGCCAGGAGTGGGAACGACTCCCCGACCACATTCACCCCCTCGGGGGCTTTCTGCTGGGACTCGGCGGAGTCATGTATCTGAGCAACCTCTCCGATTTGGTGAATCTCTCCTTTCCCCTCGTCCTGGCCGGACTTTGCCTGTGGCTCAAAGGGATGCCGGGGTTGAAATTGCAGCGGATGCCGCTGCTGTTCGTGTTGCTGGCGACCCCGAACCACCTGCCCTATTTGATCGAGCCGCTGGCCTTGCCCCTGCAAGAGTTTATTGCCAACGTCGCCGGGTTCATCCTGATCCAGTTCGGCCTCCCGGTGACGGTCGATCAGATCTATCTCTACGTCAACCAGCAAATCGTGGAAGTCGCCCCCCACTGCGCCGGGTTGAAAATGTTATTCACCAGCCTCTATGTGGGGTTGATGTTATTGTATTGGACGGGTGCGATCGCTTCGAGAACCAAGACGATTCTTTTTCTGGTCGGCGCGGCTTTGACCAGCGTGGTGGCAAATATTCTCCGCAATACCCTGCTCACCTTGTTTCACGGCACGGGTCAAGACGGCCTGTTTCACTGGCTCCACGAGGGATGGGGAGGAGATGTCTACTCCGCCAGTATGTTGGGTCTGTTGGTTCTCCTGATGAACTGGATGCAACACAATTTCCCCGACGAACCCGAACCCGAAAACCATGAACAAATCAGCCCAGAATCTTGATCCGACTCCGGAAACCGACGCCGCTTCCCCCACCCCCAAACACCGCTTCAAAGCGTCTCACTGGCTGCTGTTGGGATTTTTGGCGCTCTTGCTGGTGGTGGGGACCCTCCCCGGCTACTTCCGGGGGGGATGGCTTTGGTCGGATTTTCCGCCCCTGTCCGTCTTACCTGAACTCCAGGCCATTCGCAAAGACGGTTTGAGCGTGCCGGGGTGGACTGTGGCGAACCAGAGGCTCATCCCGGTGGGGGGAAAAGAATGGTCGTTGCAGACCCTGGAACGGGACGGCGAGGAAGCGCTGCTGTTGCTGTTTCCCCAAAATTATTACAAGGATCAACCCCACGTCGAATGGATGGATCTCAACGGGTTTCAGCGGTGGAAAACGGATTCTTACCGCCACCTCAAATTTGGGGGGGATGATTCCGAGTCCGCCGCCGTCAGCGCCCGATTTTTCCGGGCTTGGACTTCCCGGCAAACCTACGCCGTCCTCCAGTGGTACGCTTGGCCCGACGGCGGTTCCCCCGCGCCTTCCCGGTGGTTTTTCGCCGATCGCAAAGCCCAACTGAAAGGCGATCGCGCCCCCTGGGTGGCGGTCAGCGTTCTGCTCCCCATCGAGCCCTTGGGTAACATAGAGGAAGTGGAGCCCCTGGCCGAATCCCTCGGCGAAGAGATTCAAACGGCACTAAGGTCAACGACATTTAAAATTGATAATTGACAATTGATAATTGATAATTATCAATTTGTTTTTCTGCCGGGGTGGCTCTTGTCAAACCGACTCCCGACTCCCTAATACCGACTCCCGCCATGTCCGATCGCTTTCGTTCCGCTCGATCCTTTTCTCTGGCTGTCCTCTACTCGATTTGTGGGGCGATACCATTGGCGATCGGGATTTGGGGTTCGGAGTCCCGCGCGGAAATTCCCAGCCGCTGCGTCCTGCCCCAATCCTACGTCAATCAACCCCTGCCGCGAGTTGGAGAACCGGCCCGAGTCGAACCCAACTGGCCCGACCTGTTGGAATTGTTCCGCAATCCCGACAGTCCCACGATGACCCAGCCGTCGGCGATTCCGGTGGAGCCGTCCATATTTCAGGGGCCGATCGGCGATCGCCTGAAAAGTTACGAACTCGGCCCGGGCGACCAAATTTTTATCGATGTCATCGTCAACGGCCAGCGGTCGGCCGAATTGACCGTCCCCAACGCCACCATCGGCCCCCAAGGGTCCCTGGTGATGCCCCTGATCGGGTTGGTGGAGTTGGAAGGACTCACTTTGGAGCAAGTCCGCCAAGATATTTTGTCCCGAGTGGCCCGGTTCGTCAAAAATCCGGAGGTGGTGGTTTCCCTCGTCAACCAGCGGCCGGTGCGGGTGACGGTAACGGGAAAGGTGGCCCGGCCGGGTTTTTATCCCCTTTCGGCGCCCGAGTTGGTGGTCGCCCTCACCACCGCTGGGGGAACCACCAGCGCGGCGGATCTGCGGCGGGTGGTGGTGCGGCGGACGCTCCCGGACGGGAAAGTGCTCGAAAGCGAAATCGACCTGCTGACGCCCCTGCTGCTGGGCCTGAAACCGCCGGACGTGCGCCTGAGCGATCGCGACGTGATCCTCGTCCAGGCCCAAGAAGTCAGCCCTACCCAAGGCTCCGAGCGCGACCTGCTGGAAACCTACAGCCTCGCCGCCACGCCCACCCCGGCCCAGGTGACGGTGGTGGGGGAAGTGGTCAAACCCGGTTTTTACGCCCTTCCGGCCGGTGGCACCCGGGTCTCGACGGCGCTGCTGGCGGCCGGTGGCGCCACCCTGACGGCCGACTTGCGGACCGTTTTGGTGTGTCGCACCACGGTAGACGGCCGGGTTCTGGAAGATATCGTCGATCTGTACACCCCCCTGGCCGAAGCGACGGCCAT
This sequence comes from Lyngbya sp. CCY1209, assembly GCF_035615495.1. Classification (GTDB taxonomy): domain Bacteria; phylum Cyanobacteriota; class Cyanobacteriia; order Cyanobacteriales; family Microcoleaceae; genus Limnospira. The sequence goes on along the minus strand of NZ_JAJENU010000558.1, from coordinate 16,615 downwards.
CCCGGATGTCTCCCTCTCCAACGGGGATTCGATCATCGTGCCGAAACTGCCCCCCGATATCGACGAGCGGGACTACGATCGCAAATTGGTCGCCAATTCCACCTTAGTCACCCAGCAGATCACCGTCCGGATTCTCAGCTACGCCGGTAATACCGTCGGTGCCGTGGCGTTGCCCAACGGTAGCACCTTCATTGACGTACTCGGCAACGTCCCCCTGGAAACCGGCGATCTCGAAGAAATTGCGCTGATCCGATACGATCCGCAACGACGCCAACCCATCACCCGCATTCTGAACGGAAAAAGCGTGCTGATGGGCAATCCGGAGGACAACATCCTCCTGCAAGACGAGGACGTGATCGTCGTCAACCGCAACCTGATCACTCGAATTACCTATTTCCTGAATACGTTTACCCAACCCTTCCGCGATATCTTGGGATTTACCCTCTTCTTCCAACAACTGACCGATTCGGCCGAAAATCTTTTCGGTCCGGCGGCGGGCGAGGAGGGAACCAACTCGGGCAATGGTGGGAATTCGGATAATAATAATTAGGGTGTCGGGTGGGGGGAAACCGTCCCTCGTGATCGACGGGCGGCGATCGATGAATTCCCCTCCACTTCTTCTACAGGTTCAAGCCAACCCCAAGTCGGACATTTTGAAGTTATGACTCTACCGATTGTCAAACGATATCTGATTGCCTTTGAACATTACAAACTCGCCGGCTTGGCGACGTTCGTGGTCGGCTTGGGGGTTTCCGGGGCGGTCGGCATGATGTTGGAATCCCCCCCCAAACCCCCTTACGAGGCGACGGGAGTCCTGACCTACAAAAATCCTCCGGTTCTGTTTTCGGAAACGGGTCAGAGCATCCGACAACAGGGACAGCAACTCACAGACCGGATGTTGCTTCAACCCCGGGTGATCGAGACGGTGCTGACGAGTCTGGCCCTCGATCCCCGGCAGTTTCAAAGAAGTTTGAAGGTGGTGGTCAAGAATAGCGAAGAGGGGGGCGGATATATTGAAGTCAAATATAAAGATGCCAGCCGCGATCGCACCGTCGAGGTGGTGAACCTGTTGATGGAAGAGATGATCGAACAGAGTCGTCTGATCAATACCGAACACCTCCGCAATATTATCGACACCATCCGCGATCGCATGGGACCGGCTGAAGCGGAGCTTCGGGAAGCTCAAAATACTCTGGAAGATTACGACAAGCGGGAAGGTGCCACCCTGTTGGCTTTGGAGAGCGGCGCGCTACCCCAATCGATCATCGCCAATGACAATCAGCTCGAACAGTTGCAACTCCAACTCGAAGCCTTCGACGCCCAAATTGCCAGTTTGGAATCCCGGCTGGGTTTGACGGTGGATCAGGCCTATGTCTCCCAGGCTCTCACCGCCGATCCGATCATCGCCGAATTGCGGGTGCAACTCTACCAGATTGAATCCCAGTTGGAATTGCTCCGCAAGGATTACACGGACGCCTACCCACCGGTGGCGGAACTGCTCAAGCAAAAACAGGCCGCGGAGCGACAATTGCAGGAGCGGGCTTCGGAAGTCCTTGGTGGGGACGGGATCGTCGCCCCCCTGAGACGGGTTGACCAAATTCGGGTCGATTCGGCCCTAGACCCGGCCCGACAGCAGCTTGCCCAAAATTTGATCGCCCTGCAAACTGAGAAAGAAACCCTGGTTCAACAGATCGAAAGTACCCGGGAGGTGGGGGAAAAATTGCGCCGGGAGTACGCCACCATCCCCAACAAGCAAATGGAGAAACTCCGCTTGGAGCAACAGGTGGCTTACAAACAGGCGCTCTACGACAAAATGCAGGCCCAGTTGGCTGATGCCCAGGCGGCGGAGGCGGAAACCGTCAGTAGTTTGCAGGTGGCTCAGGAGGCGTTTGCCCCGGATGTGGAGGAACCTCCGCCCCCGCCCAATTTGATTTTGGTGATGGCGATCGGCGGATTTGGCGGGGTCGTCGGCGGTGCGGTGCTGATTTTCGTGTTGGGAATGTTGAGCGGCCAATTCTACACCTGGGAGGAAATCCAGGGGGCGTTCCGGGAGCGGGAAGTGCCGGTTTTCGGGGTCGTGCCCAATGTCATGCTGTTGGACGACCATTTTGAGGAGATGCCGTTGCTCCTCAATCCTCGATCGCCCTATTTGGAAGCCTACGAAAAGGTGCGGAGCAGTTTGTTCCGCGGCACCGAAACCGCCCCCACAGTGGTGCTGATCACCAGCACGAAGGGGCCGGAGGGCAAAACGCTGACGGCTTACAATTTGGCGATCGCCACGGCCCGGGCCGGAAAGCGGACGCTGCTGATCGAGGCGGATCTGCGATCGCCCTCCCGGGTCGAAAAATTGCGGTTGGCCCCCGATCCCCAGGGGCGGGTGGAGCCGCTGCGCTATTACGGGGATTTGAACGAGTGCATCCGCCTGGTCCCCGATATCGCCAATCTCTACGTTATTCCCTCTCCGGGGCCGCTGCGGGGGGTGACGACGGTACTCGAATCGAGCGAGATGCGCCGACTGCTGCGGGAAACTCGCCATCGATTCGACGCGGTGATCGTCGATGCACCCGCTTTGAGCGACAACAACGATGCCCTGACCCTCGAACCCCTGACGGACGGCATGGTGATGGTGGCCCGGCCCAGTTGCACCGCGTCGGCTCAGATGAATCAACTCGCGGATCAGTTGATGGAAGAGGACGATGAAGAAGCGGAGTCCAAAAAATACCGCCCCCGCCTCCTGGGAGCGATTATCAACGGGGCGGATATTCAGGTCGATTTCGACGAAGAGGAGATGGAGGGCGGGGAAACTCAACCCGCGCCGAGCGCCTTGGAACAACCCGCCTTACTGCCAGATGACGAATCCATCCTGCAATTGCCCTCCCGAACCCGATATTAATTGATCATTGTCGGTTGTCAATTTTCGCCCCCGTCCCACACTCGAATTGTTGAAAGCGCCATCGAATCCCGTGCAAATTTGGCAGGCCGACCTCAATTTGGAGCCGGCTCAAATTCATCGATTTGAAAAACTTCTCGCCCCCGACGAGGGGGAACGGGCGCGGCGGTTTCGCTTCGATCGCGATCGCATTCATTTCACGGTCGCCCGCGGCATCCTGCGCCAAATTTTGAGTCCCTTGGCCGGCGTTTCTCCGGAAGATTTGACCTTCGGTTACGGCGATCGCGGAAAACCCTATTTGACAACCGGAAATGAGGGCGGAAAACTCCAATTTAATGTCTCCCATTCCGGCGGACGGGCGCTGTACGCCGTCGCCTTCGAGCGGCGCGTGGGGGTCGATTTGGAGTCGTTCCGACCCGTGGAAGGGTGGCAACTGGCGCGGCGATTTTTCTGCGATCGCGAATCGGAAAAACTGCGTTTGGAATCCCCTGTGGAGCGACAGACCGCCCTATTTTTCCAGCTTTGGACGGCAAAAGAAGCCTTTTTAAAAGCGACGGGAACCGGATTGATCGGCTTGAAAGATGTGGAAATATTGTGGAATAATTCCAGGGAAATATACCTGTCAAAAATCGCCGGAGATTCGGTCAATAACTGGAGTTTAAAACCCCTGAATTTGGGCGAAAATTGGGCTGCTTCCGTGGTCGTAGAAGGTCGGAATTTAGACATCGAATCCACGCCCAAAATCTGGGACTTTCATCGAGCATTCCAGTCGTCCTGATCGGGGGAGCCGGGGGGAATCAAAAATCGTCCACCAGGGAACTCAGGCGCTTGAGGAGCGGATCGGTTTCCTCTTCTGCGGGCGGTTCCGGCGGGGGGGCAGGGGCGGCATCCGGCGGCGGTTCGCCGTTGTGCCGAGTCGGCGGTGACATTTGGGACGCTTGGGCGATCGCATCCGTGGCGACATCGAGTTTCTGGGCGATCGCCGTTTGGAATTGGGCCAGTTGCTGGGCGAGTTGGAGCACCTGTTTTTCGAGTGGCTCGGTTGAGTGGCTCTGAGTCGGAGTCTGAACGCGACGGTCCAACTCCGCCAATTGCGTCTGAAGCTTCGAGAGACCCTCTTCGATGCGCCGCAGGTTGGGAGGGGGGGGAAACGGGCGATCGCCCGGCGCTTCCGAAGCCGTCGCGGCCGGTGTCGTCGCGCCCGGCGCCGAACCGGAAACGGACAGAAACTGCCACAGGGCTTGCTTGCAGAGGTTGCTGAAGGTTTGATATTTCGTCAGAGACAGCTCTTTTTCGATCGCCTCCAATAGCGCTTGATCGGCGGCATCCTCCGTAAACGTAACAGATTGAGTCAGTTTTTTGTTAGCCCAGAGCATAGTTGAGAGTTCAGACGTACCGGCAAACCCGAAATCAGATGACCCCAGTGTATCAGAAGTCCGGTTCGCCGCAGCCCATCTCACCGACTCCCCGCCGGGCGAAACCCGACGGGGTTGAGGTCCGGCGGGAGAATCGGCGGCCCGCTCGACTACCGTTTGGCGAGTTGAGCTTCTCCGTAAACGAACTGTCCGAGGGCGTTGGCTTGGCGGGCCGGCTGGGCTAGGTGCGCCCGCAACTGAGCCTCTTTGAGCAGGGGTTGCAGGTCTTGCCAGAAGAATTCGCCGCCGCCCCCCGTAATGACGACATCCGTTACCCGTTCGGGCAGCCATTTCACCAGGCGATCGGACAGGTCCCGGGCGAAGACTTTCCGCAATTCCGGCACGATCGCATCCAAATCCGCCGGTTTGGTCGCCCCCCGAGGACGGTAGAAGCGCTGCCCCTGGGGTTTGTGAACCGCTTCGAGCAGGAACAGGGATTGGGAGTCGGCGCCCTCGATCTTGCTGGCGACCTGCTCGTAAAACTTGCTCATGGCAAACACTTCGCTCTGGGAAACCCCCCGGGCGAACCGGAACTTGTCCACGGTCAGAAAGTCGGTGGTCTGGTGTCCGACATCCACAACCGCCACGGAGAGCTCGGCGAAGTTGGGCATATCCTTACCCCCTTGAGCTTCGCACCAGATCAAACTACCGTATCCCTCCGGCATGACGCGGACGCTCTTAATATCGACGACGATCTGATCGCCCCGGAAGATCAACGTATTCGGACCGCTCAGAAGGCTGACGATCTGCTCTTTCTCCCGCTCGAACTGCTCCTGAGAGTAAAAAGGCAGGCCCAGCACCACGTCGAGATCTCCTTTTAAATTGAAATACCCCACGCAGGCGAAGATCTTGATCAGGGCATCGTTGATCTTGGAGGGATTCTCCTCCGGGTTGCCACCGAATAAACTGGCGCCGAAGTCGGCCGCGAGTTGCCCCACCGCATAGCCGGTACCCTGGTATTCCAACCAGAGATCCAACAGCGGGTCGGTATTTTTGGATTCAAAACCGCCCCCCCGAGCTTTTTCCACACTCAGTTGGGCGACGTTGGAGGGGATAAACACCACGTCGCCCGGGTTGCGCGTCACGCCGGCTTTGGTCGCGGTTCGCCCCAGGTCAATGCTGAGGATCGTCGATCGCCCCCCGACACCGGCAGTGGTGACTTTGGTGGTTGTGGAAGCTTTGGCTAAGGGAGATTGTCCGGGTCCGGGATGTTTGTCAATCATCTAAAAAATCCGTTACTTCTCGAAGACTCAAAATTATAATGCCTCATCTTTTGCCAGTTGCGTCCACGAAGATTTTCCTTTCACCCACAAAGATCCGGGTGTGCTCGGTACTCGGTGGGGCGGAGGAAGCCTATGAGGCCACTGGGGCCGAGGGGCACGAAGCCGGCAAATGAATGGATAATTGTCAATTGTCAATTTTTCCCCACTCCCCCGTCCGAGTTGCTTTATTACGGATTGTTACGTTAAATTTAGTTAAGATTATGAATATCTTCAACTCGAGCCGTCCACCCGGCTGCGCTTTAAAAAGCTTGATGTCTAGGATACAGAGGCAACTGAATTTATGAAAACATCTTGGAGAACCATCCTGCTCTGGACGATCCCGGCCCTCGTGATCGGGTTCTTCCTGTGGCAGGGGGCGTTTGCGACATCCCCGACGGATATCGCCCAAAACAATACGGCAAGCACTCGCATGAGCTACGGCCGATTCTTGGACTACCTGGACGCCGGGCGCGTCACCAGCGTTGATCTCTACGAAGGGGGTCGGACAGCGATCGTGGAGGCGGTCGATCCTCAACTGGACAATCGAGTTCAGCGGCTGCGGGTGGACCTGCCCAATAACGCGCCGGAATTGGTGTCCCGCCTGCGGGATGCCAACATCAGCTTCGACTCCCATCCCCCCCGCAACGACGGGGCGATTTGGGGGCTGCTGGGGAATTTGGTGTTCCCGATCTTGCTGATCGCGGGGCTGTTCTTCCTGTTCCGCCGCTCCAATAACGTCCCGGGAGGCCCCGGTCAGGCCATGAACTTTGGCAAATCCAAGGCCCGGTTCTCGATGGAAGCCAAAACTGGCGTTCTGTTCGACGACGTGGCGGGCGTCGAGGAAGCCAAGGAAGAGTTGCAGGAGGTCGTCACCTTTTTGAAGAAGCCGGAACGCTTCACCGCCGTCGGCGCCCGCATTCCCAAGGGCGTGCTCCTCGTCGGACCGCCCGGAACGGGTAAAACCCTCCTGGCTAAGGCGATCGCCGGGGAAGCTGGGGTTCCCTTCTTCAGCATCTCCGGTTCGGAATTCGTGGAAATGTTCGTCGGGGTGGGGGCATCCCGGGTGCGCGACCTGTTCAAAAAAGCCAAAGAAACGGCCCCCTGTATCGTGTTTATCGACGAGATCGACGCCGTGGGACGGCAGCGCGGCGCCGGCATCGGCGGCGGCAACGACGAGCGGGAACAAACCCTCAACCAGTTGCTGACGGAAATGGACGGGTTCGAGGGCAACACGGGGATCATCATTATCGCCGCCACCAACCGCCCCGACGTCCTCGACTCCGCCCTGCTGCGTCCGGGACGCTTCGATCGCCAGGTGATCGTGGATGCCCCCGACATCAAGGGCCGCCTGTCGATTTTGGAAGTCCACGCCCGCAACAAGAAATTGGCCGATGAGGTGTCTTTGGAAGCCATCGCCCGCCGCACCCCCGGATTTACCGGGGCGGACCTGGCGAACCTGTTGAACGAAGCCGCCATCCTCACGGCCCGCCGCCGCAAAGAGGCTATCACCATGCCGGAAATCGATGATGCGGTCGATCGCGTCGTCGCCGGCATGGAAGGGACTCCCCTGCTCGACGGCAAAACCAAGCGCCTGATCGCCTACCACGAAGTCGGACACGCGATCGTTGGCACTCTCATCCCCGCCCACGATCCGGTTCAGAAAGTCACCCTGATCCCGCGTGGACAGGCTCGGGGCTTGACCTGGTTCATGCCGGACGAAGACCAAGGCCTGATTTCTCGGGCGCAGATTATGGCCCGGATTACGGGGGCTCTGGGGGGCCGCGCGGCGGAGGATGTCATCTTCGGCGATGCGGAAGTCACCACCGGCGCCGGCGGCGACCTACAGCAGGTGTCCGGGATGGCCCGCCAGATGGTGACTCGCTACGGGATGTCTGACCTCGGTCCGCTGTCCCTGGAATCCCAGCAGGGCGAGGTGTTCCTGGGCCGGGATTTGGCGACCCGCACTGAATATTCCAACCAGATCGCTTCCCGCATCGACTCTCAAATTCGGGCGATCGCCGAACATTGCTACAACGACGCCTGCCAGATCGTTCGCGAAAATCGGGTGGTCATGGACCGCCTCGTTGACCTGCTGATCGAGAAAGAAACGATCGACGGCGACGAATTCAGGCAAATTGTGGCGGAATATACTGAAGTTCCCGAGAAAGAACGCTTCGCCCAAGTCCTCTAATCCGACTCGGAAATCCGTTGGAAATTTTGACCCGGCCTCTCGAAGAAGCCGGGTTTCTTTATTGTGAATGAATCGATTAAACTGTTATGGCAGGCAATAGCCAAGAGGCAACAGGCGATCGGGCGAAACCACCTCCATCGTCCGGGTTCCACCATCGGTCTATATCCGAACTGTTCTGGCTATTGCTGCAATAAAAAATAAATGGATAATCAGGCAACCTGACAGATGACCACACCAGCAGAATATCAACAACGTCGCGAACGGTTGATGGCAAAAATTGGCGGCGGTACGGCGATTTTCCGAAGTGCACCGATGGCCGTCATGCACAACGACGTAGAATATTCTTACCGCCAAGATAGCGATTTTTTCTACCTCACCGGATTTAACGAACCCAATGCCGTCGCCGTCCTCGCCCCCCACCAGGAAGAACACAAGTTCGTCTTATTCGTCCAACCCAAAGATCCGGAAAAGGAAACTTGGACGGGATACCGGGTCGGGGTTGACGACGCCAAAACCGTTTATGGGGCTCACGAGGCTTATTCAATTGATGAATTGGACGAAAAACTGCCCCAATACCTCCAAAAAGCCGATCGCATCTATTACCGTTTGGGACGGGATAAAAAATTCAACGAAACCGTCCTCAACCACTGGCAAAAGTTGATGCGGGTTTATCCGAAACACGGCACCGGACCGATCGCCATTCAAGATGCCGGAACCCTCCTCCACCCCCTGCGGTTGGTGAAAAGTGAATCGGAATTGGAACTGATGCGAAAGGCGGCGCAAATTTCCGTGGAGGCCCACGAGCGGGCGCGGGAATTTGCCCGACCCGGACAGTACGAATATCAGGTGCAAGCGGAACTCGAATATCTGTTCCAACAACACGGTGGAACCCCCGCCTATCCTTCCATCGTCGCCTCCGGAAAAAATGCCTGCATCCTCCACTACATTGAGAACGATCGCCGGATGGAAGACGGGGATTTATTATTGATTGATGCCGGTTGTTCTTACGGGTATTACAACGCCGACATCACCCGGACGTTTCCGATCAACGGCAAGTTTTCCCGGGAACAAAAGACGATTTATGAGTTGGTTTTGACAGCTCAAATTGCTGCGATCGCACAGGTCAAACCGGGCAATCCCTACAAACAATTCCACGAAACGGCGGTGCGGGTTCTGGTGGAAGGATTGATGGATTTGGGATTGCTGCAAGGGGATATCGAGGAGATTATCAAGGAAGAAAAATATAAACCCTTTTATATGCACCGCACCGGCCACTGGCTGGGGTTGGACGTGCACGATGTCGGCGTTTATCAGTGGGGCGAAGAACCGCAATTGTTGCAACCCGGACAGGTGTTGACGGTGGAACCGGGGATTTATATCGCCCCGGATATCAAACCCGTGGAAGGACAGCCGGAAGTGGACGCACGGTGGCGGGGAATTGGCGTCCGAATTGAGGATGACGTGTTGGTGACGCCGGACGGCTGCGAAGTCCTGACGGCGGGGGTTCCGAAGTCGGTGGAGGCGATGGAACGTTAACAGAACGTGAGTTCAACTCCCAACCCTTGGTTGTTGCGCTTTAGCGCCTCAGAGTTCATGGGGGCTAAAGCCCAACAACGCCGATTAGAACCCGGGGTTAATTAAATAATTATAAAGAATCGGAAGACCCCGATCGCACGACAACTAAAATATTGTCATTTCTTCTAGAATATCTGAAGACAATGCTGGCAAAATCTTGGCATTTCGTTCTCGCGCTGAGTGCGATCGCTTCGTTGACGGGTTTGGGAACGGATGCGATCGCAATCCCTAGTTTTTCTTCCCAGGAATCTGAACCCTTTCCAATTGCCCAAACTGCGGCGGGTTACTGTACCGTCGCCGACCCGACCGGGACGCCTTTAAATGTGCGTGCGACTCCGGGGGGAGACATTATCGGCACTTTGGATAACGGGGAAGTGGTCGCCGTGGGGGTGACGGACGGCAGCGAGGGACCGGAGTGGACTCGCATTATTCAACCCTACGAAGGTTATGTTTGGAGCGACTATTTGACCGACTGTTCCTAATTGATATCAAATTCGGCGAAAGGGCGCAAGGTTGGCGCCCCGGCACCCCGAAAGTTGATTTTGTATGATCGTGAAATGGGTGGGATCGCGCCGCGAAAGAAAGGGTTGACGGATGGCGGCGACTCGTGGTAGGATTTGACTATATTCTCCATAATGGGAGTGGTTGCAAAAATAAAATTTTGTCGCCTATTCCCATTATAAAAATAATAGCACGAAAAAAACAAAAAAGAAAGGGGAAGCGGAAAAAAAATGTGTCCCCATGCTCAAGTCAAAAAAATGTGAACCCGTCATTTCAATTTCCAGAGTTGTCGGGCTTCTATAGCCGGTTCGAGTTGTCCGTATTTCGCCTCAACCAATTCGCGCAGGTTTTCGGAGGGTCGAAATAGGAAGAGAGTCGAATTTTCGGGAATCAGGGATAAATTAGGTTCCGGGTCCATCAAAATCAATTCCACATCATCATCGAGCAAGTAAGCGAGGGAAATCAAGTCGCCCATATTCGTGCCGTTACCCGAATCGGCAATCAAAACCGGGGCATCCGCCGCGTTAATTTGTGTGGCAATTTGAGCGTTAAAATAGCTGAGGTTTTTGCTCCACCAGGTCGATGCAGTGGCACTCATGCCGAGAGAAACGAGACTCGCCGTCAGCAGCAGGGCGAAAATTCCCCGCCAGAGATATTCCCCATCGAACAAGGATTGGCGGCCGGTGCTGAGGTGAGTTCCCAGCAAAAAGGCGACGGAAATTTGAACAGCCGGAAAGCAACAAATCAAATAGCGTGTGACAGCCGATCGCTGTCCTCCCAGCAACAAATCCGGCAACACCAACAAGATAAATGGCACAAAAATTGCGGTGAGAATAAATAGGCGAGTCGGGCGATCGGTCATCTCGCCGAGATAAAATAGGGCCGCCAGAATCAGGAGCAAAAACGGCAGGCGAAAAACGTAAGTCCAGACATTATAAAATCCGAAATCGATATCGACCAATAAAGACGTGAAACCGAGGATCCAAAATTTAGCCAAGTGGAGCAAATCGACCGATTGTTCTGCCCAGCTAGTACGGGATTGCAGGTCAGAAAAATTATTGATAATAATAAAAATCCAGGGGCTATAAAGAATCGGAAGTAAAAGGATGGCGACCGGAAATTTGGGAATCGAAAAACGGCCGCGGGACGGGATAACGGGCGGGGGTTCGGACAAGAAAATTAACAGTCTCCAGGCGACGTGGCCGGCGATCGCGAGGCTAAAAAAGAGATGGGTGTACAAACCCAAGGTGCAGGCGAAAATGTAACATCCCCACCAGAAGCAATGGTCAGTGCGGACGGCTTTGAGCAAAACCAAGCTGGCGGCGATGATGAGTGCCGTCATTAAGCTATATTGGCGGGCGGTTTGGGCGAACAGTAGGTCAAAAGGAGAGAGGGCGAGTAATGTGGTGGCGGTTAAAGAAATGAGGGGAGATTGGAAGAGTTCCCAGGCAAGGGCGTAGATGAGGGGCAGGGAAATGAGGCTGATCAGGGCGGGAAGCAGGCGGGAGGCGAAAATGGAACCGCCGAAGCCTTTCATCCAACCCCGGGCGATGAGATAGTACAGGGGCGGGTGGTGGGGGTTGGTTTTGAGGGATTCGACGGTGTCGGCGGCGGTGCTCTTGGGTTTGGGGCGCTGGTATTTGAGGAGATCTGGGGGGGAAAAGATGCGATCGCCGAATAAGTCCGCACTCACTTCCTCGGCGGTGAAGCCGGCCGATCGCAAATTGGTGTAAACTTCATCATGCCAGTACACTTTGCGATCGAGGGCGACAAAGCGAAAGGCCACCCCGATGCCGATGGCGACGATCAACACGAACATGAGGAGGCGAGGGTGTCGGTTCACGAACACCTGGGGCTGATAGAGCATTCCTGGAATTGATGATTTTCGTTCAATCATAAAGGCAGGGATTTCTCCCTGCCTCAAGATTTGCACAAATTGGTTGTTTAGATCAAAGCGATCGCGCCGTCAGGTTCGAGTTTAGTACAGCGAACCGGAGGGACGGTGGACGATGAAGCTAAGAACCTGGCACTGCTTCACGTTGTCGAAGCCCATGACGCGGATGAAGCACTTAGGATACTCGCGGCGGCACTCATCGATCTCGGCCATCACTTCCCGGACGGTGGTGGCGTTGAACAGGGGCAGCTTCCAGAGGGTCCAGTAGTGCTGTTCGGGTGCGGAGGACTCGCTGAATTCGACCCCGGCGATGAAGCCCTGCTCCAGGATGTACTGGATCTGCTTCTGCATTTGGGCGTCGGTGAGGGGGGGCAGGTAGGAGAGAGTTTCGTAACGGCGCTCTTTGGGTAGTGTTTGCATGGTTCGTTTTCGGTGTAATTGTTGGGGGTCGATATGTTGAGTTTTCCACCCCTCGACCCGAACGCACCGCTAGGGGTGAGGTTCCGAGTCGGGGGTCGATTCGGTTTGGGGGTTGGATTCGGAAACACTCAGTTGCGTCATGCGTTCGAGGTAATGACGGCGGTGTTCCATATTGGCCTGCTGAATTCCGGCGCGGACCATTTCCGGCAGGTAATCGGCGATCTCTTCGGCCAGATGCGATCGCACGGTGAGGACCCGAAACGCCAGTTCCTGGTTTTCCCGGAATAACTCCTGCAGGTAAACCTCGCCGTCCTGAATTTTGCCCGTCGAGGAAAACCCGTTGAGCCAGATCGCCAAACCCGGATTGGTTTCCCGCAACTGATTCGCGATCGTCCGGACAGCCTGGTAAGTCAGGTAACTCGTCAGTACCTTGGTCGTGTCCTTGGCAACTTTTTTGATATCCATGTTCCGAGACCAACCCCAATCGAGACTTCTAGTTTGAGATATTGGATTGAGTTGTATCCGCAGCTCTCCGAAATTGTCAAGTCAGACCGGATACGCCCAATCCAAATCCCTCCCGAAATCTCCGGGGACTTACAGGGTGTCCATCGCCTCGAACTCGAACTTGATTTCCTTCCACAGTTCGCAAGCCACGGCCAGTTCAGGGCTCCACTTGCAGGCTTCGCGGATGACGTCGCCGCCTTCGCGGAACAGGTTGCGGCCTTCGTTACGCGCCTGAATGCAGGCTTCCAGGGCGACGCGGTTAGCCGTCGCGCCGGGAGCGTTCCCCCAGGGGTGTCCCAGGGTTCCGCCGCCGAACTGCAGGCAGGAATCGTCGCCGAAGATTTCCACCAGGGCGGGCATATGCCAGACGTGGATACCACCGGACGCCACGGGCATGACACCGGGCATGGAGGCCCAATCTTGGGTGAAGAAGATACCGCGAGAGCGATCTTCTTCGATGTGGTCTTCCCGCATCAAGTCCACGAAGCCCATCGTGATGCCTTTTTCGCCTTCGAGCTTACCGACGACCGTGCCGGAGTGCAGGTGGTCGCCGCCGGACATCCGCAGACACTTGGCGAGGACGCGGAAGTGGATGCCGTGGTTACGCTGACGGTCAACAACGGCGTGCATGGCGCGGTGGATGTGCAGCAGAATGCCGTTGTCGCGGCACCAGCGGGCCAGGGTGGTGTTGGCGGTGAAACCAGCCGTGAAGAAGTCGTGCATGATGATCGGGGTGCCGAGCTCTTTGGCGAATTCGGCCCGTTTCATCATTTCTTCGCAGGTGGGGGCGGTGACGTTCAGGTAGTGACCTTTGACTTCCCCGGTTTCGGCCTGGGATTTTTCGATCGCCTCTTGGACGAACAGGAAGCGATCGCGCCAGCGCATGAAGGGCTGGGAGTTGATGTTTTCGTCGTCTTTGGTGAAGTCCAGACCGCCTCGCAGGCACTCGTAGACGGCGCGGCCGTAGTTCTTGGCGGACAGACCCAGTTTCGGCTTGATGGTGCAGCCCAGCAGGGGACGGCCGTACTTGTTCAGTTTGTCCCGCTCGACGGTGATCCCGTGGGGGGGACCTTGGAAGGTCTTCAGGTAGGCGACCGGAATCCGCATATCTTCCAGACGCAGGCCCCGCAGCGCCTTGAATCCGAATACGTTCCCCACGATGGAGGTCAGCATATTGGTGACGGAACCCTCTTCAAACAGGTCGAGGGGGTAGGCGACGAAGCAGAAATACTGGTTGTCTTCGCCGGGAACCGGTTCAACGTGGTAGCAGCGACCTTTGTAGCGATCGAGATCCGTCAGCAGGTCGGTCCACACCGTCGTCCAGGTTCCGGTGGAGGATTCTGCCGCGACGGCTGCCCCGGCCTCTTCGGGGGGAACACCGGGTTGAGGAGAAACGCGAAATGCAGCCAGAATATCTGTGTCTTTGGGCGTGTAATCCGGCGTGTAATACGTCAGCTTATAGTCTTTTACACCAGCCTGATACCCGGCTTTTGATTTGGTTTGGGTTTGAGAGTAAGCCATAACTCCTTTATATCTCCCTTCTTAGGAATCGCTCTTTATTTCGGTCGATTTGCCGAATCATTAAAATAGTATCAACAAATGGATTCAGTTAACCTTGAATATTGTTAATATTTACATAACATTTGTTTATATTTCTTTTCAAAAAGCTACATTTGGCGATTTTCAAAACAAGGATCGTCCTCCCATATCATCAAATGGGAAAAAATAATATTAAATCTTGTAAACTCATGCCGTCATTCCCGTTATCTCAGGAGTTTGCCCCGCCCGGTTGATACACGGAGCAGCCAATTTGTCAAGGTTTCCCGGCGAATTGAATCGAAAAACCGATCGCGATTCAATCGCCCCGGCCCCCTTCAAATCGGCGGTGAATTCGTCAAATGGGCGATCGACTGGCAAAATCCTCGACGACTCGGGACGATCGCCGGCGATCGCCCCCCCGGCTCGAAATGGCGGGGACTCGCGGGTGAAAAAGCCAGATCGGAGCGGGGAGGGTATGATCGTGTCTGTAGTCCAGTGCCGACTGGGGGGGGATGTCTCGGCGAAGCCGACCCGCTCCCGACGATCGCCCATTCTGCGGAGGAAACAGCCCTTGATTCAGGCGACCCTGCACCAATTAAAAGTATTTGAAACCGTCGCCCGCCACGGCAGCTTTACCCGGGCGGCGGAGGAATTGCTGATCACCCAGCCGACGGTTTCCAGCCAAGTCAAACACCTCGCCCAAGGGGTGGGCTTGCCCCTATTCGAGCAAATCGGCAAACAACTGTACCTGACGGATGCGGGCCGGGAACTCTTGGCCACCTGCAAAGATGTCTTTGAACGGCTCGACAACTTCGAGATGACCGTCGCCGACCTCAAGGGCGCGAAACAGGGGCGGTTGCGGCTGGCGGTGGTGACGACGGCCAAATATTTCATCCCGCGACTGCTCGGATCGTTCTGCCAGCATTATCCGGCGATCGACATCGCCCTGCAAGTCGTCAACCACGAGCAGATCACCGAGCGGATGCTCGAAAACAAAGACGACCTCTACATCTTGAGCCAGCCCCCCGAAGACATCGACCTATGCAGCCAATCCTTTTTAGATAATCCCCTGGTGGTCATCGCCCGGGCCGACCACCCCCGGGCTCGGGAAAAAAACATCCCCATCAAAGCCCTCGACGACGAACCTTTCATCATGCGGGAATCCGGTTCCGGGACCCGGCGGGCCGTGCAGAAGTTGTTCGAGAAGCACAAAATCTCGGTGCGGGTGCGGTTGGAATTAGGGAGCAACGAGGCCATCAAACAGGCGATCGCGGGGGGATTAGGAATTTCCGTCCTCTCCCAACACACCTTATACTCGGAGGGGGACAGCAAAGAATTCGCCATCTTGGACGTCGAGTCCTTCCCCATCCAGCGGCGCTGGTACGCGGCCTATTTGCACGGCAAACAGCTCTCGGTCGTCGCCCAAACCTTTCTAGAGTATCTCCTCAAATGCGATGAATCCAAATGACCTGGCATTTGCCCCCGCCCTCGCACAGGCGCAACTGATCCGCAAAGGGGAGATTTCCCCCGTGGAGTTGGTGGAACTATACCTTGATCGCATCGAACAGTTCAATCCCCAACTGGGCTGTTACTTTACCGTCACGGCGGAAACTGCGATCGCCCGCGCCCACACCTGCGCCGAAGCCCTGGCCAAACCGGGCGCCGAGGTCCCCCCGTTTTGGGGCGTCCCCATCTCCATCAAAGATCTCAACCCCGTCGCCGGAGTCCCCTGCTCCTACGGTTCCCAGGTCCTCAAGGATCGGGTCGCCGCCTTTGACGATGGAGTAGTCGCCCGCATCCGCGAGGCCGGATTCATCATTTTGGGCAAAACCGCCACCCCGGAACTCGGTTCGCTCCCCTACACCGAACCCGAGGGATTTCCCCCCGCCCGCAACCCGTGGAACCCGGACTATACCCCCGGGGGTTCCAGCGGCGGGGCGGCGGCGGCGGTGGCGGCGGGACTCTGTGCGATCGCCCAGGGGTCCGACGGCGGCGGCTCCATCCGGGGTCCGGCCTTTTGCTGCGGCGTGGTGGGCATCAAACCCAGCCGGGGCAGAGTGTCCCACGCCCCCGTGGGCGACTACCAGAACGGCATTTCCACCAACGGCCCGATCGCCCGCACCGTAGCCGATGCCGCCGCCCTGCTGGACATGATGTCCGGCTACATCACCGGCGATCCCTACTGGTTGCCCGATCCAGAGGCTTCATTTTTGTCCGCCGCCGGCCGCCCCCCCGATCGCCTGCGGATCGCCGTTTCCACGGAAATTCCCCCCGTCGGCACCGCTTCCGAGGCCTGCCAAGAAGCCGTGACCCAAACCGCCGGCCACCTGGAAGACCTCGGCCATCTTAAAGTAAGCGCAATTATTGAGCGTGTAGAGGCACTTTGATAATGCCTTTGAGAATCCAGCTTTGGATTACTTAAGA
>NZ_JAJENU010000557.1:0-2072 GCF_035615495.1 Lyngbya sp. CCY1209 | reverse complement strand
GAAGACTGGGCGATGACCCAAAATAATCTGGGGAATGCCTACCGTAACCGCATCCGGGGAGAGCGGGCACAGAACATTGAAGATGCGATCGCCTGCTACCGAGACTCCTTGCTAGTCAGAACCCCCGAAACTTTACCCCTGGACTGCTTGCAAACCGGACGCAACCTCGGCGACTTGGGATTTGAGGAACAAAACTGGGAAACCGCCATCTTCGGCTACGACAACGCCATCCGCGCCGTCGAACAAAGCCGCAACTGGGCCACCTCCCCCGACACCAAACGCCAACTCATCGAAGACGCCCTGCCCCTCTACGGTAAAATGGTGCAGGCCTGCATCCACCTGGAACGCTACGACCGAGCCCTCCTCACCGTCGAGCGCAGCAAATCCCGCACCCTCCTCGAACTCCTCAGCGGCGCGGACCTCGTACCCAAAAACGCCACCCCCGAACAACAGCAACGCTACCGCCAACTCAACCGAGAAATCGCCGCCCTGCAACAGTCCTTCGGCGACGGAGAGACAAGCAGAGAGGGAAATGGAGAACAGGCAGATGGGGAGACGGGAAGCAGAACGACCCCACACCCCACCGAGCACACCCCACACCCCACCCAACTGCAAAGTCTCATCCAACAGCGGGAAACCCTCCTCGCCGAAATCGACGATTCCGAGTTCGAGGCCATCCGGGACGTCCGCCCCCAACTCCCCGACTTCACCCGACTCCTGACGCCGGAAACCGCCCTCATCCAATGGTATCTGCCCCGAGATCCCGACCTCGGCGCCTGGGCCTTCACCGTCACCCTCCGCGACAACCGCCCCCACATCCGCCCCCACACCTACACCCCCGAGCGGCGCCGGGCCCTCGACGAGTTCAACGAAACCTACTTCTCCGACTACCGCCAAGACACCTGGGACGACCACCTCGCCCCCCGCCTCGCCGAGCTCGCCGGACTCCTGGACCTCCCCGAGCTCCTCGACACCTGCGCCGCGTGCACCACCCTCATCCTCGTCCCCCATCTGTACCTGCACCTGTTCCCCCTCCACGCCTTACCCGTAGTGCGCTCTGAAGAGCCCACTACAAACTCGCTCGTAGAGCACTCTTTA
Source organism: Lyngbya sp. CCY1209 (assembly GCF_035615495.1). Taxonomy (GTDB): domain Bacteria; phylum Cyanobacteriota; class Cyanobacteriia; order Cyanobacteriales; family Microcoleaceae; genus Limnospira. Next base: position 974 of record NZ_JAJENU010000557.1, on the reverse strand, counting down.
GAGCGCTCTGAAGAGCCCACTACAAACCGGACGCACTTAATCGATTATTTTTCCGAAGGCGTGCGGTTCGCCCCCAGTTGCCAGATTCTCGACTACATCCACACCCGCCGCCGCCCCGCCGCCGCCGGCCCATTCTTCGCCATCCAAAACCCCACCCAAGACCTCCCCTACACCGATGTGGAAGTGGAATTCATCCGCCGTCGCTTCGACCCCGACACCCACATCCTCAAACACCGTGACGCCAACAAGGTCGCCCTAAATTCCCCCGCCACCCTCGACCAACTGAGCCGGAGTCTTTTCGTTCATTTTTCCTGCCACGGCGGGTTTGACGGCGAAAATCCCCTCAACTCCGCCCTCATTTTGGCGGGGGATGCACCCCCCGACCCCGACGGCCGCCGCACCCTCACCCTCCGGGACGGTCGCCGCTTCGACACGGAACACCAGGGCCTCACCCTCCGGGAAATCTACGCGAACCTGGAGCTCCCCGCCTGCCTGTTGGTGATGCTGTCCGCCTGCGAAACCGGGCTCATTGGCAGTCTCTTCACCGACGAATATATCGGATTGGCCAGCGGCTTTTTCTACGCCGGCGCCCTCTCGGTGGTGAGCAGTTTGTGGTGCGTGGACGACTTCGCCACGGCCCTTTTAGCCATCCGCTTCTACCAAGAATTTAACCCGGACAAAAGCATCGCCGAAGCGTTAAAAGCGGCTCAAACCTGGATGCGGCGGCAGACCAAAGCGGATTTATTGAACTGGTTCAAAGGGGATTGGAAGTTATCGGAAAATGACCTAGACGAATGCGCTTTCAAACTGTTGGATTACGATAAAGATCCCCCCTTCGACGATCCGAAATATTGGTCAGCTTTTGTTGCGATCGGCTTATAGGGGTTATAATTTGAGCGACAAAACCGCTTGGGAATCAATTCCCAAGCTCACAGCACAAATCCTCTAAAGAGGATTGCAAAGCGATACAGATA
>NZ_JAJENU010000556.1:0-34299 GCF_035615495.1 Lyngbya sp. CCY1209 | reverse complement strand
GGCATTTTTTAGGTTCACCAAAAAGGTTTCGTCTTCCTCTATGTTGCGATCGCCTTTGACGGGCACTTTAATTTCTTTGCTGGTTTCCCCCGGCCGCAATGTGAGCTGACCCCGGGTGCGGGTGTAGTCGTTCGCTTTGGCGGTTCCGTTTTTCGTGGCATAGTTGACCCTCACCCTCTCATCGCTCGGGCGATCCATACTGACGGTAAATACCGCGTCCTGAGTGCCGCTGTTCCCTTCCTCGATGCTGACATCGCCGATGGATATCTGGGGTAAATCGTCGTTGGCGATATTAATTTTAGCTGTTCTAGATTTGTCGAGTTTACCGTTAACTGCATTGTTCAGTTTGAGCAATAGCAATTCATCTTTTTCGGGGGCGATATCCCCCAAAATTTCCACTGGTATAGTTTGGCTAATTTCCCCGGGGGAAAAAGTCAAAGTCCCCGTCGGCGAACTGACATTATAATCCTCTCCCCGGGTGGCTTGGCGATCGACGATCGCATAATCAACCGTCACCGTCTGGGTGCTGGCTTCGCTCAACTTCACGGCATATTCCAGGGTTTGGATCGTCCGCTCTCCCATCGGGTCGAGATCCCCCTCTGGGACGGTGGTTTCCGTTTCTTCAAACCCCAGCAGCGGTTCAAACGGTCGCGCCCTCATGTTCAGATTGTATGGGGTCTGATTGCCCTCAATTTTCAAGTAGTAGGTGCCGGGATTTAACGTTTCGCTCGTCGAGAAAGGTTTCCGAGTCTTTCGTTCTAAAATCGGCTCTGCGATCAAGTTTCCCAGGTCGTCCGCCGAAAACAACTGGGCTTCCAGCAGGCCGTTAATTTGATTTATTTTTAAGTCAAAGTCGCTCTTTCCTTCCAGTTCAAAACTGTAAAAGTCGGTCGAGTCTTCTACGCCGAGTTTGGTAAAGCCAATCCTATCTCTGTTGCGGAAATTTTCGAGAACGCCGAGGGATTCTGCCGTTGACGGGGTGCGATCGGGGTCGAGTTCCCTCACCGATTGTGCTTCGAGATCTAACTGATATGTCGTACCGCCCCTGCGGCGTGCGGGAACCACGCTCACAAAGTAATCTCCCGGTTCCAATTCTTCGGTAATTTCCTCTGCTTTCGCCCCCCCTTTGCGGCTCCTCGCCTTTTCATTTAATTCGCTATCGAAGAGATATACGTCGGCGTTGGCGGTGAGTCCGTCTAGCTTCAGGTTGAAGCCGCTGGTTTCGTCGATGCTAAACTGATAAAAATCGTTGTTGTCTTTGAAACTACCTTCTCTAAAACCGATTTGATTGCGCTCTAAAATTCGGTCTTGCGCGTCGAGGCTACCGAGTTGTTTGGCTTTTTGCCGGTTGGAATAGTCGTCTTCGGCGAGATTGGCGCTGAGGCGGAGTTTGTATTTCGTTCGATCTTGATTATTAGGGAAGACGCGGATGTAATAAGTACCCGGCCCTAAGACTTCTTGGATCTGTTCAGAATTGTTGCGGCCTTTCGTACTGCTGTCTTGGACTGTACCCGCACTATCGAGCAATTCTAGGTTGGCATTGGCTGTTAATTCATCAAGTGTGATGTTAATATCGCCTTTTTCCAGCAGTGTGAAGCTGTAGTAATCGTTGAGATCGCGGTTATCTGAGCCACCGAATCCAATTTTATCTTTTTTAGTGAAGGTTTTCTGGGTGGTCGGATCGTTGGCATCCAAGGCTTTGGTGGGGTCGATCGCTACCTCTGCTAAAGGTTGTCCCGGAATGTCCCCATCCTCATCTTTAATGTCGGGATCTACGAACAAATTAAGATTGTATTTAGTTCGGTTATTGCCCACTTTTTTAACCCGGACGAAATAATCGCCAGCGTCCAAAATGGGATTGAGTTCGTCAATGGCAGTGCCACGGTTGTCAGAACTGAAGATGCGGACGATGTTCTGGTCGGCATCGAAGCCGTAGAGTTCCAAATCGGCATTGGCAGTCTCGGGATTGAGGGTGACGTTTAATTGGCTCTCTTCTTCGATGGTAAACTTATAATAATCCGATTCATCAGTGTTGTTACCGGAACCGAAACCGATGCGATCTGATCTCCGTTTTCGGGACTTGAGTATTCCCCAGTCTTTCCCCGGCAGTTGGTCGTCGGCTTCTCCGAAAGGTTGGGCCGTGGCGCTGAGGATGTATTCGGTGCGATCGCTCGAAAATGGTTTCACCCGAATGTAATATGTATCCGGGTCTAAAATCACGTTAATATTTTCGAGTTGCTGACCCGAATTATTGGAGTTAAATAGCAGGCTTCCCGTGCCATCCAATAACTCTAAATCTGCATTTTGCTTGAGTCCACCCAGGTTGATGTTGACATCTCGCTGGTTCTTGAGGGTAAATTTATAGTAGTCATTTTGGTCGCGAATGCCATCGACTTCAAACCCAATTTCGTTGGGGAACTGTTTCTGCTCTTTTGATAAGATTAATCGTTTTGCTTGGGCTAAAGTTCCATAATCTTCGTTCCCGAGTAAAGCGTTGAGGCTGAGGCGATATTCGGTGCGATCGCTCCCAAAAGGAACGACTTTCAGGAAGTAAGTCCCGGCCTCTAGGGGCCGGTCAATTTTCTCCGGTTCCAGACCGGTTTTGTTGCCCTGGTCGAGAATCGTTTCCCGATCGCCGTCATACAAAAAGACATCGGCATTTTGTGTCAGACTATCCAGGTCGAGGTTGAAGTTTCCCTCCTTTCTCAAGGTAAATTTAAACCAGTCTTCTTCGTCCCTTCTCTTGCCTTTAGAAAACCCCACTTGGTCGGATCTTGTTTTTGGATCTTCGCCGATCGCTCCCAGGTTAATGATTTTCTGTTTTTGAGGGTCGAATGGCATGATAATTTCTCCGGTCGTAACAGCTTTTTCACCGGGTTGGATGGCCCGTGAAAAGGTAGGGGGCGCGATCGCGCCCCCTACCGCCAGGTTTGACCCCAAAAAGGGGGCGGGTATTTTGCCAGTCCCGGGACGGTCGCGGGTCTGTTCCTACCCCCGACCGTTTCCCGAAAACTAAGCGGAAACGCTCAGGTCGTAAGGCGTTTGACTGCCTTGGCCCAAAACTTTGACGACGTAGGTATCGGGACTCAAGAACGTTTGAATCTCCTCGCTACTGGTGCCGGAATTGGTGGAACTGCCCAGCAGTTCCCGTCCTTTGCTGTCGTACAGTTCCAGGTTGGCATTGCCGCTCAAGCCGTCGAGGGTAATGTTGACGAAACCGCCGGTGTCTAAAACAAAGTTGTAATAGTCATGGGTGTCAACTTTGCCCCCTTCCGTAAAGCCGATCAGACCGCCTTTGGTGAGGGGATCGTCTCCCGCGGTACCTAGGTCGATTCCCGGTGCGGTGTCGTCGGCGACTTCCGTGATGGCACCGGCGCTCATGTTCAGATCGTAGCTGGTCTTGGCTGCTCCCTTGGGCAAAACCCGCAGATAATAGTCGCCCCCATTCAAGGTTTCGTTGATATTTTCGTTGAGGCTTCCCCCTTTGGCAGAACGCTGGAGCAGGGTGCGACCGTCGCTGTCGATTAACTCGAGGTCGGCGTTGGCTTTCAGGTTTGTCAGGTTGATGTCAACGGTACTTTCCTTGGTTAAGGTGAACTTGCGGTAGTCGTTGACATCGCGATAACCGCTTTCTCGGAAGCCGATGGAGTCGCTGTCGCTGTAGTCACCCAGGACGCCGATATCGTTGACATTTTCGGGTGGCCGGCCGCCGTCCGGGTCGGTGAGTTCCTCCATGCCACCGCCAACTTTGAGGGTGTAATTCCCGCGAGCGCTGCCTTGGGGTTCGACCCGGATGTAGTAGGTGCCCCGTTCCAAGTCTTCTTCGATGTTTTCGTCTGCCTTGCCACCGTTGCGAGAGCTGTAAAGCACACTATCCGAACTGTCGCGCAGTTCCAGATTGATATTGGCGCTCAGGTTTTCCAGGCTGATGCTGACTCGCTTCTCTTCGCTGAGGCTAAAACCGTAGTAGTCCACCTGGTCGCGGCTGCTGCCGTTGCCGAAGCCGACCGTATCGATCTTGCTGTAATCTTCCGCGAGTTCCCCGATGTCGGTGTACAAAGAACTTCCGGGTATCGGACCGCCATCTGTGTCGGCTGCGTCGCTGCTGGCAAAAATATCCAGCAAATAGGGAGTTTTCGCAGTCCCCTGGGGTTCGACTTCCAGGAAATAGGTGCCGGGTTCTAGAGTGTCACTAATCTCGTCCTCTTGGCGACCAGGGTTCGTCGAGTCGCGCAACAGGGTTCCATTGCTCTCGTACAAGGTGATGTTGGCATCCCCCCGCAGTTGGCTCAGGGTAATATCAACATCGCTTTCTTCGCCGACAGTGAAGATGTAGCGATCGATGGTGTTGCGGATACCGCTGGAGGTAAAACCGATGCGGTTATTATTGCTGTAGCCGTCATCGAGGGAGAGCAGGTCGCCGACCTCGAACTCATCAACGGGATCGACATCCCCGGTATTGACCGTCAGGCGATAATCGCTGCGGGCGTTGCCCTTGGGCAAGACCTTGACGTAATAAGTGCCGGCGTCCAAAAAGGTGTTGATATTTTCGTTTTTCCGGCCCCTTTCATTGGCTCGATTCATCACGCTCGTGCCATCGTCCTCGTACAGGATCATGTCGATGTTCTGCCGCAGGCGCCCGAGGTCGATGCTGACGGAGCCATCTTCGGTGAGTTCAAAGCGGGTCCAGTCTTCTTGGTCCCGACCGGAACGCCCCTCGGTGCGGCCCATTTCGTTGTTGAAGACCTTTTTCTCATCATCGGCGATCGCGCCGAAATCGTAGGCTTCTTCCGGGGTAGGATAGTCGTCAACGTAGGGCAGAGCCGCCGTGATACCCAACCGGTAGTTGCTCCGGGCATCGCCGTTGGGGGTGACTTTGACGGTGTAGGTTCCGGCTTCGAGGCCCTCCAACTCCAGCTTTTCGGCTTTGCGACCTTTGTTGTTGCCCTCCTCGACCAACTCCTCGCCATCTTCGTCGTAAATCGCGACGTTCAGATCGGCTCTCAGTCGGTCCAGGGTCAGGTTGACATCGCTTTCTTCCGAGAGGGTGAAGCTGTACCAGTCCACGGTGTTGCGGGAGTTGGCCGTGGCACGACCGACATCATCGCTGGCGCGGACGGGGTTCCCTTCGCTCACTTCCCCGAGAAAGATGCCCGGCGGGGTATCCGGGTATTCGATGAAGGGGCTCGCACTCAAGCCCAGGCGATAGTCCGTCCGGGCGTTGCCTTTGGGGAAAACCCGCACGTAATAATCGCCGGACTCGAAAACTTCGCTGATCTTTTCGGCTCGGCGACGGTCGTTGAAGGACTGGAACAGGACGGTTTCGCCGTCTTTGTCCAAGATTTCCACGTCGGCGTTGCCCTTGAGTTGGTCGAGGGTGAGGAAAAATTCGCTCTTTCCGGCGACGCTGAATTTGAAGTAGTCTTGTTCGTCCCGGTTCTTGCCCCGGCCGAAGCCAATTTCGTTAATTTCGCTGACTTCTTCCGAGCCGATGACGCCCAGGTCTTTGGCCGTGGCGGTGGAGTCGATTTCGTCCGTGAGGGCTTCGGCGCTGACGGCCAGGCGATATCGGGTGCGATCGCTCCCCTCGGGATACACTCGGATATAGTAGGTGCCGCTTTCTAAGTTTTCGGTAATCTCCTCCCGCCTGCGGTTGGCTTCGGTAGAGTTAAATAGCACCGTACTGCCATCGGCATCGAGAATCTCCACGTCGGCGTTGCGCTTGAGTTGGTCGAGGGTGAGGTTCACCTCGCACTCGGCGCTGAGGGTGAATTTATACAGATCTTGCAAGTCGCGGTAGCCGCCCTCGATAAAGCCGATTTCGTCGGTGTTGCGGTATTTTGTTTTCCCCTTGCTGAGGTCGCCAATATTAATTTCGTCCTCAACAACCCGATCTGGGAGGTCAAGGGGTTTGACGTTGACCGTGGTTTCGCCGTATCCCAAAACCTCCAAGGACAGGCTATCTTTTCGGGTCGTCAGATCTGTGGTTCCGAGTTCCACCTCAAAGGTCCGACTTTCCCCACCTTTAACGTCTGTATACTGCACCGGGTTGATGCTTTGAACGTAGCCAAACTCATCGCTCTGAGCGACCATCGTCAAATCGCTCAACACTTTTTCCAAGCCGCTGGTTACGACTTCAACTAAGTTGGAGCTATCCCGACTCAAGGTTTCGACCGTCCCAAATCCCAGTTCATCGACGAGTTGTTCGTAGGTTCGGGTCTGGTCGCCGGTGACGGCAAAAATCGGCACGATACCGGCTTCTTGTAACGCCGCCTTGACTTGGTTGATACCCGGGTAATCTTCTCCGGTCCCTGCCGGGTCGCCATCGAGGACGATATCGCCGTTATTGGCGGTGATGATACCTGCCGATTTTCCATCTCCGGCTTGATGGTAGTCGGCATCTGTGGAGAGAACCACGACCCGACGGGAGTTATTGCGGTAGCCCACCTCTTTTTCCCGGAGGGCCACCTGCATCAGTCCCTCGAGTTGAGCCTCCGGCAGGTCCATACCATTGCCGATTTTCAAACCATTCATCGCCGTCTGGAAATCGGGGAGCGAGTCGGTTACGGCTTGTTCGGTACGGTATACATAATCGCCGAAGTCACCCAAGGGATATTGGGGTTTGTCGATGAAGGAAGCCAGGCCAAATTGACTGTCGGGTTGAATGTCTCGAACTTCGGAAACCAAGTCCGGAATCAAATCCCGCAACACCGGCAAGTCATCCCGAAACGAACCGGACAAATCGGAGAGAAAAACCAGGTCGAGTTGGGACCGGGTTGACCTTCTCGGCACGGTTGCCGTAATGTCAAATTTAACGTTATCTCCGGGGACGATGGTGACATCTACAACGTCGGGATTTAACCCTCTTGCGCGATCAACGATGTTGGTTATACTGCTTTTTTTGTCGCTCATAATTTTCTCCGTTCGGTAAGTTGTGAACCCACAATTTTGGGGTCTTTTCTCGCGGATATTACCTCCTAAAAATCGAGAAAAAGCTCTAAAAAATAAATCTTGATCTCGGTTTTATAGGAGGGTTTATTGTCAGCCGAGAGAAACCTTAGAAAAAGCTAATTGTGTAATCCGTCTGGCTGCTGCCCACGGCATAAACCCGCAGGTAATAGTCGCCGGCATCCAAACTCGATGAAATGATTTCGCTGTCGCTGCCGGAGTTGGAAGAAGAAAAGAGCGGGCTACCGCTGTCATCCAACAGTTCCAAGTTGGCATTCTGCTTCAGATCGCCCAGAATGATCTGGACATCATCGGCTTCGTCGAGGGTGAATTTATAGTAGTCGCTTTCGTCGGCCACTCCGTCTTCAGTGAAGCCGATTTCGCCACTTTGAGTGAGCGGATCGCCACCCAAGTCCGTAGCCGTTTGCAGGGTGCCGTCGGGGTCTTCTCCGATAATCGGATCGTCGTCGATGGGCTCGTCGTCGATGGGTTCGTCGTCGATGGGTTCGTCGTCGATGGGTTCGTCGTCGGCGGGCTCGGCGTTCATGGTCAGGAAATAGCCGGTTTTGGCGTTGCCGACGGGGAAGACTTGGGCGGTGTAGTCCCCGGCTTCGAGAGTTCCGGTCAGAAATTCTGGGGCTCGGCCGGGGTTGAAACCGGTCAGAACCATTTCGCCCTCGCTATCGAGCACCATCACGTTGGCATCCCGCCGGATTTCGTCGAGGGTGAGGGTGAAGTCGCTTTTGGCATCCAAGCTGAAGTTGTAGGAGTCGGTGGTGTTCCGGCTTCCCCCCCGGCCGAAGCCGATTTTCTCCCGTTCTTTGTACTCGTTATTTTTCAAGTCGCCCAAAGAACCGACTTCAAAAACTTCAGTGCCTCCACCAGCCGCCTCGGTTTCTATACCCAGACGATACCGGGTCTCGGCGTTGCCGACGGGCAGGACTCGCAAGTGGTAATCACCGGGTTCCAAGACTTGGCCGATGAGTTCTTCGCTGCGTCCCTTTTCCCGGGAAACGTAAACGGGTCTGCCCCTTTTGTCTTCCGGGTCGAAAACGCCCCTGTACACTGCCAGGTTGACGTTTTGGGTGATTTGGTCGAGGGTGGCGGCGAAGTCGGTGTTCTCGCTGAGGGTGAAGTTGTAGACATCTAACTCGTTGCGAACGCCACTCCGTTCCTGGCCGACGTTGTCGTTGTTGCTCGTTTCTGCGACACTGCTCAGGTCGCTGAGCTCGAAGACGTCATAGTTATCGATGGGTTCCTCGGCGCTCAGGCTGAGGCGATAGTCGGTGTTGCCGCTGCCTTTGGCGACGACTTTGACGTAATAGGTGCCAGCATCGAAGGTTTCGTTGATGGCTTCCGACCTCCGGCCTTCTCTTTTGGATCGGTGGAGCATTTCGCCGTCGCCGTCGTAAATCTCGGCATCTGCCGCGTTGACCCGCAGTTCGTCCAAGGTCAAATCGACGTTTTTCTCGGCGCTGAGGGTGAATTTGTACCAGTCGGCTTGATCTCGGAAGCGATCGCCCGTCAAGGTCCCGACACTCTCTTTTTCGTTGACCGGGTCGGGTTCCAACTCGCCCAAGTCTTTGGCTGTTTCCAATGTCGGGGCGTCATCCACATCGATCTGGGCGTCGAGTTCCAGTCGGTAGTTGGTCTTGGCCGCACCTTTGGGGCGCACTTGGATCGCATAGTCCCCCTCTTCTAAGAACTCGCTCAGGGTTTCCGGTTTGTTGCCCTTGGTGCGAGAGCGGGCCATGAGGGAGCCGAGTTTTCCACTTTTGCCCTTGCTGGGATCGTATTCGTACAGGAACAGATCGGCATCGCGCTCGAGTTGGTCTAGGTCGGCGTAGAAGGAGGCGTCTTGGCTCACCTCAAAGCTGTAGTAGTCCTTTTGGTTGCGCCGCTTCCCCCGACCGAAACCGATGTCCTCGACCATGACAAAGGGCTCTTCGGTAGCGGTCAGATCTCCGACCTCGGTGCCGGGGAGTTCTTCGGGGGGCAGCACTTCGTCGGCGCTCAAGTCCAGGCGATATTGGGTTCGGGCTGAACCTCGGGGCGACACCCGCACCACGTAATCGCCTTGGTTCAAGATGGCGTTTATTGTTTCTTCCTGCCGCCCGCGCTCCATGGATTGCCAGAGGACGGTTTCTCCATCGCCGTCTAAGATTTCGACGTTGGCATCTCGTCTGAGCTGGTCGAGCTTGAGGCTGACATCGCTATTTTCCTCTAAGCTAAAGCTGAAATAGTCGTTTTCGTCCCGTCCGTCGCCCTGGGTGAAACCAATTTCATCGCTGACTTCGATGGATTCTCCCAGGGGGTCGAGGATTCCCAGGTCAGTACCGGGAGCCTTGCCGTCGGTGTCGGTGATGGGATCGGCATTGAGACTCAGCCGATAGTCCGTTTGCGATCGCCCTTGTTGCAGCACCCGCACGAAGTAGGTTCCGGGTTCGAGGTCGGTATCGATGGTTTCCCGTCGCCGGCCCGGTTCGTTGGACCGAAACATGACCGAACCGTCGCTATCTAAGATTTGGACGTTGGCGTTGTCTTCGAGATTGTCGAGGGTCAAGTTGAAGTCACTTTCCTCTTCAATCGTGAATTGGTAGTAGTCGTTGCGTTCGCGTCTGCCATCTTCTCTAAAACCGATGCGATCGTTCGTTTCCGTCGGTTCTAGTCCGATGACACCTATATTTAACGCATCTTCTATGGTGTCGTATGCCATAATTAATTTTTTTCTCCCGAATTTTGACCATAAAATACCACCACATTGCCCCGGAAATTCAGTCGCCATTTAACTGATCTGCCGCGTGGAAAAGTCTCAAATTTGAAGAACTACAAAAAATAGGGACAGCCGGCACTTTCGGATCACAACTGCTGAGGAACGGTTGAACTGATAGTCAATCCCCCCTTCGATGGCGATTGGGTGGACAATTCATGATGACACCACAATCCTAGCACGAATTTACGGAAAGGCAACCCGTTTTTACAAATAATGTTTGGGCGATCGCGTCGATGTCCGTTGCCGGCGAATAACGGTGGTGTTATCCGATGGAATCCAGACTGATGCGGAACTAAAATATACGGGAAACATCCACCACTATTGGGATGGGGAGAACTTCATCAATTTTACGCGATTTTTTACAAAAATTCACATTGGGGGTGGCGGGATGTGCAAAGGACTTTATCTCAGTATTTTCACGGTTGATTTAATGTCGTGCAACCCATAGGCTTCCCCCCCCAGCCGCCCCGAGGAGTCGAGGAGGAGGGGGGATTTAGCAAAAGCTCAGTGAGTCGATGCCAGCAGTCCCAGGCTCAATGAAGCAATGTTTAGACGGCGGAAAAATGCAAGTCGTAATTCGTCCCGTCGCCGGTGCTGTAGTAGCCGCTGACCGAGACAAAATAAGTGTCCGGCCCCAGAAGGGCAGAAATAGAACCCGTCTCGCCCGGTGCCACATCGACGTAAGAGTCGATTGAGTTATCGTCGATGTCATAATAGACCGAACTGCCGCTGGAGTCGTAAAGTTGCAGGGTGGCACTCTGACTCAAACCGGACAATTGAACGTTAACCGTGCGGTTGGCATCGAGGGTGAACTGGTAGTAGTCGTATTCGTCGATATCCCCGACCCAATCGTTAACGTTTTCCCCGGTCAAGATATCCACCGATCGCGCCGTGTCGAAAGTTTCGCCCGCCCCGTCTGGATGCGCTATGGCCGAGAGTTGCAAGTTGTAACCGGTGCTGGCATCCTCAACGCTGTTAACTTGGACAGTGTAAGTACCGGCTACCAGGTTTTGAGTAATCGCCTCGGCAACAGTCGTGAAATTGCTCGAACTAGCTACCCGATAACCTTCGCTATTATGCAAGGTCAAGTCGGCGTTGGCGCTCAAACCGCCGAGGCTGAGGCTGACGGTGGCATCTTCGGCGAGGGTGAACTGGTAGAAGTCTTCCTTGTCGCTCTCGATGCCGTATTGACTGCCGACAAAATCGGTAAACGTTTGCGTCGCACCCAAAGCGCCGATATTCTTGGTTTGAGGTTCGGTGTTGCCCACGAGGTTCGCTGGCGAGTAGGTCAGCGGGGTGGCGGACAAGGTGAAGTTGTAGTTGGTGTTGTCGCTACCCTGATAAACTAAGGCGTAATAAGTACCGCCTCCCAAACTCGCGGTAATCGCATCGTCAGTGGTGTCGCTGTTGTACGAACCATCGAGCAAATTTTGCTCGCTGTCGTACAGGTACAGGTCGGCGTTAGCTGCCAAACCGCTCAAATTCAAGCTGACGGAACTGTTGGGGCTGATGGTGAATTGATAATAGTCGTAGTCGTCAAGGTTGCCCACCCACTCGGGAATCGTTTGAGCGGCGCTAATAGCCCCCAAATTTCGGGCGGTTTCAAAGGTGTTGCCTGCCGTGTCAACAATAGCCGTCGCCGATGCAGTTAGGTTGTAATCTGCACCAGTAGTACCATCATCACTGTTGACCCGGACGTAGTAAGTACCCGGTTCTAGGGTCTGGCTAATGGCTTCATCGGCATTATCATAATTAGAGGAACCGTCAATCCAATATTGATCGCTGTCGTACAGGTACAGGTCGCCATTGCCGTTCATTCCCGTTAAACCGAGGTTGACGGTACTGGTTTCAGCGAGAGTAAAGCTGTAGTAATCGTTGGTGTCTAAACTCCCCACCCACTCCGTCTGGCTGGTGCTGCCCAGGGCACCGAGAGACAAAGCCGCGCTAAAGTCGTTGCCCACAGTATCCACTCGCGGAGTTGCCGAGAGTTGCAGGTCGTAGTTGGTATTGGCAGAAGAGTCGCCGACGGCGACAAAATAAGTACCCGGTTCCAAGTTGGTGGTAATGTTTTCATCGGCATTACCGGAATTATAGGAATAGGCTAAGTAGCTTCCCGTGTTGTCATAAAGTTGCAGATAAGCATCGCCACTCATTCCACCCAGATTAATGTTAACCGTGCTGTTGCCATCCACGGTAAACTGGTAATAATCGAGGTTGTCGATATCCCCCACCCAATCGCTGGCGGACTTGGGTTCGGCGAGACTGCCTAAATCTAAGGCTTTATCAGCCGTATCTCCGGCGCCGTTGTTCGGTAGGGACGTTCCAGTTACCTTGAGGTCGTAGGTCGTCTCGGCATTGTCAACGCTCTTAACCTCGATAAAATAAGTACCGGGAGCCAAGTTTTTGGTAATGTTTTCGTCCGCATTCTTGAGAGTATGCGACTCGGCGCTCCAGTATTCTTTGCTGTCATAAAGAGATAGATCGGCATTGGCGCTCAACCCCGTCAAATCGATTTTAACGGTGCTGTCGGTGTCCACCTGGAACTTGTAGAAGTCGTTCAAGTCCTCGTAGAAACCGTGGGGGTTGCCGACATATTCGGTTTTGGCGATCGCAGTGGAGCTCGCGGTACCAATATCCAGGGCAGTCTCGTAATTCCACCCGGTAATTTGCGGTGCTGGATAGCTTAAAGCCGGTGCCGAGATTTCCAAGTTATAAGGCGTGTTGGCATTGTAGTTCTCCACCTGAACGTAATAAGTCCCCGGCAACAACTTCTCGGAAATCGCCTCGTTCTTCTTGCCATTAAGAGTGGAACTCTCAATGCTATAGCCGTTTTTATCCAACAAATAGAGGCTGGCATTAGACCGCAACCCGGTCAAACTCAGGTTGAGATTGCTCTTCTGGTCGAGTTCGAGCTTGTAATAGTCGTTGTTGTCGTCGGAAACTCCGAAGAAATCTCCCACGAAGTCCGAGAAGGTCTGGGCTTTCTCGCCCACAACGCCAATGTCCCGGGCATTTTTCAATTCGCCACCGGCACTGTCGTCGGGTACCGCCCCCAGAGATAATGCTTTCTTAGCCGTGTTGTTGGTTTCGTTAACTTCCACGAAGGCGTTTTGGTCGTCGGCGATCGCCCCAATATAAAAATCAGTCAGGCCGCTGACGCTACTGGGCAAAGTCAGTTTCTTGCTCAGATTAGTTGTAGTATTACCCGCCAACTTCTTAACAGTGTCGGTACCCAGGAGGGTGTCGCTGGTGGTGACTTGATTATCTTCGGAGAAATAATAGCCCACTCGGAAAGTATCCGCAGTGGAACCGCCAGTATTACCCACCGTTAAGCTGACATTAAATTCCTCCCCAGGATTGACCGTTTCCCGATCAGTTGTCAAATTGCTGATACTCAAATCGTTGGGGATGTCAACACTGACCTTCTGACTGGCAGTATTATTCAGTTCATTATCCTCGGCAATAGCCCCCTGGCTATCCACAACGAAGCCCAAATAATAGTCACCGGCTCCCTGCCAGAATTTGTCCTCTCCGGCAGGCAAGGTCAATTGTTTGCTTAATTTCTTAGTATTTTTGCCACCGGAAAGAGACTTGACCTTGGCCGTCCCCAGAAGCAGATCGCTGCTATCTATGCCTTCATCATCGGACAAATAAAAGCCCACTTCAAAAGCATCAGCCTTGATATTGCCAGTATTATTGATCTGGTAATTTACCTTGACTTGTTCTCCGGGATTCAACCCATCTTTAACATCTAAAGCCCGGAATTTTAGGCTCGATAAATCCAGAGTTTCTCGGGTAACTCCCAAACTTAATTCGTAATCAGTTTTGGCGTTTTTACCCGGGAAAACAGCCACATAATAATCTCCCGGTTTCAGCTTCTGATCAATGCCTTCTGCCTTGGAGCCTTTGGCGGTAGATTTGTCAACTTCTTTGCCCTTAGCATCCAGCAAGAATAAATTAGCATCCTGCTTCAAACCATCCAAAGACAAGTTAACATTGGCTTTCTCGCTCAAGCTAAAACCGTAGTAATCTCCGGCATCTCGAAGGCTACCTTGTTTGAAACCAACCCGGTTCTTTTCTGCCACCTTATCTTGCAAATCAAGACTGCCCAATTGTTTAGCATTGGCAATATTATTAAAGTCATCATTGACCGGATTTGCAGTCACTCCCAAATTGTAGTTAGTTTTAACCTTGCCTCCATTTGGTTCGATGCCAATGTAATAATTTCCCGGCTGCAAAATTGCGTCGATAGTTTCGTTTCTCTTGCCTTTTTTATGCGATTCATCTATCAGCCGTCCGTCAGTTACCAACAAGGATAAATTAGCATCCCCAGTCAAACCGTCCAGAGTAATATTAACATCGCTCCTTTCCGCCAAACTGAAGTTATAAAAATCACCGACATCGCGGATATTCTTGGAAGATTCAAAACCTACTTTGTTTCGTTTGGTCACTTTTTTAGTTCCCAATTCTCCCAAATCAGTACCCGGCAAAGCGTCGTCCTGTTCTCCTATTTTCGTATTCCCAGAAACGCTCAATTTGTAGTCGGTACTGCTGCCACTGTTGGGTTTCACCTTGATGTAGTAAGTACCTTTATCCAGAATACTGCTAATTTCTTCTGGTTTTTTACCGTTTTCTTTGGAACTATAAATCAGAGTAGTTCCGTCTTTGTCGTACAGTTCTAAATCGGCATTTTGACTCAACCGGTCTAAGGTAATTGTTACGTCAGTTTCTTTGGTTAACTCGAATTTCCAGAAGTCACTGGTATCGACAAAACCCTTTTTCTTCAAACCAATATCGTCGGTTTTAGAAATCGGTTTTGCTTTCAGTTTGCCCAGATTTTTTCCGGGCAATTGAGCGTCGGGGTCGTCGATTTTATTGTCCGCATTCAAGGACAGGATATATTCGGAGCGATCGCTCCCTACCGGTTCGACTAAAGCATAATATTTACCCCGGTCTAAAATGGTGCTAATTTGTTCCACATCCTTGCCTTTATTGGCAGAACTGTAAAGCAAATCGCCCTTGCGACTTAACAGCTTCAAATCAGCATTTTGGTTGAGACCGTCCAGAGAAAGATTGACCTCGCTATCTTTCTTGAGGGTAAATTCATAATAATCTTTTTGGTCTCGTTTTCCTCCAACCTCAAAACCAATTTCGTCCCTTTGCTTATTCGGTTTTTTACGAAGGATTCCCAAATCATCCGCCCGTTTTAAAGTGCCATCGGGGTCGTCGATTTGATCCGAATCAAAACTCAGGCGATATTTGCTTTTAGCACGGCCTTGGGGTTCCACTTTCACATAATAAGTCCCGGCATCTAAAACCCCATCAATGATTTCCTTATTCTTGCCCTTACTTCGGGACTGATCGAGAATTGTTTTGCCATCATTATCAAGGAGTTCAATGTTGGCATCATCTTTGAGACCATCCAAGACAATATTTAAGTTATTGAACTTTTCTGTCAGGGTAAATTTATAGTAGTCACTATTGTCGCGAGTACCATTTTCATCAAACCCGATTTCGTCATTGAAGACCTTTTTGTTTTTACTTAAAGGCCCTAAATTTGTAGCTCCTTCGGGTTGACCATCAGCATCTTGTAAAATTGTTTCTGCCGTCAAACTCAAATCATATTTAGTTTTGGCATCTCCCTTGGGGTACACTCGCAAATAATAAGTTCCTCGATCTAATTCGACATCGATATTTTCTCGTTTCTTGCCGTTTTCTGTCGAGGAGAATAAAATTTCCTTTCCATCTCGATCTAGCAATTGTAGCTCGGCATTATCTTTGAGGTTATCTAGAACTACATTGACTTGGTTTGTTTGACCTGTCAGCTTAAATTTATAGTAGTCATTTTTGTCTTTTGACTTGCCCGCATTAAACCCAATATTGTCCCGGTGATTAATGGGGTCATTTCCGACTTTACCCAAGTCGAGAGCTTTTTTGGGAGTGTCCATAATTTTTCATATTACTCAACATAGTTAGAAGCTAACATAATTTTGGCTGAGTATATCTGATTTTGACAAAAATTTATATTTTTTATGCCCGGGTAATTTTCTTTACAAAACTTCGTGAATAAATGTAAACAAAATTCGTCGAAAATAAAAAATTTATTTAATTAAAATTATCAAAATAATTTGATTTATTTTTCGCGATATTATTTTTTATATTTTGTATTTTTACTAGGTCATGCTTTTCGATAAATTATGGTGTTCAACCCGGACAAGCAACAACGACCATCGGAAGCCGATCGCTCATCAATCGGCTAGATTGTCCCTGATCGAGTCCATATTTTCTCGATCCCGACCGTTTTTTAACTTTTTTTAAGTTTCCGCAAAGTTGCAGATTATTTGCAGAAAAAAGAGTAAACTTGTAAATAGAACGATCCGGACGACTGGTGCATCACAACAGTTGCAAGTATATTGCTGTTGCCGTTATTGAACTGTGAATTTTAAAGATCTGAGCGTGGCTTGTCAATCTCAAAAAGGATCTCAAAGTCAATCCCAACCCCCAAGGAGCCGAAATGACTTCCGTGGCTGGAAATTTCCCCTGGAGAGCGAAACCGTGTCACCAACCCCCCTAGAAATTCTGTGGACATTCGTTGCGTCTTTACCCCAGGCGGCGGTCGTCAGTCGGCTCGATGGCACTATCCTTTACTGTAACCCGGTTTGGCTCCACCTGGGACGGTGGAATCCTGATCGGGTGGTCGGGAATGCCGAATCTTCGCTCTACGGACGCCCCGAAGATTACCGGCGACTCCGCGATCGCTTCGGGGCGGGGGAGGCGGTGGAAAATGTGGAGGTGACGGTGAGACGGGGGAACGGCGACACGGTGTCGGTCCGAGTCACGATGCGATCGCTCCCCCTCGACCCGGAGCCCCTCGTCCTCAGTATTTTTACGGACACCGACACCGTTCCGGAACCCCGGACGCCCGGCCGCACCCGAACCTTGGAGAGCCACCAGGCCGCGGTGGCCCGGTTCGGACAGATCGCCCTCACCCTCCCGGACCCGGACACCCTGATCGAAGCGTCGGTGGCCCAAGTCACCCAAACTCTGAATGTCGATCGCTGTATGGTGTTGGAGTTACTCCCCAACCGCCAGGTGTTTTTGCTGCGCTCCGGCGTCGGCTGGCAACCCGGACTCGTCGGGAGCGCCCAAATCAGTGCCGGCCCGACATCCCAGGCGGGTTACACCCTGCGGCGGGCAGAGGCGGTGAAGGTCCGAGATCTGCGGGTGGAAACCCGATTTCCCGGCACGCCACTCCTGCACAACCACGGCATTGTCAGCGGCCTGAGCGTGGTCATTCCCGGCCCCCCCGGAGATCCTTCCAGCCCCTGGGGGGTGTTGAGCGTCCACACCCGCAGCCCCCGGGACTTCACCGCCGACGAGGTTCACTTCCTCGAAGCGATCGCCCACATCCTGGGCACGGCGATCGAGCGACACCGGGCCGACGAACGGCTCCGCCTGATGGAGCGGGCGATCGACGCGAGCCGCAACGGCATCATCATCACCGACGCCACCGCGCCGGATAACCCCGTCATCCTCGCCAATACGGGCTTCGAGCGGATGACGGGCTATTCCAAACAGGAGGTGATCGGCCAGAATTGCCGGTTTCTGCAGGGGGACCAGAGCGACCCCGAGACGATCGCGCGACTGCGGGAGGCGATCGAAGCGGGGAGGGAATGCCATATCGAAGTCAAAAATTATCGCCGGGACGGGAGCGCCTTCTGGAACGAACTCTCCATCTCCCCGGTATACAATAGCCAAGGGTTCCTCACCCACTTCATCGGCATCCAAACCGACATCAGCGATCGCAAACAATCCGAAGCCGCCCTGGTGTCAAAATCCGCAGCCCTGGCCAAGTTCAGCGACCAACTCAAGCAACTGCACCGCCTCACCACCCGCCTCTACCCCAGTTTGGAAGCCCGATTTCAAGATTACCTGCAAACCGGGTGCGAACTGCTGCAAATGCCCGTCGGTTTGATTGCCAGCGCGGACGGAGAAACCTATACCCTGCAATTTATCCACGCCGAGAAGAACATTTTAAAGCCCGGTCAAACCCTCCCCCCAGAAGAAACCTTCTGCATGGAACCCATCCGCGCCCAAACCACCATTCTCCAACTCCAAGCCGGCGGAAATTCCCGTCGGAAGCCCCAACAAGCCGACGGGTGCTTCCAACTCGAATCCTATATCGGAACGCCGATCTGGGTGGGCGATCGCATCTACGGTGTGTTGAGTTTCGCCTCGCCGCAACCCCGGACGACCCCATTTCAACCGCCGGATCGGGAGATCGTGGAACTGATGGCCCAGGGTTTGGGGAACTTCCTCGCCGCCCAGGAGATCGAACGGCAACGGCGGCGGACGGAAAAAGCCCTGCGGGAAAGCGAGGAACGCTACCGGATGTTGGTGGAACTGTGCCCCGACACCATCGCCATCCACTGCGATCGCCGTCTAGTGTATATCAACCCCGCCGGCGTCGAACTCCTCGGCGCCCAATCTTCCCAGGAGCTCATCGGCCGTTCCATTTACGATTTCGCCCATCCCGACTACATCAGGGCGATCGTCAAACGGCTCAAACGGATGGAACTTGACGGACGCCCCGCCCACCTCATGGAACAGCAACTGATCCGCCTGGACGGGCAAATTGTCGATGTGGAGATCGCCGGAATTCCCACCCGCTACGACGGACACGAAGCCGTCCAGATCATCATCCGCGACATCAGCGATCGCAAAAAAGCCGAAGCTCAACTGCTCCGAGCCGCCTACTACGACACCCTCACCCAATTGCCCAACCGCAGTTTGTTCAACCAAAAACTCGCCGAAGCCCTGCAAAAATCCAAACAGGACCCCGACTATCAATTCGCCGTCCTGTTCCTGGATCTGGATCGCTTCAAGGTCGTCAACGACAGTTTGGGCCACCTGGTCGGCGACAGTCTGCTCGTCGAAATTGCCCACCGACTGGAAGCCTGCGTGGGGGCCTCCCACAGCATCGCCCGACTGGGGGGGGACGAATTCACGATCCTGCTCGACGGGATTTCGAGTCCCCGCAAGGCGATGGAATGGGCCGAAAAAATTCACGGGGAACTCACCATGCCCTTTTATATCGAAGGTCACGAAATTTTTACCACCGCCAGCATCGGCATCGTCCCGAGTCGCGGACCGGCGACGGAGGCGGGGGAGAGTCCCAAAGATTACCACTGTCTGCTCTACAACAACCCGGAGGATTTCCTGCGGGATGCCGACATCGCCATGTACCACGCCAAAGAACAGGGAAAGGCGCGCTCGGAGGTGTTCGATTTGTCGATGCACACCCAAACCCTCGCCCTCCTGCAATTGGAAACCGACCTCAGACAGGCCGTGTTCGGATCTCGCAAACCCTCCGAAATGCCCGACCCGATGGCGAATTCCGACTCCGCGACTGTCGCCCTCGCCGCCGACGGGGTGACGGCCAACCGGTCTGCGCTCCCCGCCTTCTCCCCCCAACTCCCGGCCCTCAGCGATTTTGTCATCCACTACCAACCCATCGTCTCTCTGCTCACGGGCCGTATCGTCGGGTTTGAAGCCCTGGTGCGGTGGATGCACCCGAGACGGGGACTGGTTTCCCCCGTCGAATTTATCCCCGTTGCCGAGGAAACGGGACTGATCGTGCCTTTGGGGGCCTGGGTGTTGGAAGAGGCCTGCCACCAGCTCGCCAGTTGGCAAGATCAGCTCAAAAGTTGGAATTGGGAGCGGTATTCGGCTAGTTCCGACCTGACCGTCAGTGTCAATTTGTCCGGGAAGCAACTCAACCAACCCAATTTGATCGCGGAAATCGACGAGATTTTGGCGAAAACGGGCTGCGACCCCAAAAGTTTGAAACTTGAAATCACTGAAAGTATTCTCGTGGAAAATTTCCGCACTTCTCTGATCGCCTTGGCCCAGCTTAAAGCTCGGAACATTCACTTGGCGATCGACGATTTCGGTACGGGATATTCGTCTTTGAGTTATTTGCACCAATTCCCGTTGAAGAGTTTGAAAATCGATCGCTCCTTCGTGAGCCGACTCGATGAAAAATCCAGCGCCTACGTCGGGGAGTACAATCAGCCCCAGCAAATTATTAAGGCGATCGTTTCTCTGGCTCACAATCTGGGTTTGGAAGTGACGGCGGAGGGCATCGAAACTCGCAAACAGATGCAGTTCCTCCACCATCTCAGATGCGACTACGGCCAGGGGTATTTGTTCGCCAAACCCCTGCCCCCGGAAGAGGCTACCCAACTGCTGTTAAATTCCGCGATCGCACACAATCTGAAGAACAATTAACAATTAACAATTAACAATTAATAATTATGCCATCAACACGACTCCCGACTCCCGACTCCCGACTCCCGACTCCCGACTCCTGGCGATCGCAAATTGTTAAATTTTGTTAAATTTGTCGCTGCGGCGACGAATTGGGTTGACAACACGGGGGCGGCGGGGTAGGATATTGACATACTCCCCCATAATGGGAGTGGTTGAAAAAATATTATTTTTAGCACCACTCCCATTATCCCATAATATACCTCAAATCTTTTCAAAACACAAGCGTTTCCCCAAAAAAAATCGCCGCCGCCGCATCCAAAAAATTAAAAAAAATCAATTGAGAGCTCACCCGACAGGGCAAAATAAGAGCGAGGACACTGAGGAAACAACTCGATGCAACTGATTTTGTATAGCAAACCGGACTGCCACCTGTGCGAGGGGTTGCAGGAGAAACTAGAAGAAATTCAGGCGGACGGGGAGAGTTCCTGTCGGTTTGACCTGGAAATTCGCGATATCACCACCCGGGACGAGTGGTTTCGCGCCTACCAATACGAAGTCCCCGTGCTCCACAAGCAGCGGGATGCCACGTCCGCCGAAGAACCGATTCCCCGGCCATCCCCCCGGATTTCGGCCAAACAGTTGGAACATATGTTACAGAAACATTTGTGAAAATTTGATTAAGAATGAATTCACATCTCGAATTGTGAGGAGTTGCTGACGTTGAAACTCAAAGAATTACTCGACCCCAATTTGTTGCCCCCCGAGTCCCACCCCGCCCTGGAGGTGGAAGTCACCGGTTTGGCGACCAATTCCCACGCCTGCAAACCGGGCGACCTGTTTTTGGGGATGCCGGGAACCCGGGTGGACGGGGGTGATTTCTGGCCCGGTGCGATCGCATCCGGTGCGGTGGCGGCGATTATATCGGAGTCCGCCTTCGAGAAAACGCCACCCCAAGGCGAGGGTGGGGAGGTTCCCTGGGTGATTCCCGCCGCGGACATGATCCGAACTTGTGCCGAAATTGCCACGGCATTTTACAACCATCCCGCCGGCACCCTCAAGTTGGCGGGGGTGACGGGGACCAACGGCAAAACCACCACCACCCACCTGATCGAATTTCTCCTGGCTAATGCCCAAAAACCGACGGCTTTGTTGGGGACCCTCTACACCCGCTGGCCGGGGTTTCAGGAAGTGGCCGTGCACACCACCCCCTTCGCCGTGGAGCTCCAACAGCAGTTGGCGGATGCGGTGGCGGCGGGGTGCGAGTTCGGGGTGATGGAGGTCAGTTCCCACGCCCTGCACCAGGGGCGGGTTTTGGGCTGTCCGTTCCAAGTGGCGGTGTTCACGAATTTGACCCAGGACCACCTAGACTATCATCCGACGATGGAGGATTATTTCGAGGCGAAGGCCCTGCTGTTTAATCAAGATTACCTGCAAGGCAAGGCGGTGATTAATGCGGATGATGCCTACGGACGGCGGTTGATGGAACGGTTGGAGAGCGATCGCGTTTGGAGTTACAGTATCGATAACTCGACGGCTGATCTGTGGGCGTCCGATCTGGTTTACGGACCGACGGGGGTGAAGGGGGTTTTGCACACTCCGGCGGGAGAGGCGGAATTTAGTTTGCCTCTGGTGGGTCAGTATAACCTCTCTAACCTGCTGGCGGCTGTGGGGGCGGGTTTGGCCCTGGGCTTGGATTTGGCGGGGATGGCGACTTGTTTGCCTTCATTTCCGGGGGTTCCGGGGCGGATGGAACGGGTGCAGATTGCCCCGGATCAGGAAATTAGCGTTATCGTGGATTATGCCCACACGCCGGATAGTTTGGAGAATCTGTTGAAGGCGTCCCGTCCGTTCATTCCGGGTCGGATGATCTGCGTGTTCGGCTGCGGGGGCGATCGCGATCGCACCAAACGCCCGAAAATGGGGAAAATTGCCGCCGAACTGGCTGACGTGGCGGTGGTGACGTCGGACAATCCCCGCACGGAAGATGCCGATCGCATTTTGGCGGATATTCTCGCCGGAATTCCCCCGGAAGTGAAACCGATTGTGATCGGCGATCGGGCCGAGGCGATCCGCACTGCTATTTTAGAAGCAAAACCGGGTGACGGGGTGTTGATCGCCGGGAAAGGTCACGAAGATTATCAAATTCTCGGGACTGAAAAGGTGCACTTCGACGATCGCGAACAGGCGCGAAAAGCCCTGGGCGATAAATACTGTCGGGTGTAGATTTTCTGTCGGGGTGGGGACGGGAAGATCGAGGTCAAATTCGGATATTTTTTCCCAACCCGCCCCGATAATTTATAGCAGTGCGCGATCGTGTCGTTACCAGCTCTAGAAACGGGAGTAGGGAGTCGGGAGCCCTTGAAAACTCAAAGCCCCTCTGAATCGAGGTTTTGAAATTTTTTTGGTCTCCTCGATTTGTAAACACACGAGCGCGCACTGCTATATCACAGCAACCGAAGTGACGGACAAAATATCAATCCATTCAATATTATTAATTTCAGGGACGTTAATTCCTTGCAACTTTCCAGCTTCTACTTCTTGAAACACTGCGGTTGGAGTTTTAACTGTGCCATATAATTTTTGCAGTAATTGCAAGTGTCCGACTTGATGAAGATTAGGATACATAATAACCGACGGTTTAAGCTTTTCCAGCCGAGTGCTTTTTGAAATGCGGGGAAAGGAGAAGGAGCGATCGCCCAAATCTGTAGGGGCGCAAGGCTTGCGCCCGATATGATATTCTCACCTTGAGAAACGCGATAGGTGCGCTATCGCGGATCGCAATTTTCCAGCGCCACCCCGGAACAGGTCCGCTTCATCAACCCAGTGAGCACCTTACCCGGCCCGACTTCGATCGCCTTTTCCACGCCTTCTTCGGGCAGTTGCAGGCAGATTTCCCGCCAGCGCACCGAACCCGTCATCTGTTTGACGAGGCGCTGTTTCAGCGTCGCCGCATCTGTGGCGGGGGTGGGGTCTACATTGGAGAGCACGGGAACCTTCGCCGCCGCGAACTCGACGGACTCCAAAACTTGCTCGAATTCCGCCGCCGCCGGGGCCATCAGGGGGGAGTGGAAGGCGCCGGAAACATTCAGTTTCACCACCCGCTTCGCCTTGACGTTGGCGATGAGGGTATCGACGGCCTCCGGCGTCCCCGAGATCACCACCTGGGCGGAACTGTTGTCGTTGGCGAGGACGACATTTTCGGTTTCTTGCAATTGCGCGTGCAGTTGTTCGGCGTTGAAGCCAATCAGGGCGGCCATCTGTCCTCCGGCGGCAGCGTCCATCAATTCAGCGCGGCGCTTGACGAGTCGCAACCCGGCTTCAAAATCGAACACTTCGGCGGCGTAGAGGGCGACGTATTCCCCCAAACTGTGGCCGGCGACGATATCGGGGGACTGGCCTTGGGATTTGAGGGCATCCACCAGGAGGCTTTCCACCACATAGAGACAGGGTTGGGTGTAGAGGGTGCGGGAGAGTTTGTCTTCGTCACTCTGGCACAACTGGGGGACGGACCAGCCGAGGATTTCGGTGGCCCGGTCTAACTTGGCTTTGGCCGGGGGTAAATCGAACAAGTCTGCGCCCATGCCGACGGCTTGGGAGCCCTGGCCGGGAAATACCCATGCTGTTTTAGTCATTTGTGTCTCAAAAAATGCTGCAATGCAGGAAGAAGAGAAGGCAATCGTCAAGAGGCAACAGGCAATAGGGAGAAATAGATTTCACGGTCTGGGGTTGAGATGCGATCGCAATT
Source organism: Lyngbya sp. CCY1209 (assembly GCF_035615495.1). Classification (GTDB taxonomy): domain Bacteria; phylum Cyanobacteriota; class Cyanobacteriia; order Cyanobacteriales; family Microcoleaceae; genus Limnospira. The sequence continues at coordinate 10,561 of NZ_JAJENU010000556.1, read as the reverse complement.
CCCGACTCCCTAATACCGCCTCAAATTACCGCCCCCATTCAAAGATGGCGGCGCCCCAAGTCAAACCGGCTCCAAATCCTGCGGTGGCGATTGTATCACCCGATCGCACCTTTCCGGATCGCACCGCTTCATCCAGGGCGAGGGGGACGGAGGCGGCGGAGGTGTTGCCGTATTCGGCCAGGTTGCTGATCACTTTCTCCGGGGGGATTTTCAGCCGTCCGGCCACCGCGTCCAGAATGCGCTGGTTGGCTTGGTGGAGGATGAGCCAGTCAACTTGGTCGGCGGTGCGATCGGCGCGAAACAGGGCTTTTTCGACGACTTCCGGGACTTTTTTGACGGCGAACCGGTAGATGTCCTGGCCGTTCATGGTGATGGGGTGAAACCTGCCCTGGCCGATGGTGACATCCGGTGTCAGGGTCTTGGGTTCGGGTTGATAGGCCAGATTCAGGGAACTATTTTGGCTGCCGTCGCTTTTGAGTTCAAATCCCAACAGGCGATCGCGATCGCTCCCCTGCAGCACCACCGCCCCGGCCCCATCTCCGAATAAAATACAGGTGCGGCGATCGGACCAGTCCACCCAGCGGGAGAGGATGTCCGCCCCCACTAACAAGACATTTTGATAGACTCCGGTGCGGATAAACTGGCCGGCCGTCACCAGGCCGAACACGAACCCGGAACAGGCTGCCGTCAGGTCGAAGGCCACCGCCCGGGTGGCGCCGATGCGGGCTTGGATTTGGCTGGCACTGCCAAACAGGTCGTCGGCCGTGGAGGTGGCCAGGATAATCAGGTCGAGGTCGCCCGGGTCGAGGCCGGCCATCGCGATCGCCTGGAGGGATGCCTCCGCGGCTACCTGGCCGAGTGTCACCTCCGGAGACGCCAAGTGTCGGCGGCGGATGCCGGTGCGGGAGGTAATCCAGTCATCCGACGTCTCGACGAGTTGGGACAATCCGTGGTTGTCCAGCGAAAGGGACGGAACTGCCGATCCGCTACCTGTAATCGCAATGCCTGTGGTTGTCATGTAACTTGATATCAATTTTTTGGAATCTCAATGGGGGCGATAGAGTTATCTTCCCACATCCCTGGGGTGCGGCCCGATGCGCCAGCCCCGACACCGGGAGCGTCTCAACTCACGGTTTCCGACTCCGGGCTGTTCGCCACCCGTTCTTGGTGCTTCTGATACTGGCGGTCGATGCGATCGATCACGTCGTTGTTGACCGCATCCCGGGCCATGCGGATGGCATTGCAGATGGTCGGGGCTTTGGAGGAACCGTGGCTGATGATGCAAATTCCCGCCACCCCCAACAGCAAGGCGCCGCCGTGTTCGACGTGATCGACCCGCTGCTTGAACCGCTTCAGACTGGGCATCAGCAGGGCCGCCCCCAGTTTCGCCTGCAGGCCGGAAGACAATTCTTCCCGCAGCAATTGTAAGACCACCTCCCCCACCCCTTCGGCAAATTTCAACAGTACATTGCCGACGAAGCCATCGCAGACCACCACATCAAATTTTCCGGTCAGCACATCCCGCCCCTCGGCATTTCCGGCGAAGGAGATCAGGGAATTTTCTTGCAGCATCTGGTGAGTCCGCACGGCCTGGTCATTGCCTTTGGTGGGTTCTTCCCCGATGTTGAGAAGTCCGACCTGGGGATTTTCGATGCCGAGGACGTAGCGGCTGTAAATCGTCCCCATGACGGCGAACTGCTCCAGAAATTTGGGACGGCAATCCACGTTCGCCCCCACGTCCAAGATCAGGACGGGGGAGGAGGGGAGCATCGTCGGCAGGACGGCGCCGATGGCGGGGCGATCGATCCCGCGAATTCGCCCCACCCGCAGCAGAGCTGCGGCCATCGCCGCCCCGGAGTGGCCGGCCGACACGACGGCATCGGCTTTTTTTTCTTTCACCAAATTCATGGCAACATTGATAGAGGCCTTGGGTTTGCGCTTGAGCGCCCCGAGTGCCTCTTCGTGCATTTCGATCGCCCCTTCGGCGGGGACAATTTCCGGAGTTGGCGAGCCGGTGTGGTGATGCTTGAGGGTGGCTTCGATCGCCTGGGGATCTCCCACCAGTACGACGTCCACCCCAAATTTTTCCCGTGCCATCAGCGCTCCGGCAACTACTTCGGCGGGGGCATGATCCCCACCCATAGCGTCAATTGCAATTCGTGCGCGAGTTAAGCCCATTGACCAAAGTTAGAGAAACCTTCAAAATTTTACCGGAAAATTGGGTCTAAAGCCTCGCCCCTTCGACTCGGCTCAGGGCAAGCCTTCGACTCGGCTCAGGGCAAGCCTTCGACTCGGCTCAGGGCAAGCCTTTGAGGGCGACTTGATTTTTCAACATCTGCTAGAATTAAAAAAACAGCATTCTTTTTTAAGAGCGGCTCTCCGGATGTTCAATCTCACCTACTCGTATCGGCTCCAACTCAATCGGCAACAGGAACAGACCTATTCCGAGTGGTTGGAAACCTCTCGCCCGGTCTGGAACTTTGCTTTAGCCGAACGGAAAGATTGGTATCGCTCCCGGAGTTGCCCGATCAACACCTGTTCCCTGCACTCGGAGTATATCATCCCGGCGGATGCACCCCGCCCGACATTTGCCCGCCAGTGCAAGGCCTTGACGAGCGCCCGCCAACAGAACCCGTTTCTGCAACGGGCCCACTCTCAAATGTTGCAGCAAGTTCTGCGACGGATGGAAAAAGCCTTCGTGTCCATGTGGGAAAGCGGTCACGGTTTCCCCCGGTTCAAAAAACCCGGAAGGATGCGATCGCTACTATTCCCCCAACTCGGGAAAGATCCCATTCAGGGCAACCGGGTCAAACTGCCCGGGGTGGGATTGGTGAAAATGCGGATGTCCCGCCCGATTCCCGATGGGTTTGTCGTCAAACAAGCCCAGGTGGTGAAAAAAGCGTCGGGGTGGTATGTGTTGCTCACCCTTCAATGTGATGTCGATTGTCCTGATATCATACCCCACGGGGAAGCCTTGGGAATCGATGTCGGACTGAGTCATTATCTGGCCACATCGGCGGGTGAAATCGTGCCAAGACCCCGTTTTTTCGGAACACTCCAACGCCAGCTGCGATCGCTGCAACAAAGAGCGTCCCGAAAGAAGAAAGGGTCGAACAACTGGCGTAAAGCTCATCTTAAAGTGGCCAGATTGCACGAACACATCCGCAATACCAGGCGGGATTTCTTCTGGAAACTGGCTCACCGCCTCTGCGACGGGGTGGGGATGATATTCGCCGAAAACCTCAATTTCAAGGCGTGGGCGCGGGGAATGTTTTCCAAGCACACCCTCGACGCGGCTCACGGCGAATTTCTGCACATCCTGAAGTGGGTTTGTTGGAAGCGGGGGGTTTTCTATGCCGAAGTGAAACCCGACGGGACTTCTCAGACCTGCCCCAACTGTGGGATTCACACGGGTAAAAAAGAGCTTTCGGTCCGCGTCCACGATTGCCCCGAGTGTGGCTACCGCACCGACCGCGACGTAGCCGCGGCCCAGGCGATCGTGAAGCGAGGACTTGCAGCCGTGGGACACACGGTGAAGATGCTTGGCGAGGGGTTAAGTGGCCGCTCCCCGAGGACCCAAGAATCCCCGTCCCTTTAGGGCGGGGAGTGTCAACCATTGCCCATGTCCCAACCCTGCGTATCGTATTGGAGGAAAGTGTCTTGGAGGAAAGTGTCGCGCCATGTTAGATGTGTTTAGTTCCGGGATGATGTCCGTATGGTTGGAAATGGCCGGGGTCGATCGGGATCGATTCAATGCGACGACCCGGCAGTTTTGGGAAGGGGGACTCTCGGAGGTGCTCTGGCTCGATCGCCCTGACCCGGTGGCGGAGGCGATCGTCGAGGAGTACCTGAATCGCTTGGCCCGCCGGGGGTTGTCGTCCCAGGTGCAGGGGGTTTGGATTCAGGGGGGGCCGTTTGCCCTGGCCGGCAACGTCGGGGAAACGCCCCTGCCGGCGGCTTCGATTACCAAGGTCGCCACGTCTCTGGCGGCTTTGCAAACCTGGACGCCGGACTACCAGTTTGAAACCCTGGTCGCGGCTACCGGACCGGTGGAAAATGGGGTGCTGCGGGGGGATCTGGTGATTGTCGGGGGCGACAACCCGTTTTTTGTCTGGGAGGAGGCGTTTACCCTGGGAAATGCCCTCAATCAAATGGGCATCCGGCAGGTGGCGGGGAATTTGGCGATCGCGGGCAATTTCTCGATGAACTACGAATCGGACCCCCAGGTGGCGGGAAATTTCCTCCGCCAAGCCCTGGATTCGAGCCAGTGGACGGCCGAGGCCGAAGATCAATACGCCCGTCTGGCGTCGGGGTTGCCCAAACCCCAGGTGGAAATTGCCGGGTCCGTCACGGCGACCGCGCCCCCGCAAAATTTGCCACCTTTAATCCGCCACAAATCCCTCCCCCTGGCGGAGATTATCAAACAGATGAATATCTACAGCAACAATCCCATGTCGGAGATGTTGGCCCAAAGCGTGGGGGGGGCGGTGGTGGTCCGCCAAAAAGCGGCGGCGGCGGCGGGGGTCCCGGTGGAAGAAATTCGCCTGATCAATGGTTCCGGTTTGGGCCACGAAAATCAAATCTCCCCCCGGGCGGCAACGGCGATGTTTGCGGCTTTAGATCGCTACCTGCGGGATACGGATTTGACGGTGGCGGATCTGTTCCCGGTGTCGGGGCGGGATCTCGGGACCCTGGAATTTCGCAATATCCCCAAATCTTCGGCGGTGAAAACGGGGAGTCTGTTTGATGTCAGTGCCCTGGCGGGGGCGTTGCCGACTCGCGATCGCGGCGTGGTCTGGTTCGCCATCATCAACCGCGGCACGGGCTTGGACGGCCTGCGGGACGAGCAAGATTGGCTGCTGCAACAACTGGTGAATCAGTGGGGAACGCCGGAAATTTTGCCCGTCGCCCTACAAACCCACATCGACGGCCGCCGTCCGGCATTGGGAGATCCCCGGCGGATCGAGATCATTGATAATTGACAATTGATAATTGATCATTTTCAATTGTCTATCCCACTCTCATAGGAGATCATAATTGAGATGAAAAAACAATGGTTAATTGTTAATTGTTAATGGGATATTATCAGGAACGCGATCGCCAGATTACGAATTACCGGATGTTTCGGTTGGGGGGGACGGGGTTATCGTTTCGCGGGCCGTCCCCGAAAACGTCGGATTCCGGGGCCTATTTTACCTGTTTGGGGGCGGCCCAGACGTTCGGGTGTTTCTGCGATCGCCCCTATCCCACGCTGCTGGAAAGTGGGTTGGATTTGCCCGTTTTGAATTTGGGATACGGCGGGGCGGGTCCGGCTTTTTTTCTGAAACATTCCGCCCTGATTGATTATATCAATCGGAGCCGGTTCGCGATCGTGCAGGTGATGTCCGGCCGCAGCGAGAGCAATTCCTTGTTTGAAACCGGGGGGTTGGAGTATTTGAAGTGGCGGTCCGACGGCCGGCAGATGGGCTCGGAACCGGCCTATCAGGAGTTGTTGGAAACCCGCGATCGCGATTTTGTCCGCATGGTGGTGGCGGAAACCCGCCGCAATTGGGTGACAAACTATCAATTATTATTGACCGAAATTCGAGTCCCAAAAATTCTGTTTTGGTTTTCCGAGCGGGGGCCGGATTATCACGAAACCTTCGACAATATTTATTGTTTGTTTGGCAAGTTTCCCCACTTAATCAATCGGGATGCTATCGCCAAAATTAAACCCTTTTGCGACGATTATATCGAGTGTATTTCCGACCGGGGAATGCCCCAGCTACTCATCGACCGATTCACCGGCGATCCCACCCCCCTCAATTTGGCTTATCAGCGCCCGGATTTGGGGGATAAAACCTCTTTTTACAACAATTATTACTGTGCCCCGGAAATGCAGCGAGATGCGGCGAAAAGCCTGATATCAGCCTGTAAAAAGTATGTGTAGTTGGGGCGACAGCAATTCGGGTCATTCGGAAAATTTGACCCCGGAGACACGGGGGACAGGGAGCGATTATATCGCCAACCTCTCTTGTTACAGCAAATCCCCATCGGGCTTTAGGGCGATCGCCTCCTGCCAATTTTGTTGCATCATCTGGGTGGTGGTTTGTTGGTGGAGACGCAGGACTTCGGGGTTGAAATTGGGGGCAGGTGACATTTGAAAAACGGCGGGGATGGTGTAGGATTGTACGATATATATATGAGATGATTCTGGCCTGGGCGATCGCCGCTCATTCCCAATCAAATTTTCGCCCCAAAAATTCCTCCAACTTCTGATTGTGGGGGCGGAAAAATTCGGCAAGGGATTGGCGGATGCTTTCGGGTATTTTAGAATAAGAACCCGCCGTATATCGAGGGTATTCGGGTAGGGGATGATCCGGAAGTTCCAAAAACTCGAAGACTTGTTTTAACGTCTCCTGGGGGTGGGCGTACAAATCCTCGCTTTTGAGGATCAACATCTGTTCGGCGGGAAAGCGACTCATCCATTTTTCGAGAAAATAGACGTACATTCCCCGCAACAAATAACCGTATTGAGTCATCCAAAATTGGCGTTCCGCCAGGGTGAGATCGTCTAAAGTATCGATAATGGCAATTTCGTCGGCGATCGCCTGTTCGAGGCTGCGGTGTTCTCTCCCCATCCAATTGACGTGATCTTGGTATTGGGAAAACGCGCGATCGACGGGATTTCGGAGGATAAAAATGAGGCGGACATCGGGGAACGCTTCGTACAGGCGATCGCACACCCTGCCGTCCACCATGTAACTGGGACTGGCTTCCCCCGTGATAAAATTGCCCCCCTCGGGAAGGGGCGGAAAGTGGGAAATATACCAATCCAAACCCCGGTAATATTGCCAGATAAAGAAATCGACTTCTTTATGAAGGTTGGGAATAACTCGGGGATGGTGGCAGAGATATTCGTAAAGGGATGTCGTCCCGCCTTTTTGGGTCCCCAAAATCAGAAAATTTGGCTTTTTTACGGATGCCGATTCCCAGTGATTTTGGAAAAAGTCTGGGCGGAGAGATTTTGTTTTTTGCAGCATCCCTTCTTGGTAAATCGAAATCGCCTCTTCTTTGCGATTAATTTGGGTGAGTAAATCGCCGTAATTGATGTAGGGTTCGGGACAGTCCGGTTCCGCAGAAATTGCCCGTTTGTAACCGTCCGCGATCGCCTCGATTTGTTCGGGTTTGAGTTGGACAAAGCTGTAAGTTCGCATATGCCGCAACTTCAAATAAGCCGTCTGTTCGTCCGGTTGGACTCGGATCGCGTCCAGATAGGCGGCAATTGCCCCGTCAATATTGTGATTTTGCAGCAGGGCATCTCCGAGGCGAATGTGGGCTTCGGGAATCTCACCGTCGATGCCGATCGCCTGCCGATAAGCCGCGATCGCATCGTCAATTTTACCCTGTTTGAACAGGCAGTAACCCAAGTGGTTGTAAGACCAAAAACAGTCCGGATTGAGGGCGATCGCCCGGTTGAATTCATCCGCCGCCTCCTGCCACTTTCGCTGTTTTAACAATGCCAAACCCAGGCCGTAGTATCCCCAAGAATAATCGGGGCGATCGGCAATAGTCTGTTGGTAAATGGCGATGGCATCTTCGTAGTTTCCGCTCAATAAAGCAGCTTCCGCACCGCCGTTTTCTCTGGCTAAAATATCGGCGATCCGCTGGTGGGCTTCCGGCCGTCCGGGGTCGATCGCGATCGCTTCCCGGTACGCCGCGATCGCCTCTTCCCGACGTTCTCGTTTTAACAGTAAATCCCCCAAATGAAAGTTTGACCAATAGAAATTGGGGTTCAATTCGATGTCTTTTTGATAGGCTGCGATCGCCTCTTCCTCCCGCCCCACGCGGGCTAAAATTCCCGCCAGGTGGTCGTAAGCCCAGGAAAACTCGGGGTTCAATTCGATCGCCTTCTGATAGGCTGCGATCGCCTCTTCGTTTCGATTTTGGGCGGCGAGAGCTTTTCCCAAACCGACGTGATAGATAAAGACATCTGGCTCAGATTTTACCGCATTTTGATAGGCAGAAATCGCCGATTCTAATTGATTGTTTTGACTGTAAATTTCGCCGAGCTTGTAGTGGGTCGAAGCCCATTTCGGATCGGTGGCGATCGCCCTTTCATAAACAGAAATGGCGGCATCAGTTTGACCGTTCTCAGAAAAGGTATCCCCGACGAGCAAACACAACTCCAGGGGGACAGAATCGAGGGTTTTGCCCAGTTTTTCGGCGATGGAAATGGGGCGATCGAGATAAGACCAAATCCCCGCCAAGTTATTGTAAGCCGGAGTCAAATCCGGGTCGAGTTGCAGGGCTTCCCAATAACAATCCGCCGCCCGATCCCACTGCTGGCGTTTGACAAATAAGTTGCCCAAATACAGGTAAACTTGGGGCTGATTTGTATCCAAAGATAGGCCGCGTTCGTAATACTGCTGGGCGGTGTCTAATTCTCCGAGAATTTGGTGAGTATCTCCCAAGGTTTGATAGGCCGGGGCAAAATTGGGATCGCGTTGCAGAATGTCGCGACAGATAGCGATCGCCTCCGGATATCGTTTTTGGCTGAAAAACTGTCGGGCGCGTTCGTGGGTGGTGGAGAGGTCGAAATTATCGGAAGCCGGCATTCGTAATTTCGTTTTTTATCCTAAAATTTACAGAGAATTTTCGCTCTTAGCTCGGGTGTTTCTGACAATTTAGGCGATCGCCCCCCGAGCTGTCAATCCCATTGAAATTATATCGTCGTCGCCCCACGTTCCAAATTGGCTTTGACCCGTTCCAAAAATGTCCGCGATCGCTCCAGATCGGCCTCGGCCCGCCGCAATTTGTCGGGGAGATCGGCTTCGGACAATTCGGGAGAATCGGCATCAGACAACCGAAGCCGCCCGAAAATCAGGGCGGTGTCATCCCGCAAAACGGCCTGCAGGGTCAATTCTTCCTCGCCGGACACTTCCCCCAAATTGACAGTTCCCTTGAAGCCACAAACCCCCGCCGTCGGGCGATCGGGGTAGACGGCAGCGACATCGGGCCGGGGGTCGCTGACGGAAATTGTCCGCAAAATGCGATCGCCCCGAATCACTTCCACCGCGATGGCCGGGGCGTTTTTCCCCAACACCCAACCCGCCATTTCCACTTCGGCGGCGTTGACTCGACTTCCCCCCTGGGGGCGATCGATGCAAAACTCCACCAGCCCTTCGCAGTCGGAGGCGGGAGTCCGGACGACTTCCAGAATTTCAACCCAGTTACTTGCAGTCATCGGCAAAATTGCGGAATGCAATGTATCAATTTCGGATATTCTTTCTACTTTACTCCATTCTGTCCCGCTGCGCCTCCACCATCATCCGCACCACATCCGGCATTTTAAATTTAGCCTCCCATCCCAACTTTTGTTTTGCTTTGGCGGGGTTCGCCCGTCCGACGGCGATATCCGTGGGGCGGTAGAGACTTTTGTCGGTTTCCACGCAATCTTCCCAATTCAAACCGACGCACTCGAAGGCCGTTTTGACGAAATCCTGCAAAGAAGACGTTTCCCCCGTGGCGATCGCGTAATCCTCCGCCTCCTCCTGCTGCAACATCAAATACATTGCCTCCACATACTCGGGCGCCCACCCCCAATCTCGCCGGACGGAAATATCGCCCAAATACAATTTATCCTCAGTTCCCGCCGCGATCGCGCAGGCCCCCCGGACGATTTTTTGGGTCACGAATCGGGACGGCCGCAGGGGGGATTCGTGGTTGAATAAAATACCGGAACAGGCGAACAAACCGTAGGCTTCCCGATAATTTGCCACCTCCCAAAAGGCGGCAGATTTGGCGACGGCGTAGGGACTCCGAGGCCGAAACGGGGTATTTTCATCGGCCGGATCGCCGTGGGTGTCGCCAAAACATTCGCTCGAACCGGCATTGTAAAATTTAATTTTGGCGCCGGTAAACCGGATCGCTTCGAGTAGATTGAGAGTTCCCCGCGCGATACTATCCAAGGTTTCGACGGGTTGTTCAAAGGACAACCCCACCGAACTTTGACCCGCCAAATTGTACACCTCATCCGGCTTGACTTGGGTGAGCACTTGGAGGACGCTGCGAAAGTCCGTTAGGGACATGGACTGCAATTTCACGCGGTCATAAATTCCCAGCCGTTTCAAATTACCAAAGGATGACATTTGGGCATCCCGAGACGTGCCGCAGACGGCGTACCCTTTGTTCAGCAACAACTCGGCGAGGTAAGCCCCATCCTGTCCCGATATTCCGCAAATTAACGCTGTTTTCATGGCGATCGCTCCCTCCAATCAGACTCAACGAACCCGCACCCCAAAGTTACAGCAGTTTTCGATGCTATGAGGTACATTTTGATCCCCCATTATCCCCCTTCGATCCCCCCCAGCCCCCATCCCCCCCAGCCCCCATCCCCCCCAGCCCCCCTTTGAAAGGGGGGAGAAAGGGGGGAGAAAGGGGGGAGAAAGGGGGGAGAAAGGGGGGAGCCAGAGGAGGCAACGCTAGAAACTTCAACGGGGACTTTCTGGTTCCCCCCTTTCCAAGGGGGGTTAGGGGGGATCTTTTCCATCTGTGTCTCATTACCGCGCAAAGTGCTGTA
>NZ_JAJENU010000555.1:0-5983 GCF_035615495.1 Lyngbya sp. CCY1209 | reverse complement strand
CCATTATCCCCCTTCGATCCCCCCCCCGCCCCCATCCCCCCCAACCCCCCTTTGTAAGGGGGGAGATAAGGGGGGAGCCAGAGGAGGCTTCGCTTTGGTTTCAACGGGGACTTTGAATTGGCGAGTGTACTAGGTTGGCTTGAAAATTTCTGTATAATAAAACCGTCCCAATTGTCAGACCGCTTGGGAATCATATTAAATTCGGTTAAATACCCACTTTCGTCAAAGCCAATTCCGGCTCCCCCCTTTTTAAGGGGGGCTGGGGGGGATCTCCGATTCTCAGGTAAATAACCGGATCTGATATAAATTCCCAAGCTAATAGCGAAAATTCTCTGAAGAGGATCGTTAAAATTATAACTGATATCAAACCTGGGAGGAACCGATCCGATGGCTGACTTAGAGAATTATCGCAATATTGTCAAAAAAATATTGACAGAATATTATGAGATGAGCCACCAGAAACCCGAGAAAAATCCGGCATCTGAAGTTTGCGATCGCTTGGCTTTGGACGACACCCGAGATCAATATCTTTGGTTCCGCTTCGGGTGGGAGGATCGAAAGCTGGTGCAGAATATGATGATTTATCTGAGCATCAAGAATGGTAAAATATGGGTGGAACAGGATTGGACAAATTTATGCGTCGTGGATGATTTGCTGGCGGCGGGAATCCCGAAAAATCATATCGTTTTGGGCTTCCACCATCCCAGCAAACGGCCCCTGACGGAATTTGCAACGGCCTGATGGGAATTCGGCGCGATCGCTCCCGATTTGTGATACCATCAATACAACCTTCACCTTCTCCCAATTGTCGCCATGAATTCAGATACCTCCAACCCCGAACCCCGAAAGCGATCGCCCATCGACGAGGAAGAAATGCAACAGATGCGGCGGGATGTGTTCAGCCGCCGGGAATTCACCCTGGCCGATGTCATCGCCCGGGAGGGCGGATCTTTTTTGAAGGGAGAATCTCCGGTTCCCAAGCTGGTACAATTGAAGGGGGAAATTAATACTTTTATCCGTCACAATTTACCCGATGTTTCCGGGGCGTTGCAGACGGTTTTGTATCGGTGGGTTGATGAGGATACGGCGCGAATCAGTCGCCATTTAGATGCCCCCCTGCAAGCCTTCTCAGGGTTGCTTAAATCGATTCTGGAGAATCCTTCAATTCTGCACGAACTGGTGCGACAGGTCGATATGCTGTGGGGAGAAATGAACGACGAACGGCCCCACTTTCAACGCCCGGGGCAACCGCCCCATCCCGATGACGAATACACCCACGAGTCCGTTTATCAACAATTGGTCGAACTGAGCGATCGCCTCAAATGCGAACTGGAGAAAAAGTAGGATGTTAGAGTGGTAAAAATCGCGTCAATTCGGTCGTTAGAGTCCGGCGCGATCGCACATTTTTGAAGCCGTCTTCACGCAATTCTTTCCCGCTTTTTTTGCCAGATAAACCCCCTCGTCCGCCACCTTGATCAAATCCTCCGGACCCGCCATCGACTCGGTGCGGACCGCCACCCCGATACTGATACTACCCCGCCAAAAACCGTCCCCTGTCGGCACTCGCAGGGTCCCCACCGTCTGGCGGGTGAGTTCGGCAATATGCAACCCCCCCGACAGGTTCGTTTTCGGACAGATGACCAAGAATTCGTCGCCCCCCAGACGGCAGACAATATCATCGGTTCTGAGGGTGTATTTCAACGTTTGTGACAACTCCAACAACACCAAATCTCCCGCGTCGTGGCCGTAGGTGTCGTTGATAATTTTAAAGTGATCGGCATCCACCATCATGCAGAGTAACGGCGTTTTTTCTGCGGTCGATTCTTCCCACAAAGCAGCCAACTGTTGCAGGGCGTAGCGGCGGTTGGGTAAACTGGTTAAAGGGTCAGTCAATGCCAGGGTTTCCAAGTAATGATTCGCCTCCGCGAGCGATCGCGTTCTCTCGACTACCTTCGCCTCCAAAGACTGGTTGAGCGCCCGCAATTCCAAATTTTGAGCCGCCATCAAATGAAACAAATGGTGCAGGGCGGCGAGGAGGGTGGCGGTGGCGCCCTCTTGGGGTTTTTGGACTTGTTGGTAGGCCGTTTCCGGGCTGACCCCGGCTTGAATGGCGTGAATTTGGTCGGCCATTTCCCGATCCAAACCCAGGATGTGATAAACCAGCCAATTCGTCAGAAAACTCAACAGGTCGTGTACCTCTTTCAAAGAGGTGGTGGTGAGGACTTCGGTCTGGGGAAGCGAGGAGGTGTCCCGGAGTTCGTCCAGGTGCAGGCCGCTGTAAAAATAGATAATTTCTTTCAAAAAATAGTGGTGCTGCTCCAGGTGTAAATCGAAATGTCGGGGCGCGATCGCCGCCCGTTTCATTAATTCTTCTTCTTCCTGAAAGTGATATTGGGTGTAGTTGAAAAGCTCCCGGAAGAGGACGACGACATCGTTATCAATCAGCTCGTTCTCGACCAATCTGCTGCCCAGTTGGTTGATCAGATCGACCAAATAATGATGTTGTTCGTCAACCTCTTTTAAACCCGTTTCAAATTGTCGAGTCCATTGAAAAGATTCCATCGGCAGAATTCCCGTCCCATGATTTCAATGGTAGCTCATCTCTCGCGCCGGTTAATGTACCCCCGATCGCGATCGGGGCGGTTCACTTGGCCGCCCCGACTCAGGTTAATTGTGTTGGTGCGACAAGGGAGAGGTGTTGAGAGTCGGGTGAGGAAGATAAGTCTTGATTCAAAAGAAGGCGGAGGAAGCGGAGGAAGTGGAGGAAGAAATAATTCCCCGGTCGTCCCTCAACACCCGACACCCGACACCCGACACCCTTCCAATCGCGATCGCCCCATCATTCCGATTCAATGGCTCGAAAGCCAAAATATTCATGTCAGAGTTGCGTTCCCAAGCGAGTCGGGTGCGATCGCGATCGCGGCTTCATGCGGCCCGCAGGCGTTCAAATCCGTGCAGGATCGGGGGCCGCGCCTCGTGGGACGTGATCCGGTACAGGCGGGGGATGTCCGCGCTGTTGTAGACCCGGAACTCGCTTTCCACCGTCGCCCGGGCCGTGCGGATGGCCTGATTGAGCACCAGGGACCCCTCGGGATCGGAAACGGACCGGTGGAACGTGCCCGGCGGAATCCGCAAAATGTGGCGGTTCGCGTCCAGGCGGACGATGTGGTACGGGTACTCCCAGGAAAAATTGACCAGATAAAAGGTGCGGCCCCCGGAAACCGCCAGCAGGTTGTCCTCCTGGTTGGGGTGGAGGTAAAACTGCCAGTGTCCGTCCTCCGTGTCGTTGGGGCTAGTGGCCGGCCCTTCGTGGAACACCAGATCCCGGGCGTTGGAGTCGGCGACGGTGATATCGAAAAAGCGGACGCTGGGGGTATCGCGGAACTTGTGAAAGGGAAGTAACTCAAACATAGATCGGATTTTGGCAACTGAAGTCCAGAGGTTCCCCATAGCTTAGTGACTTCGTTCCGTATCGTGCAAAACTCATTTGGCATCATTTCTATGCATAAACTGGATAGAACTTGGCAACCGCCACCGGCGGTCCTTCCTTCCCACTGCTTCAACTGATGTCTATGAACTTGTTTCAGGTGCGGGTGTTGCTTGCCGTCGTCGAAAAAGGCAGTTTTTCCGAAGCAGCCCTCAATTTGAATATTTCCCAATCCTCCGTCAGCCGAGCGATCGCATCCCTGGAGGACGAATTGGGCATTCCCCTGCTGTGTCGGGGGCGCTTCGGCGCCCACCTCACCCCCATCGGCGAACGGGTCCTCAACCACGCCCAGAAAATGCTGGAGTTGCGGGACAGCATCGACCAGGAAGTCAATTTGGAAAAGGGATTGCACGGTTCCCGGGTGCGGGTCGCCTCCTTCCGCAGCGCCGCTACCCACATCCTGCCCCCCAAAGTAGCCGCCTTTCGCAACAATTTTCCCAACGTGGAGGTGAAAATCACGGAAACGGACCCCCTGGGGGTGGAACAGGCTTTGCGGACTGGCCAGGTGGACATCGGGTTGATTCCCCTGCCGCGATCGGAGGAGTTCGACACCTGGGAAATTACCCGGGATGAATATGTGGTATTGCTACCGAATTCGGCGGGAAATATTCCCCACAATTTGACCTGGGAAGAATTGTCGTCCCACGCCTTTATTCTCTACAATTACGCCGAATGTACTTCCGCCGTCCGCGACCACTGGGCTCAGTGGGGGCAGACCCTAAAAATTGCCTACGAAATTAAGGAAGATTCCACCATCGTCAGCATGGTAGCGCAGGGGTTGGGGGCGGCAATTCTGCCCCGGTTGGCGGCGCTCCCGATTCCCAAATCCGTGAAAGTGCGATCGCTCCCCGTGCGCTTGGAACGGGCGATCGGCGCGGCTATCCTCGCCAACGGTTTGCATCCCCCGGCGGTGTTCGCCTTTTTGGATGTCTTGCGGGGGAACAATTAACCATTAATAATTAACAATCGCTGGTCCGGCAGTTAGCCGGCGAGCCCGAGGCGATCCTTCAAAGTCTCGTCGATCGCACGATCGAGCTCTGCGGTGCCGACGCCGCCGGAATCAGCGTCATAGAGACTCAAGCCGAGGGCGGGGAGGTGTTTCGCCCGATCGCGATCGCCGGAGATCCGGCATCCCATCCGGGAAACCCCAGGCCCCGCCGGTCGAGCCCCTGCGGGATCGGTCTGGAGCGCGGTGCCCCGGCGCTGTTCTCCCGTCCGGAGCGATATAGTGATTTAGCCCGTCTCAGGAATGGGTTATGAGTAATCTGTAAAGCGTTGTTACCATTACAGGGCAACGGGTTATCAGAAAAGGCGGCACCCGGATTTGAACCGGGGGTGGAGATTTTGCAGACCTCTGCCTTACCACTTGGCTATGCCGCCACAGCGATTTACTATCGTATCACAGTTGATGACGATCGCGCAAGTTTTTTTCGCCACCGGCCGACGGCAATTTGTAATTGTGGGGGTAGCCAGCGATCGTACTGGGGATAAACCGGCAGTCGGGGCCGCAACTCCCAGCGGGACTCGGCGAGAATGGCCGCCAACCTGTGGGGGTGCGGGTGGGGATAGTCGGGATTGACCACATCTTGGGGACCGATGCCGCCCAAATCCCGGGCGCCCGCTTCCAGACACTTTAATAATAAGTCGGGTTCCGCGATCAGGTTCGGGGGAATTTGTAGGGCGATGGCATCGGGGAGGATGGAACGGGCGATGGCGACGACTTCCGGCAATTGAGCCAAATTAAAGGCCTCTCCCGTTTGAGCTTGTCGGCTCCCGGGACTGTGGGGTTGCAGGATCACTTCTTGAATGTGGCCGTGGCGATCGTGAACTTTTGCGATCGCCTCTAAGGTATCCCGCCAATCCGCCGGGGTTTCCCCGATACCCAACAACAACCCCGTGGTGAAGGGAATCTGCAATTCCCCCGCCCACTCCAACTGTTGCAACCGCACCGAGGGCACTTTACTGGGGGCGCGGCGGTGGACGGTCTTTAATAGATCGGGGGTGATTTGTTCGAGCATCAACCCCATCGACACATTCACCCGTTTCAACCGGGCCATCTCCTCGAATTTCAGCGGTCCGGCGTTGGTGTGGGGCACAAATCCCAAGCTGAGGGCGCGATCGCACAATTCATAAATGCGATCGCACCAGGCGCCGCGCCGGGGACTCTCGGGGTGCACCTCCCCGCTCAAAATCAGAATTTCGATCACCCCCTGTGCCGACAGCGGAGCCAGTTGTTCCTCCAATTGGGCGATCGTCAGCCAGGGACTCGTTCCGGGATCGGCCCGGAAGTTGCAATAGGTACAGCGATTGAAACATTCGTAGGTCGGAACGACGGTGTAGGCCGGAGAATAGGTGACGGGGACGGACATCTGCACAATGATTAGCTCTGCTTATCAAACGGTTAAGTAAATATTTCGTCAAAACCCTTTACAAAGCTTAACAGTCTGTGTCATATTAGAGTCACGGTAGAGGAAAACACCTGCCGGATACGTACCT
>NZ_JAJENU010000554.1:0-11779 GCF_035615495.1 Lyngbya sp. CCY1209 | reverse complement strand
GTAGGGGCTAGAAATCGCCAAGACACATGGAAGTTTCGGGTTCTGTTCCACGAACCGAACTGTAAACACACGAGCGCGATACTTGCGATACAAAACCTATAAAAGGGAATATAGCGGTTTTCGCTCCCATGAAATCGGAAGGAGTAGGGAGTCGGTCCTAGGGAGTAGAGAGATTGATCAGTCCTGGCCTGTAACCACGCGGCTCGCGCTACGCTATATAGGAGAAAGCGATCGCACCCTCTGCCTACCGTAATTTGATCAACAAATCGGCGACTGGCCCGATCGCACCGCGTGGATAAATTCGCTCCCCGAGTGGGGCCATCCCCGGCGATCGCCCGCCTCCCCCGGTTGTCCCCATCCCAACTGCAACAACATTTCTAAAAAATTCGACTTTTCCCACTTCCACAAACCCGCCCACTCCGTCCGCTGGGCGATCGCGTCCACCGCCCCCAACTCGATCCGCCGGTGATTTTTTCCCCCGTTCAAACTCAAATACAAATCCATATTTTGAGTCGCCGAATACCAAAATTCCAACAGCTCATTTTTTGCAGTTTTCAGCACTTCCAAATCTTTCGGCAACGCGATCAACTGGTCGGCGACCATCGGGTAACGCAGCGTTTTTTCCCCCACTTTAATCTGCCGCCAAATAATTCCCGAAACTTGATTTTCCCGCTGATATTGGTGCACCGCCGCCTTGAAATCTTGGTAGGCGGTAAACTTCTGAATGCCCTCCGGTTTCAAAAAGCGATCGATGACGGGATTTCCCACAGTGGGAGTCGCTTTCAGATTGAGGCGTCGCCCGTCGAGACAGGCTTTGCGCTCTTCGTGTAAAATTTGGAGCAGTTCCTCCGTGGTGTAAATCTTGGACATCGGAAGCATCCTCTAGCTGCCAAATTCGAGATTTTCGCCGTGAAAAGGGCGGAGGGGCAGAGGGGCAGAGGGGCAGAGGAGAAATTGATGTATTATTGTCTTCGCCTCCTCCGCTTCCTCCGCTTCCTCCGCTTCCCTTGCCTCCTATCTATCAGGCGGACTGAGTTTCGACGAGTTGATTTTCTTGGCGGAGATAAGCCTGAATAAAGGCATCCAATTCGCCATTCATCACGTCGTCGATCGCCGTCGTCTCTTCCCCCGTCCGCAAGTCTTTCACCATCTGATAGGGATGGAAAACGTAGTTGCGGATCTGGTTCCCCCAAGCTGCCTCCACCAGGTCGCCGCGAATTTCAGCCACGGCCTGGGCCCGCTGTTCCTGGGCTACGATCAGCAGTTTGGCTTTCAACAGGGCCATCGCCTTTTCCCGGTTTTGCAGTTGGCTGCGTTCCTGGGTGCAGCGGACCGCGATTCCCGTGGGAACGTGGACGATGCGGACGGCGGTTTCCACCTTGTTGACGTTCTGACCGCCCTTGCCCCCGGCGCGGGAGGTGGTGATTTCCAAGTCCTTTTCGGGGATGTCCAACTCGATGGACTCGTCCAAAATCGGCATCACCTCCACCCCGGCGAAACTGGTTTGGCGTTTGCCGTTGGCATTGAACGGGGAAATCCTCACCAGGCGGTGAGTGCCCTTTTCCGCCTTCAGATAGCCGTAGGCGTTGCGGCCTTCGATTTCCAGGGTGGCGGACTTGATCCCGGCTTCGTCACCCTCCGATAGTTCGGCGAGGTGGACTTTGTAGCCCTGACTCTCGCCCCAGCGGGTGTACATCCGCAGTAGCATTTGGGCCCAATCCTGGGCATCCGTGCCGCCGGCGCCGGCGTTGATCGCCAGAACCGCCCCGTTGCGGTCGTAGGGACCCGAGAGGAGTTGCTGCAATTCCCAGCGGTCGATCTCCCGGTTCAGGCGGATGACGTTCGTTTCCGCCTCCTGTCGTAGAGATTCGTCGGCTTCCAACTCCAGCAATTCGGCGATCGCCCCGGTATCTTCCAGGGTTTGCTGCCAGTTTCGCTGCTGTTCGAGGGCTGATTTGAGGTCGCTCAAATTTTGCAGCGTTTTCTGGGCGTGGGTCTGGTCGTCCCAAAAGTCCGGCTGGGCAGCCAGTTGCTCCAAATCCTGAATTTTAGCTTCGACGGCGGGAACGTCAAAGATACTCCTGGGTTTTACCCAGGCGCTCCGCCAACAGTTCGATTTCTCGTTTGATGTCTGCAACTTCCATCACGTTCGGCACAAAATAACTTCGTTTTATACTGTTTTAGAGTAGCAAAAAAATCGGGTTCAGAGCGATCGCCGCCCCGACATCGAGGGTCAAATCGTCGGAGACAGACCGAAATCGCCCGTCTCCGGCCCGCTTTCCGCGCCAAACACCGTCACACCACCTTCTCATTTATGCCCCGCCCCATTTCTGTCCCCGGAACCCCCCGAAACCCGACGCTTTTATCCTCCCGACAGGTCGATCGCCTCTGGGTACTGGGATTGTTCGCCGCCGCCGTCTTCCTGTTCACCCTCGATCTGGGGGGAGTCGCCCTGCGAGATTGGGACGAGGGCATCGTCGCCCAGGTCGCCCGGGAACTGGGGGAAGGAAATAACTGGCTGCACCCGACGTTGAACGGCGGTCCGTACCTGAACAAACCGCCCCTGGTGCACGGGTTGATCGCGATATTTTACGCGATCGCGGGGGCGAACGAGTGGACGGCCCGCCTCCCCGGCGCCCTGCTGACGGCGGCCTCCGTGCCCCTGCTGTACGCCCTGGGGCGCGAATTATTCCACCGCCGCACCCCGGCGATTTTTTCGGCCTTGGTGTACCTGACGCTGATTCCCGTCGTCCGCCACGGGCGTCTGGCGATGTTGGACGGGGCGGTGTTATTTTTTCTGATATTGATGATGGGGTGCGTGCTGCGATCGCGGCGAGATCTGCGCTACGCCCTCGGGTCGGGATTGGCCTTCGGCTTCCTGTGCCTGACGAAGGGGGTGCTGCTGGGGCTGCTGCTGGGGGCGATCGCATTCGGCTTCCTGCTGTGGGACACCCCCCGCCTGCTGACCTCGAAATTCCTGTGGATGGGGTTGGCGTTGGGGCTGGTTCCCGTGGCGTTCTGGTACGGCGCCCAGTGGCAGCATTACGGCCAGACGTTCATTCAGGCGAATTTGCTGAATCAATCCCTATTTCGGGTGTGGGATTCCGTGGAAAACCACCAGGGACCGCCCTGGTACTACCTGCTGGAAATCTTGGAGTCCACCTGGCCCTGGCTGCCGTTCGGGTTCGCGGGATTGATCATGGCTTGGCGCGATCGCAACTGGAGTTGGGCGCGGTTGATTTGGGTGTGGACGGGGGTTTACCTGGCGGCGATCTCTGTAATGGGCACCAAACTCCCCTGGTACGTCCTCCCCGTCTATCCGGCCTTCGCCCTGGCGACGGGCGCCTATCTGGCCGCCGTTTGGTACGAGGGGGACTCGGAAACGGGGCGCTGGCGGCGGACCCGGCGTTCCCGCCAGTCGGATGATCCCTGCCCCCGCCCCGATCGCCTCTGGCCCCTGTTTTCCCTGCTGGCCTTCGCCGCCTGGGTCGGTTGCCTGTATTTCGGGGGGACATTCGCGGGAAATTCTGTGCCCCCCGGCGATGCCAACTTGCAATTGGCCTGCGCGTCCGTGGCTTTGACAATGGCGGTGGCAACCCTGTTGCTCGTCGAACGCGATCGCCAGTTTTTGGTGATTTTAATCTGGGGGATGTACCTGTCCCTGTTGCTGTTCGTCTCCTCGAATTACTGGGTTTGGGAACTCGGCGAGGCTTACCCCGTCAAACCTGTGGCGAGTTTGATCCGGGAACACACCCCGCCGGGGGCCGAGATTTACACGTCCTATCCCCACTCCCGTCCGTCGTTGAACTTTTACAGCGATCGTCGGGTGGAACCGGGCGATCGGCAAACCCTACAACAGAAATGGTTCAATCGATCGTCGCCCTATTTGTTGCTGGACCAGACCGCCCTCGATACCCTAAAATTGAAGGATCTGAAATCCTTGGGAACTGCCGAGGGGTGGACGCTCGTCACCCGTTCCGCCACCCTCGACGACATCGAAGGGTTGAAGAAACTTTAGGGGGATGGTTCCGTGTCATCCTGACTTTCGACGGGTTCCACGATGGCGGGATCGGCCTGTCTCTCGGAGAGGTTGACCCGTTCCGTCGTCACCAAGGCGACACCTAGCAAAATGATACTGCCCGCGATCGCCACCAAAGACAGCCGCTTCCTCGAACAGATGTCGCGGCCGATGCGAGCCAAAGGATGGCTCTGGCGCCGCAGCATCCGCCCCATCGCCCACTGTTGCAACGCGAACGGATCTCGCACGTAATGACCGCTCTTGCTGATCACGAGATGGGTGTGGCAATTCGGACAGGTGAAGAGCCCGCCCAACATCCCGACTAAGGGCGAAATGCTGGTGTGGTGGCAAATCGGACAGGTGACCGAATGAGAATTAAAGGTATCAGCATTCATAGATAATTGTGTGTGAGTAAACGAACTGATGACCCGCTACAGTGTCTGTAACGTCTGGTGTTCACAGTAGAGATCCGCTATCGCTCTCTGTTTCCAGTCTACCGCTGTGACTGACACCCAAAGGCCAAAAATTAATGTCCTCTTCCTGTTTGAGAAGTGCGAGTGCACCTCATACAGCAACGAGCACCGGTCTGTTGAAAGTTGGGTGAGGAGGAAGAACCTCTACTGCCCTTGGCAAGGGGAGATGCGGTTTCAATTCCCTACACCCCACACCCGACACCCGACACCGGGCGCGAAGCGCTATACTTTCCATTTTCCCACCGATGAAGCCCACTCGGCAAGGTCTTGCAAGCCCACCGAACGGGTGAGGTTATATTGCAGCGGTGTGATTGTAATGTAATTGTTTCTGAGGGCGCTAACATCCGTCGGTAGATCGGTATCGGTTTCGGTGTCGATCACTTCTTCCACGTCTTCGAGGAGTTCTCCGGCAAGCCAGTAGTAGGTTTTTCCCCTCGGATCGACCCGCTTCTCGAAAATGTCGATGTAGCGGCGGATGCCCTGGCGGGCGACGGCTACGCCGACAATCTCTTCCGGTGGGAGGGCGGGGATGTTGACGTTCAGCAGGACGGGTTCGGGCAGGGGGCGTTGTGCGATCGCCGCGATCAGGGTTCGGGCAAAAGCCGCGGCGGTGTGGAATTCCCCGCCGGTGTAGCTGGCTAGACTGAAGGCGACGCTGGGGATGCCCTCGATGATGCCTTCCATCGCCGCCGATACCGTCCCCGAGTAGAGGATATCCGTCCCCAGGTTGGGTCCGTGGTTGATGCCGGCCAGTACCAGGTCCGGGCGATCGTCTAAAAGGGCGAACAGGGCTAATTTCACGCAGTCTGAGGGGGTCCCTGAACAGGACCAGGCCTTGACGGCGGGGTGGAAGACAGATTCGACCCTTTCGGCCCGGATGGGCTGGTGCAGGGTCAATCCGTGGCCGGTGGCGGACCGTTCGCGATCGGGGCACACCACGCTCACTTGGTGCCCGGCGTCGGCCAGGGCGTCGGCCAGGGCGCGGATGCCGGGGGCAAAGATGCCATCATCATTGCTGAGTAACAGTTTCATCGACAAGTTTCGATCCTCTGTCCCAGTTTATCTCGAATTGGGCGCTGGGGTGGCGATCGTCTTTAACCGGATAGCTAGAAACCGGGTTTCTACCCCCATCTCTCATCCCCCCGAAAAAACGCTCAGAGAAACCCGGTTTCTTCGCCCCCACCCCGAGCAAAAAAAGGCGATCGCATCGATAGAACATCGATGCGATCGCCTCTAATTGAACAACCGGCAATCAAGATTCGGGGGGTTTTGAGAATCCCCGCCATCCCGATCGGTTGGCGATGGGAGTCTGTTACTTGGCAGATTTCTTCGGGTTGCCTTTCTTCAGAACCAGACTGCCAAATCCGACCGCGATCGCAGAACCGATCATTGTCATCGGTTCGGGAACGTCTTGAATGGGGGTACCTTGAGCTTGAGCGTACACGGTTGCGGAATCGGGTTCAGACGTATCAATCGTGGAACCGTCTACGGAAGGTGGGAACCCAAGAAAAGGATAAATGTTTTGAGCTTGGGCTTTGGGAGCAACAGCCACAGTGCTGAGAATTGACAAGGCACCCGCGAGGGCGAGAAAACGATTTTTCATATTTTTGATTTTGAGTTGAACTTGTTAATCGTGTGCTTTCTACTGAGAATACGTTGGCGGGGACGAAATTTTGAATTTTTTGAGTTGGGCCCCGACTCTGGCTGGTGCACCCGGCTCGAACTTCTTCTGGGTTAATGGCTGCCCTTGGGAACTCTCGTCTGAAGACTTGATAACCAACTTAATCGAAACTTCGGATTGATGTCAACTCAATGGGCGGGATTTTATGAGATTTTTACAAATCTTCCGGAGTTCTTAAAATTTTTGTAAACTTTGCGTAAAAATCCGGATCATTTCATTTCTGATAACTGTGGGATACCCTCAGATCCATAAAAATACGGAAATTTCCGGAGTTCTGGTGGCCATATTAGCCCTCATTTGAGAAGCGATCGCCCCCCGAACGCCTGTAAGATTAACGGAGAAATTAGAAACCGGGTTTCTACCCCCATCTCTCATCCCCCCAAAAAAACGCTCCTAGAAACCCGGTTTCTTCATCCCCAACCCGACATCTAGAAACCGGGTTTCTACCCCCATCTCTCATCCCCCCAAAAAACGCTCCTAGAAACCCGGTTTCTTCGCCCCCACGATCGCCTGTAACTTTAACGGGGAAATGGATTGGCGGGATTTCCCACCCGGAAAAGGATCGTAAAAATATTGTCCGTCACCAACAGATTATTTCCAAATACGTCGTTTCCATAATCATATTCCTGATACTGCCAGCTCACCGAAAGGGTGGGACTGTTGGGCTGGTTTTTCAGCTTCCAAAAGACGGTGGCGCCGTAGAGGGAGCGGCTCGATGTTTTATCGATCGGCGCCACATAACCGGACAGGGTGAGGGTATCCACCGGACGGACGGAGAACTCGATCAGCAGGCGATCGTCGTAGGAATTGGGGAGGATATCGCCGAAATAGTTGGTCACGCCGAGGGACAAAATACCCCAGTTAAAACGGCCCGACAACGCCAGTTCGCTGGCCGGAGAAATGCTGACGATATCGCCGATCCGGGTTTCGCGATCGATGGCGTAATTGAAGAAACCGGAAACGGTAAAATTGGCGTTTTTTCCGAGGCGAAACCGTTTGGCGACATCGCCGAAAATTTGGCTGTAATAGTCGCGATCGGGGTTGAGATAGCCGATCGCACCCCCGCGAAAACTCCAGCCGTCGGTGGTGGTTCGGGTATAATCTGCCCCCAGGTAAACTTTGAGGGTTTCCGAAGCGATGACCCCGGTGTAGTAGCGGAAAATGTCTTGACTTCCCGTCCAGTTTCCGGTTAAACTGAGGTGGGGATAATATTGCATTTCTTCTCTGTAAATACTTTCGCGGATGAAGTTTACATCTTGCTGCAAAAAACTTAAATAAACTTGGGCGTAAAAGTTTTGTAAATTGGCGGTAGAAAATAGGTCTTGATTGACGGCAGATAATAACTCAACATTTGCATCTTCTCCCCCCTCCGCCCCGGCACGACTGATCGCCCGTTGGGGGCCGGTGGGCTGGTAGAAAATGCGATCGTCTTCAAAGTTGCGATCGATGACCGGGGACAGCCCCAGCCAGACGCTGTGATAACCCGCCCGGGGAATTTCACTGACACTTTGGATGTCGGGAGTCAAACTTTCCGCCCGCCCCAGTCCGGCCGAATAAATCGTAAAACTGCCGCTCGGTAAACGGGTATTATTTGGAGCCAAAAATAAGTTGCGGTTAATTCTGGTATTGGCGGGATTTTCGCTCCCTTCCAGGTCGGGGATGACGTCGGGCAAAAACTGCGCCCCGGCTTGGATAACTGTATTTAGCCAGCGATTTTCATCATCCCAAAATAGGGTAAATCCGTGAATCGTGCGCCCCAGAACTGCTTCGGTATCGTTGGCTTTCACCACCTGGCGAACCCGAGAAAAAGTCCCGGCGATGGTATAGTCGATTTCCTCTTCCCGGTCGATTTCGGCTCTTTGAGATTGGCTGTTTCCCGGAAAGGCGCCGGAATTTGGGAAGTAAAAATCCACCCCGATGGGTTGGCTGGAAGTCCCCCCTTGGAAACCGGGAAGCTGCATGAACGCGAAGGTTTCTGGTTCCAAAACATCCCCGACTTGGGAGGTTTGAAATACGCGGGTCGGCACGAACAATTCCGGGTCAATACTGTTGCGATCGATAACTAACCCGGGCATATAAGTACACTGTCCCTCACTGGGAGCATCGGGGAAAAAACAGGCGCCCGTCAAACTCATTTGAATTTCCAAACCGTTCATGGTTTGGGGTTCGGTGGTGGTGGTTTTCACCCTTCTTTCTAGAGGAACTGTCCGCAGTTGCAAGTAAGTCCCCCGCTGGTCCACTCGATAAATATTGGTTCGGCTGAGGCTTTCGATGACCTCGCTATGAAGTTTGAAAGTACCATCCAAAACGATGTCGCTATTTGTGGTATTAGCGAAGGCTTGCACGCCGCTCACCTGCCATTCGGTCAGGTGGCTGATGGGGACATCGTTGAGCAGTAAAGAGGTCGTCAGGGTGCTAATTTGGTCGTCTGGAGCGACGCGGGGGGGGATGAGATAGTGGGGGTCCGAGGGCGGAGGAGAGGGTTTGGGGGTTTTGTTTAATCCGGGATTTGGGGGTTCGGGTTCGGATGCCAAATTGGAGGATGGGGGTTGCAGGTCCGCTGCGGAAGTAGACGAGTTCGGCGTTTGTGCCGGGGCTGGGGAGAAGCCGGCTAGGTTGAGGATGGTTAAGGCAACCACAAGCGTGCGGTTGT
This sequence comes from Lyngbya sp. CCY1209, assembly GCF_035615495.1. Taxonomy (GTDB): domain Bacteria; phylum Cyanobacteriota; class Cyanobacteriia; order Cyanobacteriales; family Microcoleaceae; genus Limnospira. The sequence continues at coordinate 2,954 of NZ_JAJENU010000554.1, read as the reverse complement.
ATGATTTGACACATTTCCGAGTGGGGTTGGGGATGGATTTCAGGAGGGCAATCATTGTTAAGTGACGGCAAGTAGAGAAGTCAAAATGGGAAATATAAAATGAGGAACGTTCATATCTTTTTTCGTCATCAATTCAGCCGTGACCGGACGAATAAAATAACTGTTAAATTGCAAAATAATTTGAGATAAAATTAATCATCATCAAGGGTGCATCAATTATGGAAATTGATGCACCGCAAAATTGGGAGTAGTAGGTTGGGTGGAGTGCAACGGAACCCAACAAGGGCTATGTGATTCAGCTTCACCCAACCGAGAGCGGACTCAATTCAGAGGTTGATTACGGGAGGCCGGCTCCGAGAAAATCGCCGGCGTCAATCAGGGAGGCATCGACCCGGTACAAAGTGGCTAGGGTTTCGCCGTTGTACTCAATCAAAGTCGAGCTGCTGCGGGCGGTGACGGTCAGGGCACTGAAGTCCACGGTGGCTCCCATACCATCCAAGACTTGGATAGTATCGACGCCATCTTCAAAGCCGTAGATCAGATCCCGGCCCATACCCTCTTGCAGGACAAACAGATCGCTCCCGGCGTCCCCGTAGAGGCGATCGCGACCCGCGCCCCCATTCAACTCGTCGTTTCCATCCCCGCCATAGAGGAGGTCGTCCCCATCCCCGCCGTTGAGGAAGTCGTTACCTGCATCGCCGCGAAGCCGATCGCGACCCGCGCCCCCATTCAACTCGTCGTCTCCGTTTCCGCCATAGAGGAGGTCGTCCCCATCCCCGCCGTTGAGGATGTCGTCATCCCCGTAACCGTAGAGGCGATCGCGACCCGCGCCCCCGGTCAGGTTGTCATCGGCAACGCCACCCCGCAGGATTCCCGAACCCGTCAAAGTCTGGCCGATGTCGTTGACGTTGATAGTGAGGGTTTCGGTATACTCCGAACCGCCCGAATCGGTGGTTTGGACGTTAATGCTGTAAGTCGCCTGGGTGTCGTGGTCGGGGGAAGTATTGATTTTGAGTCGATCGCCCTCTATGGTGAAGTCGGCGTCGTCGGTTCCCCCGGCCAAGCTGTAAGTGAAGCTATCCCCCGCGTCGGGGTCGGCGGTCCCCAACCGTCCCACCGTCGTACCTGCGGCTACCTTCTCGTTAACGGTATCGTTGCTGAGGGTGACGGCCGTGGGGGCTTCGTTAACATCGTTGACGTTGACGATGAAGCCCTCTTCGTAGCTGAGTCCGCCCGGGTCCGTGGTGCGGACGCGGACGTTGTACCAAGACTTGGTTTCAAAGTCCGGGGAATTGTTGATTTGCAGTTGATCGCCGCTGATGGTGAAGGCGCCGTTATCGGTATCTCCGGCGCCGCCAACCAACTCGTAAGTGAAGGTGGTATCCGTCGCGTTGGGGTCGGTGGTGGAGAAAGTGCCGACTACCGCACCTGCGACCACATTTTCATCGATGGTGTTGACATCGAGGGTCAGGTCGGTGGGGGGATCTTCGTCGAGGTCGTTGATATTGACGGTGAATTGTTCCTCGTAAATCAGCCCCCCCGAGTCGGTGGTTTGCACTCGGATGCTGTAACTCGACTTGGTTTCAAAGTCCGGGGAATTGTTGATTTGCAGTTGACCGCCGCTGATGGTGAAGGCGCCGTTATCGGTATCTCCGGCACCGGCAACCAACGTGTAAGTGAAGCTCTCTCCTGCATCCGGGTCGGTGGTGGAGAAAGTGCCGACTACCGCACCTGCGACCACATTTTCATCGATGCTGTTGACATCGAGGGTGAGGTCGGTGGGCGCATTAATAGGAGCAGGGCTACCAGATATGTGCAGCGTGTATGTGTCTCCTGCTTCTGGTGCAATTCCTGTGATACCTCCAGGTTCTCCAGACGATCCAATCCTCCCTACCCCGATTACATAATAACCACCTGCGGAAAAATTGTATGTTATGTATGAGGGGAAATTACCTCCCGTATGCCCAGTTTCGGTGTTATCATCGCTCTCTGCGAGCGGGTTGCCACTGGTGTCATACAAAAATAACTCCGTGTCAAAATTATTGTCATCGATGTCAAACCTCCATGTACCAGGTTCGGCATTAAAACGATAATAATCAAAAGTGCCACCACCAGTTCCTGAAATCGAAACATGAGGAATGGTCGTCGAGATATTCGTACCATCGTAGGCTTGAATATCGGCATTTAAAGTCAAGCTGAAGTCGCCAGGATTGAGGAACTGAGCCGTAGCGATGGTGTTGTTCGGTTCGGTTTCTGAAATCGTGTTCAATACGCCCTGATAACTCCCCATCGCTTCGGGAGTCAAGGCTTCGGGCAACTCGGCTCGGCCCGTCCTCACCTCCAACTCCCAGTTCCCACCTTTGAAAGCGGCTCCCGTCAGGGACTTGGAAGCGGCAATCTCGGCTCCGGTCAACTGGTGCAATTTGGCGACGAATTCTTCCCCCGCATCCCCCGCGGCGACGCGACAACCGTAGAGCAGCAGGTTGTCCGCACCCCACCGCCGCAGTTGGGGGGCGTAGCGGTTCAGGGTGTCCAAACTCAGTTCGCCGTCGCCCAGATACAGGCAACCGGGGGCACCGTGGGAGATGATGTGGACTGCGCCGACATTCCGACGCCCTTGCAAAACTCGGCTGATTTGCTCGACCCCATCGGCCATTTTTTCGAGCAGAAAAACTTCGGCGGTGGAAATCACGCCCTCAATCAGTTGTTCGGCGTTTTCCACTCCGGCATCAATAAAAACGAGTGGGGTGGACTCGGGCAGGGTTTGGGCCGTATCAAATTTAGGTTGCATCACAGAAGTGTCCTGGATATTGATATAAAGTGACGGTTTCCCGCTTCCGGGGCGGGGAATGGGATCTGCACCCGGGCTATAGCAGTGTGAAATGATTCGTGAAAAATTGATCGACTCAAAGCCCCCAGTATTGGGGGTTTGGGGGCCAGACAATTTTACAAAT
>NZ_JAJENU010000553.1:0-36090 GCF_035615495.1 Lyngbya sp. CCY1209 | reverse complement strand
ATTTCCGATATCTCTTCAATAGCAGAAGTTTCAGATTGTCTCTGAATTGGGGATGAGTCGGGAGATGCGATCGCATCTGTTATCGCTTCTGAAGCTGAAGTTTCAGATTGTCTCTGAATGCCGGGAGAATCAGGGGAAGCGATCGCATCTGATATCTCTTCCGAAGCCGAAGTTTCCGATATCTGTTCAATACCAGAAGTTTCGGATTTGCGTTGAACATTTTCTCGGTGGATGGGTTTAGATATTTCTGTTTTTGGTGTTGACTTTTTCGCTCCAAAATTGTTATAATTTTGGGGATACTTTATGCCATCTAATGCGGATCTGAAGATGGTTGATTTAGAAGGCTTAAATTGTGAAATCGAAGGTTGAGGATTGTCATGATTTGGTGATTCAGAGTCTCGGTTAATCGCCTCTGAAGGTGCAGCCAATTCCCGTCTAACTTGAGGTTCTTCTGCTGTCGGTATGGAGGAAATTTCCGGATTGGAAGTCGCCGGGTTTGGGGTCAACTTATCGGCGGTTGGAAGGGGTTGTTCTTGGATAATAGTTTCATTCCCTAAGCGGGGTTTTGACTCTACTAAAAAAGGACTGTCCCAGTCTGGAAATCGCTGTAATTCGACTCCTTCCCTGGAAAATAATGATCGATCTAAAACTGATAGCGATCGCGTCCCGAGAGGCTGCAAAAATGTCTGTCCCAATGGCGAACGGGACAGGAGGGGACTTTTTATCCCCAAGGGGGGGTCAGAAGGAACATTTTCAGATTTCAGTTGCTCTGAATTTTCAGCCATGTCAATCGAGTTAAATGTTCATCGATGTTTTTATCCAAAAAATCCAAAAGAATCTCGATTTTTGGAGAGGCTCGCACCTCCCGATCCTGTGGGTTTTACGGCTACATTTAACCCCTCATAAGCCAAGGTTAATTCTTCGATCGCAACGGAACTCCCTTCGGCTTGAAATCCCGGTGCTTTCCAAGAAATTGGAACGGCTCCGATCAACGTCCACGCCTGCATGGTTTCCCCGGCTTGGTTGAACATCAAAATATTGATATTGCGGCGATTTGCAACGGGATTTCTCATTGATTTCAGCATCCAATCCCAAAACAAAGTGCTGTCGGTCATCCCCCGTTTTAAGGTGATGTCGTCAAACTCTGCATGACCGATAAAAACTCGTTGCTGGTCGTTCACACCCCCTTCTAAATAGTTTTCTTTTTGGAGGGTGACACCGAAACCAGAACACTCGGAAAAAGAAGCAGAAATTGTGCTTTCCATTTCCACATAAAAGCGATTAACTGTGATATAATTGGCGCGAGAATTTAACTGGTATTCCCGGGGCGAGACTGATGTTTCTTGAACCGTTTTCTTTAAATCAACCATATCCTTCCTTTCCGTTTAGATATTGACCTTTGATTTGAGACGACCGACTCAATATCGATCGCGACTGATGCGAAGATCTTCCCGCAACATTTCGTAAACTCGGCGTTCGAGTTGCCGTTTTAATGCGGGGTCGGCGCGAACTTTTTGAGCAATTTTGTACAGGAAATTGCCGGGACTGTCGAACTGTATTTTGGTCGGGGCATCGGAGCCGATGGGGACTCCTAGATAGCCCGATGGCCGGTGGGGAATGGGGGGTTGATGATGGTGGTTCATGATGCACCTATAAATTCAATTAATCCAAGGGTTTTAAAGGAACCAAGCCGGTTTTTAAGAGCAGTTCTTGCGCCTCTTCTGTTTTCAGAATAGCGGCAACTTTCTGCCCCACGGGGGGCAAACTGTTATCAAAGGAATACACCACAGCCAGGGAATAAGCCAGGGGATATTGTCCGGTTTGAAACCGCTCGACCGATGCCGAATAGCTGCCCTTATCATTGCACAGATCGATCGCCGGCGTGATCGGCTGACCGTCATCGCGAACCAGGGGTTGCACGGGAGGCCGCAAGCCTTCGGACAGTGCCAGGGGATAAACGGAACACTGCTGGAAAACTTGACTCAAAGGACCGAAAGACAGACTGCCGATTTGTCGCTCCTCAAAGTCCCGCAGCACCGTTCTCATGGCTTCAAAAGTGGGCAGTTGGCGGATGCGGTTGACGTCGGTTTCGGTGGTCGTAAATCGGTCGGGGGAGGCATTTTTCCACAGTCGCCGAAATTGCGCGATCGCACGCTCCGTTTGCAACACCCGCTCCTCAAAAATGCGGATAGCTTCCCCGTCGGTGGGGATGTAAAGTTGCACGGGCAAATCCGGCCCCCCCAACTGTTTCCAATTCCGAATTTCTCCGGTATAAAGTTGCCGCAATTGTTGAATGCCGATCTGTCCGTTCAAACTGTGGGGCAAAGAATTCCGGCGCCGCTCGTAGCTGAAGGGGACGAAAAACACCAAACCGTCATAGGCGAAGGGAACGGCTGCCAAATCTCGCTCCAATTGTTCGACGAGGCTGGTGATGGCAAAACTCGCTTCTTCGGAACGAACTTTTGCGATCGCTTCCTCCGTCGTCGGTTGCGGTTGATAAATCAATTTCAGCTTCGGAATTCGCTCTTCCAATTCCTCCCCCAACGTCCTCCCTTTCTCCACCAAATTTTGCTGGCGGACGGCATAATTCCAAATCCCATTTTCCTCGGCCGTGTAAGTAAACGTCCCCTTGGGAACGGCGGCGATATCGTCGATACAACAGGGAGAAAAGCGATCGTCGGCCAGGACGACATCGGGACGGCGCAGCAGCCGCCAGATCCCCACTGCCCCCAACAATGCCAGCAGGAGCAACAACAGCGCCCACAGCCCCGGAAACCGCCGTTTTTTCGCCTCTTCCTCCGGTTCGCTCAGTTCGTCAAACCGCCCCTCTTCTGACAGTTTCGGAAGGGCTTCCCGAGCCGTTTTGGCATTCTCAAAAGGCCGGTCGAATTCCAGCAGTCGCAGGATAAACTGTCGCAAAGCCGGATCGGTTTCCGGCCAGTCACCTCGGGAAGCGTCGGCGGGGGGGTTGTCGGCCCGCCAATCCCCTTTCAACAGGTCGAAGGCGATCGCGCCGAGGGCCTTCAAATCCGGCCGCGGCTCGGGTCGGATGGCGATGGCAAATCCGGGCCGGAAGGGGCGTTCCCAGAGGTCGAAGTCGGCGATGTAGATCAGAAATTGGGGGCGCTGAAACGGGCCCTGGTCGATGGGGAGGATCAGAATGCTGTCGAGGCTGAGGCTCCCGTGGCTGAGCCCGGAGTGAATTTGGCCGGAGGGGAGGCGGTATTTTTGGGTGTGGAGGGGTTCGAGGCTCTGCAGGACCTGATCGAGGAGGTGGATCACCTGGCGGGGGGTCATGGCCCCGAATTGGCGCAGGTAGGTTCGCAGGGTGGGATAGCTGTTGGAGAGGGTGGGGGTGACGGTGTAGCAGCGGTTTTCGTGGCGATCGGCGATCGCTTCGGCGGGGACCAACAGGCGAAAATCCTGCACCCGACCATCGGCGGGGGTCAACCCCCCCACGTTTTCAAAGACTTCTTTGGTGTGCTGTTCTTCCTGGGGGTTGAAGTGGCGGTCTGGCAGCAGATATTCTTTGATGATGACGGTTTGATTGCCGCCGACCTGGATTCCCCGATACAAACGGCCCATGCCCCGACTGCCGAGGAAACTGACGATCCGATACCGGCCCCGGTTGCCGATAATTTCGGCTTTTTCCGGCAGGGGGACGGGAAATCCGCATTCGGAACAGACTTTGACCTCGGCATCGGCCGCGAGGCTCTGCCGGGGGAGGTCGCAGAAGAGGGGGTGGCCGTTGGGACAGCGATATTTCGGATAGGGGTTAGCCGTTCCGGGCCGGAGTTCGGCGGGTTGCAGCCGCACTTCGTCGGCGGGTTCGAGTTCGGCTTCTTCGGGGATCTCTTCCCCGCGTTTCCGGCGTCGGAGCAGATCCCGGACGTCTTCCCGGATGAAGGGGAGAAACCGGATCACCCAAAAGGGGAGAAATCGATAGGCTGAACCGATCGCCGTATAAGTTACCCGCCGGACGCGCTGTTGTGCGGTGGCGACAGCGGTTTGTCGGACGGCTTTCGTGGTTCTGCTTTCGGGTATTTTTCGCTGGGGAGGACGAACCATGATAATTGATAATTGATAATTGATAATTGATAATTACTTTTTCCGAGTTCTTATTCCCTTGGGGCGGAGGAAGAGGATTGAGAGTTTGGTGCGAATCTGAGTATCAATTAGCTTCCTCTGCCTCCGGTCGCCTCCTCTGCCTCCTCCGCCTCCTCTGCTTCCTCCGCTTCCTCTGCCTCGATTCGGGCGATCGCGTGGTCGGGGGAAATGCCGTTGAGGACGGCGAGGATGCCGGGGAGGTACTGATCCATCATGGTGACGTTGGTGTAGACCAGGGATTCGATCAATGCCGGGGTGAGGCGATCGCCTTCCACATCAATACTGGTTTTATAACAAATCTCACCATCCGAATAGTCTAACTCAAAATTCCCCAGAATTAAACCGGAATTAGCTTTTGTTAAGAATTCGGCGACGGGCGATCGCATTTCTTCAGAAATTGTAATGGGACAAATCGAATAAAACAAAAACTGCTCATCCTCATCTCGCGCTTCGGCCCGACAACTCCAGCGCCCATTATCTCCCGCGAATGACATCTCCAACGTCGCCCCATCCTCCAAGCGAACGTAGTCCCAATCATCTGCGTCAAAAAAAGCGGCCATCACCCGGGAAATTGGGGTGGATGCGCCCTGCTCCGGTATAGTGTCCGCATCCCGAACCGCTTCCGACCACGTTTCCAAAGCCGTTTGAATCTGCCCTCCCAAACCCGCGAAGGCTGCTTTACCCGCCTCGACGACTCCGCCCGGAGTGTTCGGATTCGCCCAATCCCAGAGGGTGCGATAACCGATGGTTTCCGACCCCCGTCGCTGACTGACGCCCAGACAAAACCAATTTTCGGCTAACTGCTGGGGCGGCGGTTCCCCAGTCGGCGACTCCCCGAGGGCGGCGAGGACGGTTTCGGCGATCGTCCCCCCCCGAGTCAGTTGCGGCAGCAAACCGGGTTTGAGCATCAATTCTAAAGTCAAATTCCCGTCCCCGTCAAATTGGCAATCGCCCGCCGGACTGCACACCTCCGGTTTCAGGTGAAACAACTGTTCCCGTTCGATGAATTGATAGTCTTCAAACGGCACCTGCAAAGTCAGCGAACAATTGAGCGCCTTGCCGTCAGAATCGGCGATTTTACCAACGATTCCCCATGCCTTGAAAGTCTTTCTGGATGGAGAAAAAAAAGTTATTTTTTGATTAAAATTAATGGTTTTATTCATTTTTTTAAATGGAGATTATATTGGATCCGCAGATTTCGCAGATTTTCGCAGATTTGAGATTTTTTATTTTCGCAAAAAAGCATGAGATAACTCGTGTCACTTTTCATTTTTCACTTTTCACTTTTCACTTTTCACACCCACCCTTTGACCTCATTATCCATCAGCGGTTTTTCTAACTTCATATACTCACTTTGAGCGGCGCTGAGGAGGTGTTTCATCATCACCGGCTCCCCGGCGTCGGCCGCGAGAAATGCCGCATTCAGGGCGATATTGCGGATGTTCCCCCCGGAGACACTCAGCCGCGCCAACTTCTCCACCGTCAGCCCCTCCGTCGGCGTTTCCGGCGGGAAGATGCGACGCCAAATTTCGGTCCGCTGCTTGGCATCCGGAAAGGGGAACTGGACGACGAAGCGGATGCGGCGCAGGAAGGCCGGGTCGAGGGCGCCCTTCATGTTGGTGGTGAGAATCGCCAGACCCCGGTAGGCCTCCATCCGCTGCAAGAGGTAGCTGACCTCGATGTTGGCGTGGCGGTCGTGGGAGTCTTTCACCTCGCTGCGCTTGCCGAACAGGGCGTCGGCTTCGTCGAATAGCAGGATCGCCCCGCCGCTTTCGGCCGCGTCGAACACGCGCCGCAGGTTTTTCTCGGTTTCGCCGATATACTTGCTGATCACCGAGCTGAGGTCGATTTTGTACAAATCCAGGCGCAGGGCCCCGGCGAGGACTTCGGCGGCGGTGGTTTTCCCGGTGCCGCTGGGTCCGGCGAACAGGGCGCTGATGCCCAAGCCGCGATCGCTCTTCCCGCCGAATCCCCAATTTTCGTAAACTCGCGATCGCTGCCGCAGGTGGGCCGCCATCGTTTCCAGGACTTGCATTTGGGCGTCGGGGAGCACCAAATCGGCCCAGGTTGCTTTGACGTCGATGCGTTGGGCCATGTCCTCCATGCGGGGTCTGGCCTGGAGGCGACAGGCCTCCCACAGGTTTTCGAGCAGGGTTTCGGTATCGTCGGGGGAAATGCCCCGGCCGGTTGCGGTGGTACAGACGGCGCGGATGGCGGGGGAACTGAGGTTGAATTGGGCGGTGAATTTTTGCAGGTGGCCGTCGAGGTGGTCGCCGACTTCGCCGAGGTGTTGCTGCCAGTGGTCGTACTGCTCGGCGGCCGTGGGGCGGGGGACGTCGAAGTTGAGGAGGGGGCGGGTTCGGGGGGGGAGGCGATCGCTTCCGGTGACAATCAGGGGGCTGCCGATGCGATCGACCAGTTGCCAGATGCCGTCCCCCTGGCGACCCATCTCCACCGGTTCGCAGTCGAGGAGGAGGGCGTATCCCCCCAAAACGGACTCCCGCTCCCACAGTTTCAACATCTGGTTGAAATCGGCGGTGGCCGTGGGGATGCGATCGCCGTGCATGAGGTAGAGTCCCAACCCCAACTCTCGGCAGGCCGTCCGAGCGATCGCCCGCCGGGTGGGGAGATCTTCCCCGCAAAGCTGCACCGCCGGTAACTCGGCGCTCTCGGTGGCCGAAGACCAGGTTTTGGCAATTTGCTCGGCGAGTCGGGCGTGGGAGGAAACCAACGGTCCCGAGTCCTGCACGGGTTCGACGATGCCCAGCAACCGTTCGTCGAGGTGTTGGATGCCGACGAGATAATGTAGGATGCGCTCGTCGATGCGGAGGGGGCTGAGGGTCAAAACCGGACCCCCCCCGACTTCGATCAGCCGCCAGCGTCGCAGGGGAGCGTTGGGGGTGAGGGCGCTCCAGTGGGGGCGATCGAGGATATTGAGGGCGAGGCTGAAGGTGGGGTGGGGCTTCTGCGGGTCGCCCTGGACTTCGGCACACAGCCCCAAAAATTCGGCGTCGAGTTCCATCCCTGCACACAGCAGCACCAAGTCCCGCTCGAAGGTGGAGAGCCCGAAGGTGTCGCAGAGTTGCTCCAAAGCCTGCGGCGCGGCTATCTCCCCGACCGTTTCCACCGTCGAGCCGTCAATTTTGGCCCTCAGCCGCTCTCGAATGCGGCCGAGATCTCGCATCAAATCTTGTTGGTTGACACTCTGCCAGTCGGAATCAGTCATGGGTGTGCTCGGTGGGGTGTGCTCGGTGGGGTGTGCTCGGTGGGGTGTGCTCGGTGGGGTGTGGGGAGGCTCCAGGAGGCTCCAGGAGGCTCCAGGAGGCAGACTCCCCAATCATCTGAATATGATTTTGGCTATTAGCTTGGGAATGAATTCCCAAGCGGTCCAGATATTCTACCCGCTCACCTCCGCTCCCTCCGCTCACCTCCGCTCCCTCCGCTCACCTCCGCTTGACCGTTGCCCCCTCCGCTTGACCGTTGCCTCCCTCCGCTTGACCGTTGCCTCCCTCCGCTTGACCGTTGCCTCCCTCCGCTTGACCGTTGCCCTAACGAATCGTCACCTTCGGCCGGATGTACTGCTCGAAGGTGGAGCTTTCGGGGTTATTGTCCACTTCCAGCAGACTTTCGGCGCCGTCGATGGAAATTCGCACCAGGTATTCCCCCGGTTTGACGTCCCGGATGGGGATGGTGACGGCGGTGGCGGTTTCTCGGAGGGTCGGGCCGGCGAATAAATACCCGGCGGGATTGTCGCCGGAGGGGTCGGCTTCGTTGAGCATCAGGACGACGCGCTGGCCGGGTGCGATCGCCAAATTGGCGGTCACGGTGAGCATTCCGGAGCGGGGTTCATCGTCGAATCCCTCCAAATTTTCGACCTCGACGGATTCGACAGTTGGCCTGAGTACGAAGGGGGCGACGTTCGATTCCACCTGCGGGGGGCGAGCCGGGGTGTTTCGGGACAGGGTGGCGGTGCGCGTCGTCCTCCGGGGGCGACGGCCGCGGGGGGGCACGGGGGGGGCTTGCAGGTGGATCACTTGCAGGCTTTGCACGCCGGCCCGCAGTTGGGATGGGGGGATCTGACTCAAGGGGACGCGCAGTTCTCCGGTGTTGAGGACTTGGGGGGTGAGTTCCAATTGGCCGATGCGGACTCGGGTTAAAACGCCCGAGAGGTGCTGGCCGCGGATGGAGAGAATGCTGGTACTGAAAATGGGCTGATTTTTGCCGCCGACGGCCGCCACCGCGCTGACGACGGGTTGTTTGGGAAAGACGGTGCCGCCCAAAACGCGATCGCGCACCGGCAGGGCGGAACGTCCGGCCACGTCGCTTTCGATGATGATGACGGTGACTTTGTACACCAGGGAGAGGGCGTAGGGGGTTTGGAAGAAGACGGACCAGATTTTGGAGAGTTCGTCGGTGGAGACGGAGATAAATTCGGAGCGGATTTGTTCGACTTGTTCGGCCAAATCGGAGTCGGCGAGGTAGGCGAAGGTGGGGTCGGCGATGGTGGCGCGGATGGTGTCGGCGCCGAGCACCAACTGATCTTCGAGGGTTTGTACCACGCTACCCAGCAGGCGCTGGGGTTCGAGGTCGCCGTCGTTGCCGTAGAAGGACACGACATAAAATAGGTCGATCGCGGCTTGGCGACGCCGGGTCATGTCGCCCCGGCGCTGGAAGTTGGGGGTGTCCTGGTTGGTGAGGGCCGGGTTGCGCTTGATGTGGTACAGGTACAGGTTGACGCCGGTTTCGGGGATCGAGCCGCTCGAACCATCCGGGCGCACGGTGGTGACTCGCGCCCCGTCCACGTCTCTTTGGACAGCCCGCTGTAGGATGCGCTGCAAGGTGGCGGTTGCCGTGGCGACGGCGAGATGATTGCTCATGGTCGGTCCGGCCAGTTGAAAAAGTCAAAAGTCAAAAGTCAAAAGCCAAAAGTCAAAAGCCACTCGATCTCCCGTTTATATTAATACGATTTTCCCCCACCGCGATCGCATCCAATTCGGTCTTTTTTCGACCGCGATCGACCGAGCTACGAATTCTGTTTTTTTCCTTAAGCTTTTCGGCGGTTTCGTGTACTTTTATTGACAAAGGTAACAATTTTGCAAGAGTTGCGGTGGGCCTGGATCGATTTCTTCCCCTATCCCAACCCTTTCGATCCCGTATCTTGAGGCTCTGCAACCCATTGATGATTAAGATATTTTTAAAAAAATTTATCAAAGTTAACAAATGTTGAAAAAACGCCAAACCGATCGGTCGATATCGATGTTTTTTAATGCTCACTTTAGTGTAGGATTGAGATTAACTCCAATCGCAGTAAAGCGCATTCCAAAAAACTCGCGGCCCGACAGGCCGTGAAAGCTTGTGGAGGGCTAGGCTCCAACCTGGACGTTGTAAAACTCCGGCTCCCGATGAAGCAAGAATCCCCGTCCATAGGAGGGCGGGGAGTGTCAAACGATCCACATCAGGGAGAGCAATTGTTATGGCTAGGCTCGACTATTTTGCCCCCGGCGTCTACATCGAAGAAGTCGATCGCGGATCGAGGCCCCTGCAAGGCGTCCCCACCGCCGTCGGTGGCTTCGTCGGATTCACCGAAGATATCCGGGGCGGTGCCGAACCCTTCAAACCCATGCTCGTCACCAGTTGGAACCAGTATCTCGAATACTTCGGCCGCACCAACTCCGACGGCTTCACCGACTTCGGCGCCTACCTACCCTTTTCCGTCTACGGCTGGTTTCTCAACGGCGGAGGACGCTGCTGGATCACCAGCATCGGGACGCGACTGCCCGGTTCCCCCAAACCCCAGGAGACCGAAACCGGCACCGAAATTGTCAACCGGGCCAACCGCCCCTCACTGAGATTTTCCATCCGCCAGGGTCCCGAAGATGCCCCGAGAGACAGTGCCCTGGCCAACGGCTCCCAAAACGGATATTTGGCCCTGAACGATCGCGCCATCCGCGTCCAAATCACCGAAGGCGCACCCAAACCCCCCGACGAAGAAACCGAAGCCTCCGAAGCCGTCGTCACCGCCAACACCGGGGAATTCTTCACCGTCGTCGTCCGCCAGGGTTCCGAAGAACTCGAACGCTTCAACCACCTGACCATGAATCCCCAGGTGGAAACGGCCGTAGCCGATTACGTCGTCACCGCCCTGGAAAACTCCCAGTACATCCTCGCCACCGACCTGTCCATCAGCGGCTCTCCCCTCGCCCGTCGCCCCTCCAACGGTGTCTACGAAGTCAGCCCCCCGGCGATCGTACCCGAACCGGAAAACTTCGCCCGCCACGTCGAAGGCGTCCGGGACGATCGCACCGGGATTCGCGGCCTATTTGAAATCGACGAAGTTACCATCGTCTGCTGTCCGGACCTGATGAAAGTCTACGAACTCGGACTCATCGACATCGACCAACTCCACGGCCTCATGGACCTGATGGTGAGTATGTGCGAAGGTGCCGCCGACGGCGACATCCCCAACGCCCCCAACCGCATGATCATCCTCGACCCGCCGCCCGATCGCGTCAAACCCCAACAGATCAGCCGTTGGTTGAGCCAGGAATTCAACCGTCGCTCCCAGTTCGCCGCCCTCTACTACCCCTGGATTCTCGTCCCCAACCCCCGCAACGCCGGACGACCCATCGCCATCCCCCCCAGCGGGCACATGGCCGGTGTCTGGGCGCGGGTGGACGAAACCCGGGGCGTCTACAAAGCCCCCGCCAACGAAGTGCCGCGCGGCGTCATCGGCCTGATGCACCCCTGCAACTTCCGGGAACAGGAACTGCTCAACCCCATCGGTATCAACTGCATCCGCCCCTTTGACAACCGGGGCATCCGCATCTGGGGCGCCCGCACTTTGGTCGAACCGGACAAAACCGAATGGCGCTACATCAACGTCCGCCGTCTGATGAGCTACATCGAAAAATCCATCGAAAACGGCACCCAGTGGGTGGTGTTTGAACCCAACGACGAAGACCTCTGGCAGCGGGTGAAGCGCACCATTAGCAGCTTCCTGACCGAATTGTGGCGATCGGGGGCCCTGATGGGCGGCAGTCCCAGCGAGGCTTTTTACGTCAAGTGCGACGCCGAACTGAACACGCCCCAGAGCATGATGCTCGGACGCCTGTTCGTCGAGGTGGGCGTCTGTCCGGTGCGTCCGGCCGAATTTGTCGTCTTCCGCATCAGCCAGTGGACCGCCGAGGGCGAAGGCGAATAGGCGAATCTGTTACCCTCTGCCTCCGACACCGACGGTGTTGGGGGCAGCGGAAATTGTTTGATGTTGACGCTCAATAGGGGAATCCAACCATGACTTCTGCCGCTCCAGTTTTTACCACCACCGCCACCCGGTATCAAATCGACTTTCGCGCCAATGGCAAGGCGATCGTAAACCAAGCCTACATCAAAAGTATGGCGGCCCTGACCTACGAGGGAAAAGTCGCCGGGGGCGACAAAGCCCTCGGTTCCGGCCTCAAAGGTCGTCGCAGACGCCAAACCACGATCGCCGGTTACGAAACCAACCCGTCCATGACCATCGAAACCTACATCAGCGACGACCCCAACGACGCCAGCCGTCAGTTGTTCGAGTGGTTCAAAGCCTGCCTGCCCCCGGAAGAAGGGGGACTGGGGCAATGGTCCCAATACCGCGCCGACGGTTCCGTCGTCCTCTACAGCCCCGACGGGGAAGAGGTGTTGCGCTGGAACCTGGAACGGGCCTGGCCGAAAAAATATTCCATCGCCGACATGGATTCGACCTCGGGGGATCTGGCTGTCGAAACTTACGAAATCGTGGCTGAATCAATTATCAAACAAGTCGCCATGAGCGGTAACGTCGTCAGTCCGAGGAATGCAGCTCCCGTTTAATCCCCCCCATTCGTCTGTCGGTTAGGAGATTTTGAATTATGGCTTATGAATATTTGACCTCGGCCCGATTTTACTTTGAATTTGGCAACAACACCCGCCTGCTGATCTCGAAGGTGAGTGGGGTTTCCATCAGTATCGACCCGGCCGCGGAAGGACAATCCATCGGTTCGGGGAAAAACGTCAAAAGCGAAACCCAAATTACCCCCGCATCGGTGACATTTGAAAACATGACTTTGGAATTTGTCACCACCGCCGAAAACGATGCCTTGGTGCAATGGTATTTGGAATGCCATCCCCCCGCGATGACGGGCGGAAAAACGGATGCCGTCTCCAAAGTCAGTCAGGCATCCCTGGTGCTTTACAAGCAGGACGGAGCGGAGGGCGCCCGCTGGAATCTCAAAGACTGCCTCCCCGCCAAGTACACGACGACCCAAGCCAGTTCGGACTCGACGGACCTGTTCAAGGAAACCATCGAAATCAGCCATTCGGGGTTGGAGAAAGTCCCGACTTTGGGAACGACGGTCTAATCGTTTGATGGCCGATCGCTCATAGCTATAAAAAGACCATGACTGGTGATTTACTCGCACAACAACGCCACCTCTACGAGGTGCTGACCGCCTGCCGTTTTTATGTCGCCTTGCATTTGGACGGCAGTCGAGATGATGTCGATGGCTACTTTATGGAGTCCCGGGGATTCAAATATTCCCAGGATGTCATTACCCATACGGAAGTGTTTCCAAAAAAGTGGGGAAAGGCGACTCGGGGTCAGGTGATTCGCACCAAACTGCCGGGAAACAATAATGTCGATAACTTTTCCCTGCGTCGGGGGCTGATGGCTTCGACGACACTTTGGGACTGGATCGCCACCGTCAATGATGGCGGTTGGGCTTCTAAGTTTAAAAATGGCTTTTTGACTATTTACCGCCAGGACGGTTCGGAGGGGGCGCGATTTGCCTTCGACGGCGCCTGGCCCGTCAGCTACAGCATCACCGACAATCTGGCATCGGGGACCGATTTGGCGGTGGAGGAGTTGGAGATCGCCTGTGAAGGGTTTGAACGAGTCTTGTAGGTGGCGATTCAACCATGCAAACGGAGTTTGAGTTTACCTTGCCCAAGGGCTATTTGGACCCGGAGGGCAACGTGCACCAGCGGGGCGTGATGCGGCTGTCGCGGGCGATCGATGAGATCGTCCCCTTGCGTGATCCCCGCGTCCAAGCCAACCCCGCCTACGCCACCGTGATCATCCTCGCCAGGGTGATCACCCGTCTCGGCGATTTGGAGGAAGTGTCCCCGGCGGCGATCGAAAATCTGTTTGCCGTAGACTTGGCTTATCTCCAGGATTTCTATCGCGAAATTAACGGTTTGGTGAAGTCTGAGTCAGAATAAAAGTCCCCCTTATCAAGGGGGATTTAGGGGGATCATCCATCTCATGTCAACCAAAACTTTACCCGCGATCGCATTTCCTTTTACCCTCCCCGTCGGATTGTTTGACGGGGGAGGAATCTTGCATCGGGAGGGAGTGATGCGATCGCTGACGGGGTGGGACGAACTGTTTCGGGAACGGGATTTGCGAGTTTTGGACAATCCCGCCTACGGGATTTTAGTCATGCTGTCCCGGGCAATTGTCCGCTTGGGGGAGATTTCCCCCGTGACGCCGGATGTATTGGAGGGATTGTTTTTACCAGATCTGGACTATTTGCAAGCCGTATACAACCAGATCAATCCACCCGAAGCGGCGATTTCTCTGGCGGGGGAGTGGCGGGCTACCCCCTAGAGGATTTGTATCGGGAGGTAGCCTTCATCGCCTTTTATTTCCACTGGTCCAGGGCCGAAATTCTCGATTTAGACCATCGGGAACGGCAGCGCTGGATCGGAGAAATCGCCAACTTGGTTCGGCGAGAATTGGGTGAATAATGTCGAATCCGGTTAAATAACCACTTTCGTCAAAGCCAATTCCGGCTCCCCCCTTTCTCCCCCCAATTCTCCCCCCTTTCAAAGGGGGGCTGGGGGGGATGGGGGCTGGGGGGGATCTAGGGGCTGGTAAATAACCGGATCTGATCTGAAAAACCCAATTTTCGACTTTTTTTTACACAAAAATTTACATAAATCATCACCTTTTTGATTTACAATTAATATCAGACCCGGTTAATTGCTCAGACATTGAGAGGATGGAGAATTTGGGGAGAAGGATGAAAAATCAGACTCCCGACTCCCGACTCCCGACTCCCTCGATCTCAGATGTTTTGTGGTCAATTATCAGGATTTGATATAAGGTGCAGTTATAGCTTTTCGTTCCGACTATTATCAATGGAAGCGGCAATTGGGAGGGTGTTCTAATGAAAATACAACGCCGGAAAAAACGCCAAAACGAAAGCCCTGCAGCCCCCGTGCAGGAACAATTTCAGTCCCGGCCGTTTCAGGACGCCAACTTTGCCCCCCCGGACAAACAAGCCGCCCCGCAGGAACGCGAATCACAGCCGGAAGCGTCCGGGTTCGATTTTGCCAGCATTCCCCTTTTTAGCAATGGTAATAGTACCCCAACCCAGCCCATCCAGCGCAGCGAAGAAGAAGACGTGCAGATGCAGGCGGAACCCAACTCGCCCCTGCACCGCCAATTTCAAAATTTAGCCCGAAGAGATAACCCGCAAAATTCCGCACCCCCGCCACCCATTCAAGCCCAACTCACCGTGGGGGCAGTAGGGGACAAATACGAACAAGAAGCGGACCGGGTGGCGGATGCGGTAGTCGATCGCATCCAATCTCCCCCCACGACGAAAGAGGTTCAGAAACAGGAAGAAGAAACACTGCAACAAAAACCCCAATTATCGACTCCGCCGACGATTTCTAAATTGCAGAAAAAAGAGCAGCCAGAAACGGTACAGCGGGAGTCCGAAGAAGAAGATGAAGATGTACAAATGAAGCCCCAGACGACTGAAGCCGGGGGAGAAGTGTCGGCGGATTTCGAGTCATCCCTTCGGCGAGAAAAGGGTGGCGGACAACCGTTGAATGAGAACTTGCAGTCCCAAATGGGTTCGGCGATGGGGGCGGATTTTAGCGGCGTGCGGATTCATCAGAATTCCCCGGCAAATCAACTGAATCAATCCATCCAAGCCAAGGCTTTTACTACGGGACAGGATATCTTTTTCAAACAGGGAGAATATCAGCCGGAGAGTCGGGGCGGACAAAAGCTAATCGCCCATGAGTTGACCCATGTGGTGCAGCAGGGTGGGGCATCAAATAATCACGCTGTTCAAGCCGATTTCATTCATCCGATAATTCAACGCAAGTTGAGTAAAGAGCAAATTAAACACGCCAACCGAATTCGTAAAGCCAGGGGTCTTCCTTTGCTTTCTGTCAAGGAAACCAAAAAACTCAAAACAATCGAAGAAGCGATTGGAACACCTGTGGCGACCAATAAATCCACAAAGTCTAAAAATATTGCCAATCCGGAAAATGTTAAAAACAACAGCAAATCTAGCGGAACGAACAGCGGTTCAATACCAAACAGCCCTGAATATGTGTGGGCTAACG
This sequence comes from Lyngbya sp. CCY1209, assembly GCF_035615495.1. GTDB lineage: Bacteria > Cyanobacteriota > Cyanobacteriia > Cyanobacteriales > Microcoleaceae > Limnospira. The sequence goes on along the minus strand of NZ_JAJENU010000553.1, from coordinate 20,607 downwards.
CTGATACTCTGGGCAATGTAAGTTTACAAGAGGCGAGAAAAATTCTTGAAAGTGCTTTTTATTCTAACTGGTTTTTAGCACAAGAGTACCTGCTGTATACAGACAAATGGGTCCAACTAGGAAAAGAAAAACAAGAAGCAGAAGCTAAGTTAGATAATTTCAAAAAGCTGATGAAGATTTTTATACAACTACGACAAGAAGAAACCAATAATCTTTTAAAAGATATTCAAACAGAATTGTGGACACAAAATCAATTTAAAGAGATGAAGTATGAGGAACAAGTTTTGGCTTGGGGGTCAGCAGGCAGCACATCTTTAACCTCGGATATTGATTATAATTTGAAAGGAGCGGGTTCCATTCAAGCAGTGGGTTTATTTAATCAATATTTCAAAACGAAGTTAAATTGGGCATTAGACCCCGGAACTGTTTATGATGTCAATGTTTATGCTCAAGATTTTATGACTCCTAGCCTCAACAAAGAAGGTAAACCAAGTAAACCATTTGATATGAAAAAAATTGACGATAAAAATAGTACCATAACGCCTGTGCAGGAAATTCAAGAATTAAATGCACCCGAGGCACGAGAATCATTGGGTTTTGAGGCATTTTCTTTAAACCAAGATGTTTGGTCTATGCTAAAAATGCGAATTTATATGAAAAATAGTGAGTGGAATAACTATAAGCAAGAAATATTACCACAACCTCAAGGATATACTTCCGATGATGAGTTCGCTCGTCGATCGCAAATCGAAAATCAAATTGAAGATGCAGAAGGTTATTACCAAGACTATCAAAGTAGTTTAGACAAGAAAATTAAGGAGATTGAAAATAGCGGGGATGAAATTTATCAAAAAATGCGGTCTATGTTAGATCAAGGGAAAGCGCATCTTTCCCATCACCAGACGGAAGAATCTAAAAAAATGATGGCTGCAAATTTAATTTATGAAGAAAAATTACAAACAGTCAGTCAATTACGGCAAGAGTTACAAAATTTAAAATCATTACAACCCCTCAAAAAAGAATCTCAAATAAAAGCAGTAGGAATTAAGCTCAAAAACGCTCTATCAGAAGCTATTATTTATTCAAATGAAGCTTATTTCACCCAAGGAGCCGTTCATTTTTCGGTCATCGGACAACAAATTGGCAAAGGAAAGTCTACTTTAATTATGTCTCAAGAAGAGCATCTTCATTCTTTCCGAGAGCAAGTTGGAGATACATTGAAAGTTTTGAGTAATTATGAAGATAATCAGGTTATAAAGGCTGCCAGTAAAGCCGGTAAATATATCGATCGCATGGCGAAATCTGCAATCCCAATTATGGATGAAAATCAGCCAGTTGGTTATCAAGAACTGGCGGAGATTGGAGCAGAAGCTGCCAAGCTGAAATCGGACAAAACCAAAGTAGAAGAATTGAGGGATAAATCGAGTGAAAAAGGGTTAAATGATGCAGAGAGCCAAGAATTATCAGATTTAGAAAATACAGTTGACCTGCGCAATGGTCAATTCCCAGACTTCGTTAAAGCTCGTTTTGAAACGGTTGCCCAACTCAGGGAAACGGTGATTAAAGTTGGCAAACAAGTCGAGATCGATTTTCGTAAGAAGCAACGAGAAAATAACCAAAACCAAAATCCAATGTAATTCCACCTAAATGAGCGATGAGTTATATTATCTTGCGCGACATTCCCAAGCAGTCCGTTCAACTTGACCTCCTGGTGCATCAAATCCAAGGCGGTTTCCGAGGCTTTCGAGAAGTTCCCCCAGGTTTCCATTATGGGGCAATTTTAGACCGGGGAGAATGGAGAAATTTTTGGTGCTATCTTTCACCTGAAACGGTATTGGTGAAAAGATTTGATGCGGACCAACAACAGTTGGTTGATGAGACGCCGGAACAGACAGCTCAATATTCTCAGCTCGCCCATCAAAATGCACTGGATATGGCATTGGTTCCCTACCCAGCCAATCAGTGGCAAGGTTGGCACTCTATTACTCAATATATTACCACCGATTCACCCATATTACATAAAAACGCTGCATCAGATTTTTCGAGTGAATTTGCCCCCAATCATCCATCTCGGTTTGAACAAAATTTCCGGGAAACTCATCATGGAAATATAGCAGATTTTTTGGAAGAATTTCAATTTGCTTTTTTATGTTGGTTGATGTCTTTAAAAGGGGAGGTCGATCTTGTGGCTCAACAAAGATGGTCTTCGTTACTGAATGGAATGTATAATGCGGGGGAGTTTGCGATCGCATCTCATCCAGATCTGTTCAGTCAATTTGTAGATGCTCTCTTACCACAGTTGGATCAAATCCCGCCAGAAGCGTTCACCCAAGATAGCATTGTTTGTACTCATTTAGATGATTTTATTGAAGATATGAATGACAGCGAAAATATGAATTTAAAAAAGAAAGCAAGAATATTATTGAATTATATCACAAAACGAAAACTATGAGGCTGTAATAAATCACCATGTTCAACAAAAAACTATTTTGTAATTCGGAATAAATACGATATATTTTATCCCTATAAATGGGGTTTACATCGCATTTAAAAACTCAATTAATTCAAATAAGGAGTCCCGATCAATGAAAATCCAACGCCGGAAAAAACGCCAAAACGAAAGCCCTGCCCCCGTGCAGGAACAATTTCAGTCCCGGCCGTTTCAGGATGCCAACTTTGCCCCCCCGGACAAACAAGCGGCCCCGCCGGAACGCGAATCACAGCCGGAAGCGTCCGGGTTCGATTTTGCCAAAATTTCCATTGTGGGCAATGGCGACGCCCCAACCCAACCCATCCAGCGCAGCGAAGAAGAAGACGTGCAGATGCAGGCGGAACCCAACTCGCCCATGCACCGCCAATTTCAGAATTTAGCCCGAAGAGATAACCCGCAAAATTCCGCACCCCCGCCACCCATTCAAGCCAAACTCACCGTGGGGGCAGTAGGGGACAAATACGAACAAGAAGCGGACCGGGTGGCGGATGTGGTTGTCGATCGCATCCAATCTCCCCCCGCGACGACAGAGGTTCAGAAACAGGAGGAAGAAACACTGCAACAAAAACCCCAGTTATCGACTCCGCCGACGATTTCTAAATTGCAGAAAAAAGAGCAGCCAGAAACGGTACAGCGAGAGTCCGAAGAAGATGATGAAGACGTACAAATGAAGCCCCAGACTGCCGAAGCTGGGGGAGAAGTGTCGGCGGATTTCGAGTCGTCCCTTCGGCGAGAAAAGGGCGGCGGACAACCGTTGGATGAGAACTTGCAGTCCCAAATGGGGCGGGCAATGGGAGCAAATTTTGGCGGCGTGCGGATTCATCAGAATTCCCAAGCCAATCAACTGAATCAGTCCATCCAAGCCAAGGCTTTTACGACGGGCAAAGACATCTTTTTTAAACAGGGAGAGTATCGGCCGGAGAGTCGGGGCGGACAAAAGCTCATCGCCCACGAGTTGACCCATGTGGTGCAGCAGGGTGGGAGTCAAATTCAGTCGAAAAAAGACGACAATTCAACCGTCGCTACTGGGGGCTTACTCACGCTACAAAGGAAAACATATACAGTAAAAGATAAAGCTCATGCCAGAGATGAAAATAAGAAGAGTAAAGAAAAATATAATCCTGGGGATTTGGTCGAAATTAGTGATGATGAAACTCAGCACAAGATCGATCCGGCTGGCAACAATAGATGGTATCGAATTAAAGATAGTCAACCTCCTCGTTATATTCGGGCAACTCGATTGCAGTTGTATGGAACTTATATCTCCGACAAGAAACGTGTCAATAGCAATGATAAGGCTTTAGAATCACAAAAAGATAATATCGAAAAAATAAACGAATTGACAAGAATTGAAAAGCGAGACTATAAAAACAAAAAAGGTGAAACAGAATCGAAGAAAATGAATCTTGCCGAGCAAATCGACTTGGGCAAAGGTTTTCTGAAAGATGATGATGATACAGATGATATCGTTAAAGTGATAACAAAAGATGATATCGTTAAAGTGATACAAGAGTTGAGTCAAATTCCCGAAGGGAAAACCTACTTATCTCAAAATGGTTTTCTTACCCAGGAAGAGTTAGAAAAGGTGGCAGAAGAAAAACGAGTGATCGGAGATTGGGAAAGATATGAAGAACATGACATTGACCTTAAAACTCTGGGAATTGCGCCTGATGTTCGTGGAGAGGCAGTTTTGAGTCCAATTCACCGTCTGCAAATTGCGACTTATCAGCGAGATTTAGGAATTAAGGATGAAAAATTTCGTCAAACCCCCGGATATTTGCGTTATGAAGCGAAGAATATGAAGAAAGCTAAAGAAGAGTACGAGAAAGCTGCCAAAACCGATCCTAATAGTGAAGATAGCCAGAAGAAAAAGGAAAACTATGAAGCCGTGAAGAAAGGGATCTATGATAAAGATACTGAAATGTGGGAAAAGGCTCTAAATAATGATTTAACAACTATACCAAAGTCAAATCAAGAGATCGCCAAAAAATATCAGGAACAAACGGATTCAGCCATTGCCATTCTGAAACGAGTTTTTATTGTTCTTCAGCATGGATTGATGTACCGTGATGACCAAGACAAACCCAAGTTTGAGGAATGGCAAGAGAACGTTGCAGTGGCACTCTCCCACGGCGGTCGCGTCATGATCAATTTGCCCCCTCTTCAAGGCAAACAAGACCAGCATGAGTTTATTTATTGGCTGCTGGGTGGTTCATCAGCCCAAGTCCAAGAACATAAACCGAAATCACATAATGACAAGGGTGCGGATAAATCCAGTGACTATTACAAAGCAAAGGTCGATACTCGAATTGCTTCTAGTCACGACGTAGAGGTTACTCAAAATTCATTGAAGGAGGTCAAGAGTAACACTTTTGATATCAAGGGTAAAGTCCCTGGAGCCACGAGTACCATCAAACATTATGGAATGGATATACCGTTGGGTGGACTGGGCAATGAAGATATGGCGGGTGATGTCATCCTACCAGATGGCCGACACGGTCATATGTACATCTACTACAGGCCTCCAAGCAAGGAAAAACCTGGCAGCGTACTAATTGGTGCTGAAACCTCCAGAATGGCTCATACAGATGTGTTTGGTATGTATCACGATAAGAGGGGCGCTCCGGCTGAGGTGTCTCCCACCGGGACCAGTAAAGCCGGAAGGATCGGTGCGGAATTTGGCGGTCGGGTCGTTGACTATACGACCCTAAGTGAGGATGGGAAGAGTCTAACAGTTAAAGATGCCGATTGGTTAAAACAGCTTAAGACAGCGGAAGAAAATGTGCAGAAAGGTGTCATTACATCTAAAGAGTTGTTGGGAGAAAAATTAAAGGAAGAACGCAGAAAGTTATTATTTGAAAAGCCGATGCCAGAACAACAAAATTCACAAAAAGAAGACGGCTAATAAAAATAGAGTATTTCAATGTAAATTGAATGAAATCAAGTCTATATTTGTACTTGATGCAATTGTCAAATGAGGAGCGATGCTGAAACGTTTCATCTCAATTCGATATGTCCTGCCCCTGTCGATCGCTCTCCCGTTGTTACTCGCCACAGGACTAACCACCCTGCTGGCATTTCTCAGCGGCCGCCACGCGATCGATGTCCTGAGTTTAGAATTGAGCAATAAAGCTCTGCTGTCAATCGAAAAACACATCGCCGCCGCCCTAGAAGTTCCCCAACTGATAAACCGCTACAATGCGATCGCGGCGGGTCAAGGATTTCTCGATCCCAATAATTTCGAGGTCTTGCAATCCTACTTCTGGGATCAAACCAAAACTCGTCAGTCCGGCCTCGACATTTATTTTGGGTCAGAAAATGGCAATTTTCTGGAAGTGAAACGCTTCCCGGATGGTCGGACTTCCCTATTGTTGCGCGATCGCACCACCGCCCCCCGTTTGGAAGAGTACAGCCTCGACAGCCGGGGACGCAAGGGGGAGAAAAGAGTGACAGAACAACAGTACGATCCCCGCATCCGCCCTTGGTATACTAAAGCCCGGGAAGTCGGCGATCTGACCTGGAGTCCCATTTATATTTTTGCTACTTACAGACAGTTAGGGATTACCTCAACCGTACCCCTTTATAACGCTCAAGGTGATTTCATCGGCGCTTTTGGTATCGATTACCGGCTGAGTGAAATTAGTGATTTTCTTGCCGGTTTGGAAATCAGCCCCCGAGGGGTGGTATTTATTATCGAGCCTTCCGGCGACTTGGTTGCTAGTTCAACAGCCCAAGAGCCATTTCTGGAAATCGACGAAAAACAGGAACGATTGCCCGCCATTCAAAGTCAGGAACCCGTGATTCAATTCACCATGAAATACCTGTTGAAGAACAGCGACAACCTAGCTGATATTCAGGAAAAAACGGGCTTCAGCTACAGATTGCAGGGTCAACGGCAACTGGTACAGGTGGCTCCCTTGCAGGAAAATTTGGGTTTAAACTGGCTAATTGTGGTGGTGATTCCCGATCGCGATTTTACCGAACTGGTTTATGGGAACATTCGTTTTATTCTGGCGATCGGAATCATCGTAACAGGTGTTGCGACGGTCTTGGGAGTGGTGGCATCGCAGTGGATTGTGGGGCCGGTGGGGGAATTACACCGGGCGGCGAAGGCTTTAAAAACCGATGATTTTGATGCGCTCAGTTTACAAGAAATAGCATCCCGACCCGATGAAATTGGCGAATTTAGCCAGACATTTTTGGAAATGGTTGAAAGCATCGATACCCGCCAACAAAGCTTGGGGGAAAAACTCGAAGAACTCAGCCGAAAAAATGAGGAGTCGCGACGAACCGCTTCTCAGGGTCGGGGATTCAATCTTGAGGACTTACAAAACTTAATCGCACGCTCCCAACAGGTGCGACAGAAGCGCTCCCATGATTAGTTCTCCGAGTCTGGATTAGCCCGAACCATCACTTCGATGCTGTTGGAACTGATCGGCCGCACTTTCGTGGTGATGTCGAGTTCCGGGAGTTGGGAGACGTTGGGTTTCTGGGATTTCTTCGTGCTCGCCGGTTTGGGGGATTGACCTTTGGCAGATCCGATTTGCGATCGCGTGGTTTTTGCCGATTTGCCGGTTGGTGACTTGAGTTCCGCCGCCAAGGTTTTATCGATGCCAATATTAGCAGGCGTACCCCCTTCCCTCGCCAGCCGCTTCAAAAAGGCTTTCATCTTTTGAGCATCCAAATATTTACCTTTCCCCTGAACGTTGACAATGTAAGCGAAGCTATCGCCGATGGTCATCGTCCGCACCAATTTTACAACGTCGAGGTCAAATTTAACTCGCACATCTTCGAGTTTGCTACTGACCATCGTTTTATCGGGATTCTGATTGATAATCGCTTTGATTGCCTGCACTACATTTCCAATCAGTGCCGGGGACATTTCGACTTCTTCGATCGCCTCCGGATTATCCATATTTTCTTTCAGTTTCTTCTTCGGTTCTTCTTCTTCCTCTTTCTTTTCAGTTATTGTCACTTTCATTTTTAACTTGCGCTTTTTGATCCGCGATCGGATGTTCACTTTTTGATTTTTATCTTTCTTTGCCTGAATCGTGGGAATTGGCGGGCGATCGCCAATTGGAAGAACGGGAATCACTTCGCGGCTGTAGGTATCCGACGCAAAAAAGCGTTGAATGTCGGGCTGTTCTCCCGACTGTTGCACGACGTGGGTGAGTTCGTGGGCGAGGAGTTTTTGACCGCCGGAACTGTGGGGATTATAAGTATCTTGGCGGAAGAAAATATTTCCTTCCGTCGTAAATGCTTTTGCATTCAAGGAACGACTGAGGCGATCGCTTTCCGTATCCCGGTGGATGCGAACTCGCCCAAAATTGAAGCCAAACGCCGCTTCCATCGGTTCTCGAACCGATTCTGACAGAGCTTCTCCTTGACTTTCATGTGTTTCTAAAGCTGTTTCAATTGCAGGTGTTATTTCCTTATAATTGGAGCCGATTGATGCCTCCTTTTTCTGGACTTTACCTTTATTTTTGGTTTTTCTTTCCACTCCGACAATGACGTAGCTGCTCCCCTTTTTCGTCTTTTTCTTGTTCTTCATTTTCAGGGATTTCAGTTTATAATTCTTCTTGAATTTTTTCAGCAGCTTTTTAACCCGACGGGCTTTCGGATTTTTCTTGATTTTCTTCTTCAATTTTGTCGCGACTTTCTTCAGAACTTTGGATTTTTTCTTTTTCTTTTTATTGTTTTTCTTTTTGTCTTTCTTGTCCTTTTTCTTGGATTTAGTTTTGTCCTTCTTATTTTTCTTTTTCTTTTTGTCCGTCTTCCCTTTCTTCTTGGATTTGGTTTCACCCTTCTTATTTTTCTTTTTCTTTTTGTCCGTCTTCCCTTTCTTCTTGGATTTAGTTTTGCCTTTCTTTTTCTGACTCTTTTTCTTGCCCTTCTTCTTGTTTTTTTTGTTTTTGCCTTTTTTCTTGGATTTTTGATCCTGCGAATCTTCCAATGAATCCATCAGAAAAGCGGCGGGATCGAGAACCATCAAAACGCTGCCGACAGAATCAAAAACACCACCCACAACCTTATCAACCGGACTTCTCAACTTTTCAATCACTTTTTGAATTTTGCCGGGAAGACCACCCAAACCTAAAACGCTGGCCAACAGTCCCAAAACGAGCGGAAGAATTTTAACCAATGCAAACTCAACCGCCTTGGCAATTTGGCTGACAATTTGGGAAATAATCGCATCCATTACCGATCCGATCGCCTCCAAAAGCTCCCGGATCATGTCCATATTGTTGATAAAAAATATCAGTAAATCAACAATTGCTTTGGCAATTTTGACAATTCCTGAAGCCGGATTCGTCAAACTTAAAACCCATTGAATCCCCGCAATCACAATTTGAGGAATTACCACCTCAAACATGATGCCACTCATGAACACATCTTTAAGGGTGGATAAACCCGATTTGATGAAGTCCCACAACACCATGATCCCTTTCTTGGGAAACTCCACGATCGCCGTAAAAAAGCTGACCGCCAACGCCGGTAAATCCTCGGGTATGGATTCCAAATACTCTTTCAAGGCGGCGGGTCCATCTTCGATCAGAGTGGTTAAAATGTCACTCGCCCAATCTGGCAACGCCCCGGAAGCCAACTCAAAAATATAATCTTTCGTCAAACCCAAAACTTGCAGGATGATATCGAGAATCCCCTGTAAATCAAACTTGTCGGGAAACTTGATCGGCATATCCATTCCCAACAGCCAATCAAAAAGGGCATTTTTAAGGTGGGTGGCAATATTTTTTCCGAAGTTTTTAAATCCTTCTCCAACGCCACCAAATAGGGCATCCATGATCCCGCTCGGGTCGTCAACAAACGCATCCAGAAAATCCCCCGCCCGACTCCCAACCCCGGGAATTTGTGCGATGACCGGTTCGATGACTCGCAACACCTGCCGCAGAATCCAGGCGGCTAGTTTGGCAATGGCGGCAACGGCTTGGGCGAGTAAACTTTTATTTTGGTCTTTTAATTCTTTGATGCGTTTGTCAATTTCTTTGAGGCTGGCTTCATATTTTGCCGTCAAATCATCGACCAGTTTGTTTTGGCGATCGTTAATACTGCTTTCCAAACTGTCAAATTGAGCCTGCACGTTAGCCGCCGCTTCGTTGCCGACCCCTTTCAAACTTTCCGGCAAAGCGGCGACGTAGGTGGTGACGCGATCGCGCCCTTCTTGAACTGCATTTTTTGCATTCGCCAATTCTTCTTCGACGATATCGGCAATCCGATATACCCCGGCTTTTTGTTCGGCGACAAACACTTCCCGAGCCGTCGCATAGATATTATTCACTTCGCTGGGAAGGCCGCTAATAATTTTATTATACGCCCACAGAGGCAAATTAAAAAAGCGTTTCAGATAAAAGCGAACCTTGACATAAGCCCAACCCGTCTTGATCTCGATCCAGGGTATCCACAGCGGGTTTCTGTTGTAGTAATAATCATGTTTCCACTCTTGAAATAATTCTTGCTGTTTGGCTTCAAAAGCGTCTCTCGCCTTTTTGTTCGTCGCTTCAAATTCGGCATTAACCCGGGCATCCATGCGATCGAGAATGCCGTTGACATTGACTTGAGTTTCGTCATAAATTGCCTGAATTTCTTGGGTGACTCTCGCCCGTTCCCCTTCGTCCTTTTGTTGGGCTTGGGCTTGGGTATTGGCGACATTAATAAATTCCTCGCTTCGCGTCGCGAACATCTGCTCTTGAGAGTCGAAAACAGCCCCGGATTGAACGTCGAGGGTTTCTTCCTGAACCCCCTGTTCTTCCTCTCGAAAACTCGTCGCCGTTTCCTCGACATTTTCTTTCGCTTCTTCGACTGAATCGGAAACATTAATTCCCGCTTCCGACTCGTACAATTCCACCCGATTTTGATCGAGAATTACCTCCCCTTCTTGGGTCGGTTTTTCGGCTGTAAATCCCTCTGCGTCCCGCTGAATCATCCGTTGCGGATGGGATACCGTGGCATTCACCGGAACCACTTCACTCTCGCTTTCTTCTTCTAGGGAGGACGAGGTTTCCGCCTCCGGCATCCTCATCACCGTTTCCGCCGTGCGATCGGCTTCCTGCTCGTATTTGTCCCACGGTGCCCCCACGATCGACTTCTTCTGAAGCTTTGCGGGAATCAATTCATCTAAAGCCTGTTTCGTTTCTTCTAAGGGCTTTTCGACCTGTTCTTCCGACTGAGATTTCGGCACCGTCGCTTCCGCATCGATCGCTTCCGGAACGGGGGCTTCTCCAGTTTCTTCAACGGGGTCCGGAGTCGGCGTTGAAACCTTCGGTTCCTCCAGATCTGGCGCGGGCTCTCGGGTGGCGGAATCTTCGAGTTCTCCCCCCGATTCGGATTTGGTATTTTCAACTTCTTGTTTGATGTCTTCCGTCGCCTCACCCGCACCTTTAGCCTGTTCGACATCTTCCTGACTCTCGGGTTTATTTTGATCGAGTACAGCCAGAAGGTTACTGATAAATTCTTCCTTATTAAACGGTTTCACTTCCTTCAGGGAAGCCTCTTCCGATTGAGATGCTTGAGCCTCCCGCATTTGCTGGGCGGGGTCTACGGCGGCATCTTGGGCTTCTCTGGCTTTATCGGCGGCGGGTTTGTGGGTACTTTGTTCGGCGGCGAGGTGTTGGGTTTGTCCCACTGCGGCTTTAAATGCCGGGTCAGAATCGGGCGATCGCGGCGCGGGTTTTCCGGTCAAATCCGGGGCTTCAACCACACCCGGATCGTCCAATCCTTCCGGAGTATCTGTCGCTTCCAAAAAGCCATCTTCCGGGCTGGTTTCCTTTTCCTGTTCTTCCGCTTTTTTTTCCCCTTCTTTTTCCGCTTCTACCTCCGCTTTCTCAGCCTGGGCATCTGCTTCTTCTTTGGCTTTCTTTTCCCCGGCAATATCTTTGACTTTTATCTGTTGTTCTTTTCCGTCTGTTTCGTCAGCCTTGGACATCTCTGAATCGGTTGCTTTTTCAGAGGATTTTTCTAAAGTTTTTCCTTTTTCTTTAGCTTTTTCTTCATCCTCAGCACCGACCATTTCTTCCGTTTTATCAGCCTCTTCTTTGGTAGATTTTTCCGTTTTTTCAGCTTCAGAAAAATCTCCCCCTTCGCTTTTCTTATTTTTAATTTCATCAGCTAAGGCTGTCTCGGCTTCAGTTTTATCTTCTTTGATTTCCTCTTTTTTTTCAGAATCGCCTTCTTCTGACTCCGACTCCGACTCCGACTTGTCGCCGTCTGATTCACCGTCTGATTGGTCGCTTGATTGACTATCAGATTTTTGAATTTCCTTTCTATTTATTGATTTTTTCTTTATTCTTTTTTTGTCTTTATTTTCGCTTGCTTCTTTTTCTTCCTCTTCACCTTCTTCTTTTTCCTCTTCGCCTTCCTCTTCGCCTTCCTCTTTTTCTTCCTCTTTATCTTCCCCTTCTTTTTCTTTCTCTTCCAACTCTTTTTGTCGTTTTTTATCCTCTTCTTCTTGTTCTTTTTTTCGTTTTTTCTCCAGTTCTTCCCTCAAGTCCCGGCGCTGCACGATCGCTTCCGAACTCGAAATCATGTCTGGTTGTCGCCGAACTTTATTATTTTTATCCGGAATTTCTAATGTCGATTTATCCTTTGCTTTTGACCCCGTTTGCTGCACGGTATGGGTGAGTTCGTGAGCCAGTAATTTTTTACCCTGTTCTGATTCCGGGTTATATTCTCCGGCATTAAAATAGATATCTTCCCCATAGGTAAATGCTTTGGCTTCCAACTCCTGATTCATCCAAGCCGCGTCCCCATCGGTATGAACTCGGACTTTTCCAAAGTCTTGCCCGAACCGAGATTCCATAAAGTCTCGGGTGTCTTCCGGCAAAGGATTACCACTCCCCTTCTTCGCTTTCAGGCGGCGTTCGATATCTTGATCGGCTTCAAATGCACGGCTTTTGGGGCGTTTTGATTTCCGATTTTTATTGGATTTTAGAGTAATATTTACATTTTGCTCATCCTCGCTTTCTTCCGAGGAATGAAGCAGGGCATAAGGAATGGCAGAACGGCGACGGGGACGGTGGCTATTGATGCGTTGAATAGTGGGAGAAATAACTTCCGCCGTTTCTTCTTCTTGGCGTTGAATGGGCTCGGCTGTGGGGGGCAAACGCATCAACATGACCATATCCGCCATGCGATCGGCTTCTCGTTCGTACTTGTCTCCGGGGGCTCCGACAATCAGTTGCGGTTGAAAAGGCAATCCCCCAGAATTGGGTGAAAAGGGTTTTAAATTGATGCTGACATTTTCTTCATCTGAAGAACGCTGAATCGAAAACCCTGCCAAATTCGATACAGTTGAAGAGAAGGGTTTTAAATTGATACTGACATTCTCTTCGTCCGATCGCTGAATGGGAGCAGTCCCTATATAAGATATCATCGAAGACAAAGGTTTCAAATTGATACTGACATTCTCTTCGTCCGATCGCTGAACTCTGCCGATCGCCTTCCGTTTAATTCGGTTAATTTTGGAAGTGCGATCGCCCCGCAATTTCGGCTGAACTCTCGCCCCCGTTTGTTGAATCGTATGGGTCAATTCGTGGGCTAATAACCGCCTGCCGCCAGCCGAATTGGGGTTGTATTGTCCGGCATTAAAATAAATATCGTTTTCGTGGGTAAACGCTTTCGCCCTCAAATTGTGGCTGAGTTGAACCGCCTCGCTGTCGGTGTGGAGACGGACCCGGCTGAAATCATTTTCAAACCGAGATTCCATAAACTCGCGGGCGGGTTCTGGCATAGGAACGCCACGACCTTTCCGGCGGATAATGCGGTTGGCGATGTAGGAATGGGCGACAAAAGATCCGTCCCCTTTCGGCTGACGTTGCAGTTGGGTGTCGGGCGGTTTATTGTCCTCCGGCGGCGGCGTTTCCGGTGGTGCCAGCTCGTCCATTTCCGCCGTTTCTTCTCCGCTTAAATCGCTGTTTTCTTCCCCCTCTTCGTCTGCCGGGGAGGTGACGAGGCGTTTCGGTTGCAGTTTGGCGGGGGTGTAGTCGAGGATGGACAATCGGTCAAATTTATAGCCGGAAGCGAGGTTGGCTTGGCGTCGGATCTCCGGTGGGTTCGGGGGGGAAAAAAAGTGCGATCGCCCGTCGGTAGCAGTTTCCGGCGTTGCGGTGTCGGTTTCGGCAAACGATCGCGATCGCGGTAAAGCCGTTTTAGCCTGTACACTCGGGGTGGCGGGCGATATCTGCGGGATTTTCGTTCTAATTTTGACCATCTTTCCCCCAAAGGTACAGCAAGCGTAACTTTACCTTTTCGCAATTTATTAATTATAGGGGTTTCCCGCGACGGGCGGAGCATCTGTTAACTAAAGTTCACAATTTTTAGGAGAAATTTGCATTCGGTTTCGGAATTTAATGGCCAGAAATCTCGGCTCGACTTCACCCTCTCAAATCAATCTTTTAACTGGAAAAACAGATCGATTCGATCAGTTGATCCAGCCAAATTCGTCCGTAACGAGACGAGAGTCCGGGGGGACTGTCGAGTTGCAGGACGAGTTCATCAAAGGATGCCGTCAGGACAGCTTGTAATTCTTTGACGGTCACATAATATCCGGCCGATGCGGCAATTTTCGCCAGTTCTTCGCAGTCGGAAGCGGCGATAATTTGTTCCTGCAATTCCGGGCGATTCGCGATCGCATCAATAAAATCTTGCATGACTCGATAAGCGGACAAGCTAGAAGCTTATTCTACTGTAGCACAGGCATCCTGCCTGTAATATAGCAATGTGCAACCATTTGTAAAATTGTCTAGCCCCCAAACCCCCAATCTTGGGGGCTTTGACCGGATCGAATTTTCACGAATCATTTCACACTGCTATAACAAGCTGTAAGGGCAACAACGGACTATTTTACTCTAATTTTACGCCCCAAGATTGGGTGTCTATCCAACCAGGTTGCACCCCCAAATAAGCTTTGAATTCCAAGGGTATTCCCGGGCGATAGATCAGTTTCAAATAAGCCAATCTGCGGAATAAAACGCTTTCCCATCCGGGGCCGAGAAGTTGCGATCGCCGCCGCAGTGTTCCCGGCCAATTTTCGGGGGAATCTCCCTCGCGAGTTAACCCACCAAAGGAGAGGATCGCATCCCGTTTTTGGGGCAGACAAAATCCGGTTTTGACCAAACCTTCGAGGAACAGTTTCCAGGCTTCTCGATTTTCGAGATAGCATTCGATCGCGATGGTGGGTGCGATGTCAGTTTCAATTTCTATCTGCAAATTTGTTGTCTTGATTCCCGGCGATAGGAAAGCCAGAATGGCGGCGATCTGATGGCGATCGCCCTGCCATCCGATCCGGTCTAAATAGGGGCAGATCTGTTGAATAGAAATATCGCTAATATAGAATCGAATATTGTGGGGTTCCCGACTCAGCAACACGCCGGATTGAAACAGTTTCGCTGTCTTCGGTAAAGCGTTCAGCGTGCGTTCGATACGTTGACTTTTTTCGGAAGTTAGCGGATGTTCCAACAATGGATTAAGATGGGTTGAAAGATGGGCGATCGCCGAGGAACCCAAAAAGACGCTGGGGATGGGAATAGCAGGAGGTTCGGCGTCGAGATCGAATTCCAACCACAGGTCTTTAATATAGTCGTAAAAAGATGTATTTGGGGTTGACCATTGAGTGCAAAATTGGCGAATTTTTTGCCATATGGGATGGTCAATTAATTCGTCATCTAGGGACGGGATAGTTTCGTAACCAGCCAATAGGTGATAAAATTGAGGTTGGGTTTCCACCGCTTCCGAACCGGCGACGATGTCCCGGCCTCCGGTTTCCGGACTCACCCGAAAAAAGAGATCGGCTTGGGGGGTGGGGTCGGCGAGGCGGCATTCAAACCCCACCAAGGAGGCGATCGCATCGGGGAAATGTTGCCCGATACCCGACAGGCGGCGGCGGAATTCCGCCGAAATCAGATCGGGGGAAAGGTTGGGGGCGATCGCATCTAAATAATCAGTCAGAGTTCCCATTAGAAAATCTGTAAATTAGATTAAAAAAATTTGGAGTCTGCTTTCCGGCACCTTACAATTAGAGAATATTCAGAATTGAACTCATGAAAAAATGAACGGGACATCGGCGGGAATTCGGGCAACGGTTTGGAGTTGGAGGAGTGGCATCCTGGCAGCACTAATGCTGATTTCGGAAAGTGCGATCGCCACCCATCCCACTTTAGCCCAAATCGAACAATTGCCCAACCGCGATCGCCCCTCCATTCCGCCGGTCAATTGGCCCCGCCCGCAAAATCCGATTATCATCGATGTCGAGACGCCGGAACCGCTGCAACCCCGAAATCCGATTCTTCCTGCCGAAGTCGAGGAGACCCCATCAATTCCCGTGCCCGATCCGCTGCAATCTGTACCCATCCCGCCATCGCCGGATCTGGGGGCTTCTGATGCCTTGGAGGGGTTGGAAGACTTCGACTATTGGGCGAATCTCTGCCACCTTTTAGCTGACCAACAGGAGTACGGAAAGGGCCTCGCTGCCTGCGATCGCGCGATTGTTTTGAAACCCAAAGCGGCGGAAATTTGGGCGGAACGGACTCATATTTTATTAGCAACAAAACAGTATACCGAAGCGATCGCATCCGCCGACATGACCTTGGAACGGGAGTCGAAATATTCCCTCGTTCTCGCCTACCGCTGCGCGGCGTTATCTGCCCTGGGGCGGTACGAAGAAGCGATGGAAAACTGCGATCGCGCCCTGGAAATAGACCGCAATTGGGAGGATGCCACCCCGGCCGTCGTCATCTTTCAAAAAGGGCTGATCCTCGAACGCCAAAACCAATACGAAGTGGCTTTAGAAACTTACGAAGCGGCTCTCAAATTGGAACCAGACAATTCCCAGACTTGGTTGCATCAGTGTCATTCTTGGTATCAATTGGAGGAACCCTACAAGGCGATCGCCGCCTGCGAAAAAGCCCTGAAAATTGATCGCAACTGGGGCGAAAGTTCGGCCGATCGCGCCTGGAAATATCGGGGATTTGCTTCTATTAATTTGGGGAATTACGAAGAGGCCAGCACCTCCTTTGATCGCGCCCTGAATTTGAACGAAGACGATCCCACCCTGTGGGCTGCCCAGGGGTTCGTCTTCAGTGTCCTGAACCGCGATCGGGAGGCTTTAAACGCCTACGAACGGGCGATCGCACTGCGCCCCGACTACTCCTATGCCCTCGTCAACCAGTGCCGGTTATCGAACGATTTGGGGCAGTATCAAGCCGCCCAAAAAGCCTGCGAAGCCGCCTTGGAAGGGGATGGTTTTTGGGACGAGTGGGGTTCGGCCCCCGCCTGGAGTCAGTTGGGCGTCGCCCTCGCCGCCCAGGGCCAACTAGAAGAAGCCAGCATCGCCGCCAACCGCGCCGTCGGATTTCAACCGGACTACGCCGAAGCCTGGAATAATCGCGCCGTAATTTTGTGGTATCGGGGAGACTACCTGGCGGCGTTGGAATCGGTTGATCGCGCCATCCAACTCGACCCGAATTCCGCCAAGGCGTGGCAAAATCGCGGCCGAGTTTTGGCTTCTCTGGAACGGTTCGAGGAGGCGATAAAAGCCTATAATTTAGCGGTGGAATTAGACCCCGAAAACCCCGATCTTTGGTCGAGTCGCAGCGTCGCCCTCTGGCAGGCTGGAGACTATGCAGAAGCGGTCATTTCAGCCAAAGAAGCAGTGATCGTCAACCCCGAATTTTTTCAGGGGTGGTATAATATGGGAACGGCTTTTATCGCTTTAGAAGAGTACGAAGATGCCGTTTTTGCCTATCAGCAGGCGACCCGAATTGAGCCGGAAAATGCCAACGCCTGGGCGATCCGAGGTTACGCTTTGGAACGGTTGGGGCAACTCGAAGCCGCCCGAGAAGCGATCGCCGAAGCCCTGAAGTTGAATCCCAACCAACCCGTCGCCCTGCAAATTCAATATCAACTCGAAACCGAACTCTCAAATCGACAGCCACCCCCATCCCCATAGGCAACTTGATATTACTGCTATAAAAACCTGCGTCTGATATTCTATAATAGAAAAGTAATGCCAATATTCAAGGTGTCAGCAATGGTTTGGCTTGCCCATTTATCCCGACTCTGGCCGCGTGCGATCGCCGCTTCTGTAGTGGGAACAACGATCGCTCTAACAATGGGTGCAATTCCCGTTTCCGTTTCAGCACAGTCCGAATCGACGGAAACCTATACCGATTTTATGGATTGGTGCATGAATCGGGAAAACTTGTCGGAAGAAGCCGAATATACCGTCAAACTCATCTTGGAACAGGCGGGGACATTTAACTGTGTCCGAGCCAGCGAAAATTTGCTCAATTTGACTCGCTTGGATCTGACGACGAGCTTGATCAAAGATGTCGCACCCATCGGAAGTCTGACTAACCTAACTGCGTTGAAATTGATGAATAATCACATTTCCGATGTCAGTCCCCTCGCCAATCTCAAGAATCTCACCAGCCTCGATCTGAGTTACAATCGCATCGTCGATATTTCACCCCTGGCAAATTTGACCAATCTCAACGAGCTCAACCTCAGCTACAACCAAATTTCCGATATCAGCCCCCTCGACAGTTTGTCGGAGTTGAGCGAGTTGAACTTAAACCAAAATGATATCGCCGATATTAGTTCCCTGCAACCCCTGGACAACCTCACCTATTTATTCGTCCGCAACAATCCGATCGCCGACGAAACCTGTCCCGTTTCTCCCAAATATATCTGTCAGTTTTAAGAGGGAAGATCGGAGCGCGTTCAAGGGCTACGGCTCCGGATCTTTAAATTGCCGGTAGAGGTAGCGGAATTGCAGGATCAGCCCCAAGGTGACTTGCTTCATGATCAGATAGGTGACGGAAATAATGACGAAAGTAATTACCATTATCAAGAGCGGTCTTTTGGAAGTCAGATCGTCCAAAGTGCCCACCATCACAACGTGCGGCTGAGTCACCAAGTCCCAGCTATTGTAGCGTCGGAATCGACCCACAAAAATTCCGATCGCGCAAAGAAAGTGAACCAGGAATTCGGCGGGAATAATCCATTTTTTTGCCCCCTGTTTTGCCAAATAATAACCTTGGTTGATGAGGGAAATCGTGTAGGCTTCGATGCCGAATAAAAAAGCCGAGACGTAGAGGGGGATCAACAGCAGGGTAACCCTCCAAATGGAAGCCTCGGAACGAGTGATCTGGATCAGGTGAATGATATCCGTGAGCAAATAGGGCGCGTTGGGCAGAAAGGCGATAAAAACAACCAGGATGACCCACCAAAACCAAGGCCGAGAATCGTTCTTCCAGCGAAATAATAAGACGCTGAGAAGCAAAGGAATCGTCGCCAAAAAGAGATTCCAAATCAACCAATTGTGTCGCTTGAGGATATTGAACGTGTCGGCGATCATTGTTTCCATCATGTTTCAATTTTTCCCCTCTGGCAGTTTTCAGTCTGCGGGGCCGCGGTGTCGCGATCGCCACCGGCGAAGTCCCCGGTCAAGATCAGTATAGCAACAGGATTGGCGGATGTCTTTCCGGAAAAAAACCCGATCGCAATGACCGCCCCCCATTCGCCCTCCAGCAGTGATAGGATTGGGGAAATTCGTTTCACTTAGAGCCCAAGCCCGCATCAAGGAGGGGGCGATGAATCAAATTAAAACAGTCGTGTTATTGGCTTTGTTAAGCGCCTTGCTGATTTCGATTAGCTACTGGGTGATCGGTGGCACTTGGGGAGCGGTAATTGGGGTGGCCCTGGCGGCGGCGACGAACCTAGGATCGTGGTTTTATTCCGATCGCATCGCCCTGAGCGCCTACAATGCCCAACCCGTCAGCTACGAACAGGCGCCGGGACTCCATAACATGGTGCAACAACTGTGCGATCGCGGAAACTTGCCCATGCCCGGAATTTACATCATCCCCACCCAATCCGCCAACGCCTTCGCCACAGGCCGCGACCCCCAACACGCCGCCGTTGCCGTCACGGAAGGCATCCTCGAGTTGCTCCCCGAAGACGAGCTCGAAGGCGTCATCGCCCACGAACTCACCCACATCAAAAATCGGGATACCCTCACCCAAGCCGTCGCCGCCACCGTCGGCGGGGCGATTTCCGCTTTGGCCAATTTTGCCACCTACGCCATGTGGTTCCGGGGTTCGGGGAGCGATCGCGGCCCCAACCCCCTCGGCCTGTTGCTGACGGTGATTCTGGCCCCCATCGCGGCCACCGTCATCCAACTGGCCATTTCCCGGACCCGGGAATTTTCGGCCGACGCGGGGG
The DNA here is from genome assembly GCF_035615495.1 of Lyngbya sp. CCY1209. Lineage (GTDB taxonomy): Bacteria > Cyanobacteriota > Cyanobacteriia > Cyanobacteriales > Microcoleaceae > Limnospira. The sequence continues at coordinate 881 of NZ_JAJENU010000553.1, read as the reverse complement.
CGGCAAAATTGACCGGAAACCCCCGGGGGTTGGCCCAGGCGTTGCAGCGACTCGACTCCAACGCCCGCCAGTTGCCGATGGGCGCCAATCCGGCCTTTGAACCGCTTTTGATCATGCACGGATTTTCGGGGCAGATGATGTCCAATCTGTTTTCCACCCACCCGTCCACGGAAGCCCGCATTCAAGCCCTGTTAAAATTGGAACAACAGATGTCCGTCTGAGCAATTATTATTCTTGCGATACCATATCGGTAGTTTCACTCTGGAGAACGAACCATGACCGAAGAAAATATACCCAAGGAGTCCGCGATCGTGGAACAGAATCAAGAAACGAGTCTCGCACCCCAAGAACCAGCCGACAGTGGCGATGGAAAATACGCCGATGTCGAAAAGGCAACCCAAGAACTGATGGATGCTATCAGACACCTGGCTTTGTCCGAAATGCAATCCGCCGGGGATTTTTCCAAAGAAGCCTACATTCGCTCGGTGCGGAATGCCCAGAAGACCATCGAAAGTTTCCAAGGACTGACTCGGGAACAGATGGAAAAATCCGTTCAAACCATCGAATCGGAAGCCGATAAAAACTGGAAAAGCGTGCTCGAAGAAATGCAAGAATGGAGCAACAAAATGCAAGAATTTAGCAATCGCTTAATGAAGGCAGCTCAGGCGGCTTGGGACGTGCTGACGGCGCCCAAAACTACAGATAAAGATACGGAATAGATCGTTTTTGGAATCATTGATTGGAGTTTTACCTCCCTTTTCCCGGTTTCTTTGAAATCGGGTTTTTTATCTCAATCTATGATGATATAGCGCTGCGCGCGGGTGTAGGGTGTAGGGTGTAGGGTGTAGGGGCTAGAAATCGCCAAGACACATGGAAGTTTC
>NZ_JAJENU010000552.1:0-248 GCF_035615495.1 Lyngbya sp. CCY1209 | reverse complement strand
ATATCGCCGGAAACGATAACATTGCCGCCACCCAACTCACCCGGACGGCGGACTCGACCGCCCCCACGGTGACACTCACCACCGACGCCGAAGAGACAATCAACGCCCCCTTCACCGTCACGGCCAGCTTCGCCGAAGAAGTCAGCGGGTTCGACGTATCGGATATCACCGTCAACAACGGCAGCGCCGACAACCTGCAAACCGCCGACAACATCACCTACACCTTCGACATCACCCCCGACGCCGAC
>NZ_JAJENU010000551.1:0-313 GCF_035615495.1 Lyngbya sp. CCY1209 | reverse complement strand
ATATCGCCGGAAACGATAACATTGCCGCCACCCAACTCACCCGGACGGCGGACTCGACCGCCCCCACGGTGACACTCGCCACGGATGCCGAGGAGACAATCAATACCGCCTTCACCGTAACGGCTACCTTCGGCGAAGCCGTCAGCGGGTTCGACGTATCGGATATCACCGTCAACAACGGCAGCGCCGACAACCTGCAAACCACCGACAACATCACCTACACCTTCGACATCACCCCCGACGCCGATGGGGAAGTGACCGTGGATATCGCGGCTAATGTGGCAGCGGATATCGCCGGAAACGATAACACCGC
>NZ_JAJENU010000550.1:0-5825 GCF_035615495.1 Lyngbya sp. CCY1209 | reverse complement strand
GTAGGGTGTAGGGAATAGAAACCGCATCCCCCCCAGCCCCCCTTTGTAAGGGGGGAGAATTGGGGGTTTCGGGTTCTGTCCCCGAACTGAATTGTCAACACTTGCCTCGCTCATTGCCATATCAAATCTGGTGGTTGAACCTGCTTCGCAATGGAATCGAAAATCGGCGATAACTCGAATCCTCGAACCCCCATCAAATCGGCTTTTTCTACTTCCCCACACCCCACACCCCACGCCCGCACACCCCACATCGCTATACAATGCTTAAGGAGAAATTGACGATTGAACCGGGTGAGGTGTGGAATTCTAACGTTATGCTGACTGATGCGATCGCAAATTTAACTTGGGGAGTCGCTTCCGTGGTGTGGGTGGAACTGGTGCGGGACGGCTATCACGTCCTGGCCCACCTCTGGCAACCCCTCTACCGCCTCCACGCTTGGCACCACCGGGTTTTCAAGCCGGACTACACCCCCGCCAACGAGACGATCTATCGAAAAGCCCACTGGTACAACGACGTCCCGGAGGCGATCGTCATGCTAACCTTCAGCCTGGGATTGTGGCTGGGAATCTGGGCTCTCACCGGCGAGCCCCACTGGTTCGCCCTGGCGGGTGCGATCTATACTTCGGGTTTCCTCTTTCCCGCGATCGCCCGGGGGTTGGGCGTTCCCCGCGCCGACGAATTGACGGATTTAACCCACCTCCCCGGCCCCTTTTCCGAACCGCCCTCCCGGTGGTTCGTGAACCGAACCTACCACTGGCGGCACCATTTCGACAACCAAAACGCCTACTTTTGCGGCACCCTCACAATTATCGATCAAATCATGGGAACGGCACTTTCTCTCAAAGGCAAAACCGTCGCCGTCACCGGGGCTTCCGGCAGTTTGGGGCGATCGCTGCTGCTGCACCTCCACAACGCCGGCGCCAAACCCATCGCCCTCTCGTCGAGCCCCCAACCCGTCACCCTGACGGCGGACGGGAAAGAATTATCCGTCAAAACGATAACTTGGCAAGTCGGGGAAGAAGAACAATTGGCGGAATTATTAGAAACCGTCGATATTCTCATCCTCAACCACGGCATCAACGTCCACGGAGAACGCACCCCGGAAGCGATCGCGCTGTCCTACGAAGTGAACGCCTTCTCCAGTTGGCGGCTGTTGGAATTATTCCTAAAAACCGTCCGCACCAACACCAATATCGCCCGAAAAGAAGTTTGGGTCAACACCTCGGAAGCCGAAGCCAGCCCCGCCTTCAGCCCCCTCTACGAACTCAGCAAGCGCACCTTGGGGGATTTGGTAACACTGCGGCGCCTGGACTCCCCCTGCACCATCCGCAAACTGATTTTGGGTCCGTTCAAAAGCAACCTCAACCCCATCGGCGTCATGTCGGCGAACTGGGTGGCAAAACAAATCATCAACCAGGCGAAACGGGACTCGCGGACAATTATCGTCACGATCAATCCCCTGACATTTATCGCAATTCCCATCAAGGAATTTTGCGTTTCCACCTATTTCAAACTATTCACCAAATCCCAAAATTCTGAAACCGTCCCCGATTCCATACTGAAGAAGGGATAAAAAAAGTCAAAAATTCCCCATTCCCCATTCCCCATTCCCTACTCCCTACTCCCCAATTCCATGTCCACTCCCACCCGCGCCGCGATCGCCGCCGACTCCCCCCTCACCGTGGAAGCGGGGGTAAAAATTGCCGAAGCCGGGGGCAATGCCGTGGATATCGCGATCGCCGCCGCCCTGGCTGCCACGTTATCGGAAATGCTCATGTGTTCCTTGGGCGGTTCGGGATTTATCATGGTGCAGGTGCCAGGACAAGACCCGGAACTGATCGACGGGGCGGACGGGATGCCCTCGGGACATCTGACATCTTCAGAAAATGCCGACTGGTGGGAGGTTCATCTGCCCTACGGGGACGGCATCGACGTGCGGGGGGGACCGGCCGCGGTGGCGGTTCCGGGGATGTTGGCGGCGTTGGAGATGGCTTGGCGGCGGCACGGATCGCTGCCCTGGACAGAATTGGTCGCCCCGGCGTTGGAATTGGCAAATGGCTTTCCGATGGGGAAAACAACGGCGATGTGGTTGGATATCGCCGGAGCGCCGTTATTTTACCGCCAACCGGCCAGTCGCGAGTGTTTCTGTCCCGATCGCGACGATCCGCCCCGGGAGGGGAAATGGTGCCGCATTCCCGGCATGGCGGACACCCTGGAGGCGATCGCGTCGGAAGGGGCCAAAGCGTTATATGAAGGGGATATCGCCGCGGCCTTCGTCCGGGAAATGGCGGACGGGGGCGGTTTCGTGACGCGATCGGATCTCGCCGACTATCGGGCGATCGCTCGAAAGCCGTTAATGCTCAATTCCGGGGGATTTCAACTGGCTTTGAATCCTTTACCGGCGATCGGGGGCGTGGCCCTGGGGAGTCTGATCCGGTTGGCGGAATTGGACTGGAGTCCGGAAAATACGGAGGCGGAGCGATCGCTGCAACAGGCCCGCGCCCAACTCTGCCTGTTCCGACTGCGGGAAGTGGACTTCAAAACGCCCGATTTCGACGATCGCCGCGTACAAGTCCTCCTGGAACGGGACGCCCTGCGGACTTACCTCGACGCCCTCCATTCCCCCCACACCACCCATCTCTCCGTGGTGGCGGACTCCGGGGCGATGGTGGCGATAACGCTGAGTAACGGCTACGGGTCCGGCATCACCATCCCCGGCACCGGCATCCCCTGCAACAACAGTTTGGGGGAACCGGAGTTGAACCCCCGGGGCTTCCTGTCCGCGCCCCCCGGTTCCCGCCTCGTCTCCAACATGGTGCCCACCCTGGCCCGCCACCCCGACGGACGGGCGATCGCATTCGGGACCCCCGGCGCCAGCCGCATCACCACTTCGATGGCCCAAATGTGGGTCCGCTACGCCTTGGAGGGCAAATCCCTCGACGAGGCGATCGTCGCCCCCCGACTGCACGTCAAACTCGACGTCGATCCCCCCGCCATCCTCTGCGAACCGGGTCTGGACGTCAGTTTGTTGGAACGACAATTCCCCATCCGCCGATTCGATCGCCCCGATATGTTCTTCGGCGGCATCAAACTCGCCGGAATTGACGGAAACGGGGAACTTCAGGCGATCGCGGATTGGCGCCGCCAGGGGGCGATCGCAATTACGGCACCACCGTGACCGGGGTTCCCAACTCCACCTGTTCAAACAGGGCCACCACGTCCTCGTTGTACATCCGGACGCAGCCGTGGGAAGCCGCCTGTCCGATGGAGTTCACCGTCGGCGTCCCGTGAAACCCGATCGTATCCTTCCCGTCGCTCCAAAAACCGATCCACCGCAACCCGAGGGCGCTATCTTCCCCCGGCGGACGCACTTCCCCGCTCCAGGGATTCTGCCACATCGGATTTTCGACCTTCTGGATCACCTGGAAAGTCCCCGTCGGCGTCTCCCAACCCGGTTTTCCCACCGCCACCGGATAGCTGGCGACCTCCGTATCGCCCCGTAACACATAAACCCGGCGTTCCCCCAGGCGCAGTTCCAACCGCACCGGCAACTCGCCCCGGGGCAGGTAGATGGAGGGGTCGTCCAGGGGGGGGATGCTCGGATTTAAGAGGGCCTGGGGCGGACGGACGCGAATCACCGCCGGAGTCGATGCCGCCGCGGGTTTGGGTGTCCCCGCCAACAGCATCCCGATTCCCAGCGTCGCCATCGCGACCTTCTGCAGCCGATCCTGAAAAATCAATTTTGGGATCATATCCAGACTCCTCACCAAAAAACAAGATACCACCATTACAAAATGACTCTCTGAGGAATTTTGCAGTTCCGTTAAAATGCTAATAAGATAGCAGAATCAAACCGGATTTGGGAAGGTGAATCGAGAGTTGGAGAGGGCGAAGACCAGCGAGCCGCTACAACTGTCTAAATTAATCCTCCGCTTCCAATTCCTCGATCGCCGCTTCTGCCTTTTTCACCCCTTCCCGATCGTCCCGTTGTTCATAGAGATCCCGGGCTTTTTTAAAGGATGAGATCGCCTGGGGTTGCCGACCGCCCCTCGCTTTCAGAGCCAGACCCAAATTGTAGTGAACCGACGGTTCGTCGGGGAAGCGATCGGCCGCCCGCCGAAAACTGACGATCGCGCCGATATAATCCTCTTGTTGGAGTTGAATTTCACCCATCGCGATACTGGCATCCACTAGATCCGGCTTCATCACCAAGGCTTGCTGATAGGCCCGCTTCGCCCGTTCAAAATCTTCTTGGACGCGGAAAATTTCTCCAATTTGGTACTGAATGTCCCCGTTGTAGGGCGCCAATTGCGCCGCCTGTTGAAACGCCTGCAGCCCCCCCTCGCGATCGCCCTGTTGCAGACGGGCCGCCCCCAGTTTGATATAAATACTCGCTTCGTTGGGGGCCAACGCGATCGCCTGTTCGAGCATTTCTTCCGCTCTCGCCACGTCCCCCCATTTCAGCCAAGCCATTCCCAGGGACGCATGGGCCTCCCAATTCTCCGGCTCCAGAGCCAGGGCGACCTGATAGGCTTGAATGGCACCGTTGTAGTCCCCCTGTCGGAACAGACTCGCCGCCAACCCCAGATGGGCGTTGATATTATCCCGCTGCAAATTGGTCGCCCGCCGATAGGCTTGCGCCGCCGATGCATAATCTTGCAACTGTGCGAAACTGTACCCCAAACCGTACTGAAAATCACCGTTGTTCGGGTCGAGGGTGATGGCGTCCTGATAAAATTTCACCGCCGCTTGAAAGTTGCCCCGCAGGGCTTCCAAATAGGCGATCCCCGAATAAATTTTCGGGTCGCTCGGGTCCAGCCCCGCCGCTTGGACGTAGAGGGTGAGGGCCCGGTCAATATCCCCGCGATCGACGAGATCCCGCCCCTGTTGTAGCAATTCGTCGAGTTGGGCGGTATTGGCCGAGGAATTGGCCTGGGCTAAGGTTTCCGGCGGTCTGGCTGCGGCCGGAACGACGGCGGTCGTGGCGACGAGAGCCACCAAAATGTTACCGAGGAGCAGTTGAGTTGTCTTGAACACGGCCTAAAAGTGAGTGAGCGTTACAGTGAGCGATCCGATCATTTAGTTATACCATTAGCGGCCCCATCTGCAAGGGGATGATTTGAGAGCAAGAATGGTTAATACTATAATGCAATCCAATTCGGGATCGATCCGGGATCGATCCGCGAGTCTGCGATCGCCCTTCCCACTTATCTCCAACCTCCATGACCGACCGACAAGCATTAATCGCAGCCAACAAAGCATTTTACCGGGCATTTGAGAAAAAGGATATAGAGGCGATGAGTGCCGTCTGGTCTCGGGGAACTTCGAGCCTCTGCATCCACCCGGGCCGCGAAGCCCTCAAGGGATGGGATGCGATCGAGCGATCGTGGCAACAAATTTTTAAGGGAACCCAATACCTCGAAATTAATATCGAGATCATCTCCACCGATATCTGCGGGGAAATCGCCTATATTGTCGCGATCGAAAACGTCATGCAAATTGTCGGGCGGCGTCGGGTTCGAGCCGAGTCGATGGCGACGAATATTTTTCAGTTGATGGGCGATCGCTGGTACCTGATTCACCACCACGGCAGTCCCCTGATGCGGCGGTGATTTTGATCAATAAAAATCCATAAAAACCCATCAATAAAAATGGTAGGGGCCAGCCTCTGCGCTTGCCCGAAAATCTCAAATGGTGGCAACCGGAATCTCAAATGGTGGCAACCGTATCAGGTAGCCCCCACACCAAGTTCGGATGAATTTGGGGTGCGATCGCGCTCACCAAATGGTAGGGGCCAGCCTCTGCGCTTGCCCGAAAATCTCAA
>NZ_JAJENU010000549.1:0-2432 GCF_035615495.1 Lyngbya sp. CCY1209 | reverse complement strand
TTGGGGTGCGATCGCGCTCACCAAATGGTAGGGGCCAGCCTCTGCGCTTGCCCGAAAATCTCAAATGGTGGCAACCGGGAATCTCAAATGGTGGCAACCGTATCAGGTAGCCCCCACAGGTAATAAATAATCAGAGTTGAGGGTGGGGATTGAATTTTGTGCGATCGCATCCTCCCAAACACACATCCCCACACCCCAACTCCAGAAAATTTCGAGCCTCTAAGCACGGGGTTTCCAACCCAAATTTCCGATGAGATATGAGTGCATTTTGGGTGTACGGAGTAGCACACACAGTTGATGGATTGGCTGCAATCGCTACCGGGTAAGGGATGAGAGGAAATGGAGCATATGGGAATCGAACCCATGTCCAGAACGAGTATTGACGCCTTGATCGTTCACAAGCTTAGTCCATCTGACCCTCTGGACGGGAACCGCCTATTATCCCTGACGGCAGGATTCTCTGGTAAAGTCTTTTCCGATGTGGTGACCAGAGGCACTTAATCGGAGCATCCGTTGGGGTTTAACCCACAGTCCTTAACGGAGTCAAACTGCGAGTGCTCGAACCTAAAGGAGGTGTTCGTTAGGCAACAGCGGCCTTAACGCGAGCGAAAGGAACAATGTTGTTCGCAATTACAATTTGTTTGAGCCTTGTATTTTCGAGAGGAGACTCACTCTCGGCTTGCATCACAAGGTCGGTTTCCTCATCCTGTCGAAACCAGTAATGCCCCTTGCTTATCTACTATGGTATATGGCAATTTGGCGTTCGTCAAGGGGGGGGCGGGGAAAGTCACGCACTCACGCATTCAAAAATTCTATAGACGATTTCCGACTCCCCACTCCCCATTTCAACAGCCGCCGAGGGAGTTTAGCCCGGGTTTTGACGGTTTCGCGGGGCATTTCCGAGGCGATCGCGCTCGCACTTCAGATAGATCGCCGAACCCCGCCAATGCTTCAAGAACGCCGGTTCCGCTTCCGGCCGCGGCTCAATCCCAACCCCGCCGCGGTGGCGAGGATCGCCCCCAAACTTCCGGGTTCCGGTACGGCTGTCGCCTGAGCCTGGAGTCGCAGGGTGAAGGTTCCGGTTCCACTGCTGGCGTCGAAGGTTTGCCAATTGGCAATATTGCCGATCAGGAGGGAGTAGTTGAGATTGAGGTTGGCCAGATCTTCGATGGGTCCTTCAAAGGGGTCAAAGGCGGTGGCTTGCATTTTGAATCGTTTGCCGCTCTGGCGATCGCTGTCGCAGGCTACCTCCCCGGCAGCCCGGAACTTTACAAAATCAAATCAACCCATGTTAAAGGGGTATTGGAACCGGATTTCAGGGCGCGGGGCTCTCGGGCTGAGGCGTGAGCCGATGACCCCGGGATCGGAGTGTAACAAAACGAGTTTTCAAATATCCGTAATTGTACGTTTATACTGTCGAACCACCCAAATTTGAACGGGTAAAATACGCAGATAATGCCAGCGTGTCAGTCAAAAATCGAACTCGATTCGTCACCCATCAAGTTCGATTGATGGGTGGTGAAACAGATCGCCAGTATCGCTCTCGGAAAATACGGATAAATTCCGGGCTACCTTTATCAAATCAAAAATATTTTGAAGCCGAGGTAAAATATTTCGATTTCCATAGACAAATTCACTAAAATTATATCAAAATAGAGTTAGCGATTCAACCCTCGAATCAATCCTCAATTGATAAATCGGTGCATTTTACTGAACTAATTAACTCAATTTTTGGAGGGAAAGACTCATGAAATCTCGACTGGTCGCAGCATTAACCGCTATCGCCGCCACTGCCACTCTCGCCGGTTCCGCCACGGCGGGCACGATTAAAGGTGCAGATACAGAATTCAAAGGACTGATTGACGAAGGCGTTTTTCAACCCTACATCCACACGGAATATCAAGGCCTCGACCCGGAATTCGTCGCCGCTCACCAACTCGACATCAGCCAACTGACATTTGCCTTCGATCACGAAGTCAGAGTCCATTTTATCAGCGAAGGCGCATGGTATCGGAACCAACTGGGAGTTCGCTCCACGGGGACCACGGCCATGTCTGATACAATTCTGTTTGATGACATTGTTTGTTTGACGGACAGTTGCTCGACCTACACGGGCTATCGAAATTCCGGCTCCGATCCGAGCGATCGCCCCCTGCAAGCCGGCGATTATGTCAGCTTGGGGGTGGTTGAAGCGGGGACGACGCTGGATTTCTTCCTCAACCAAGACGGTTACGAGAGAAGGACGAGAGTTTGAAAGCCACGTCTTTTTAAAGCGTGGATGAAAAACGAACGGCGACTGAAGTCGCCTTGAAAAAAAATCAAAAAGGTTGTTATTTTTAAACTTTTAATGCTATCATGTTATCCGAGGCTAAAACGATAAGACTATGCTGGTTTATGAGATGAAATTAGAAGGAGAAAAAGCCCAATACGAA
>NZ_JAJENU010000548.1:0-60548 GCF_035615495.1 Lyngbya sp. CCY1209 | reverse complement strand
TTTTGGGGGCTTTGATTCCGGGAAATTTTCTCGCCCCCAAACCGCCAATTTTGGGGGCTTTGATTCCGGGAAATTTTTGCGACTCATTTGACTATAGCAACCGCCCGGATTGTCGGAGGTTCCGACAATCCCTCAACCTCCCAATGATGGGGAGGTCAGAGTTGGCGGACGGTGGGAATTTCCAACGTCGAGACGGATTGACCCCTGAGAAATTGGCGGATATATTGGCCGACGATGACGGGCAATTCTTCCGGGAGGTTTTCCCCGCCGGCGTTGATGAAATGCAACTCGGATTTGGGGATGAGGGAGTTGTAAGTTTGGCTGACGGACTGGGCGATCGCATCATCGCGACTCCCCTGTAAGATCAGAACCGGAATCTTCAAAAAATCCAGGTGATCGTTGAGAAGTTCCGCCTTCAATTCTGGGGTGCGGCGGCGAAATAGAAATTCGCAGGAACTCGGCGATCGCAACATTTTTTCCCGCAGCTTAAAGCCGTCCGCGATCGCATCTCCCCGGCCCAACAAACGCAGGAACGGATGTGCCAATTTCAGCAAAAATGGAAAAATCGGCGGGTTAGCCGACAGCCAGCGCAGCCACCGCCATCGCCGTTGCAACCCTTCCACATTGACACCTTCCGGCGACAATAAAATTAACCCCTTCACCTTGTTCGGATATTTCAGGGCGTAACTGGCGGCAATCCATCCCCCGAGGGAGTGTCCGATTAAATCAACTTTCTCCAATTTTAAGGCGGCGACGTACTCCGCCAAATTTTCCACCCCCACCGCGATGGAATGGTGGATGTTGGCGGATTCGGACTCGCCGCAGCCGAGGCGGTCGGGCACACAACAATGGTACTCCGAAGCGAGTTCCTCGACAATCGGCAACCACTGGCTGCCATCCCGCCAGGACCCGTGCAAAAAAATGACATCGGGACCGGTCCCCACTTCCCGCCAGAAAATTTGTCCTTGGGATAATTTGACGCGAGAATGTCGCAGGGGTTCGGGGAGTTTGGACGGACTTTCAAACTCGGCGTAAGGAAAAGATCGATCGAACATAATCTTGCTGGGAGGTGCCGTGTAGATTGAATGGGATTAGATGCCCCGAGAAAAGACGTTTTCCCGAAAATACAGTCTCGGAAACTCAAAATCAGTAAAAAACCGATATTTCGGGATGAAATCCGGCTTTGAGAGGTTCCCGATCGCCCGATCGAAAAGGACTCGATCGAGATCGGGATTGGCCCAGTTTAAGCGATCGTCGTCCGTCCGTTCAAGTAGTCCCGGATCTGCCGTTCGTAGTCGTGGCTGAGGCGGTCCATCGGCAATGCGGCGGGTTCAAATGCCCGCACTTCTGCAATTTCTCGGGTATCCCGGATGTCAATTTTGCCGTCCACTTCCGCCGCCACCAGCACGCAAATGGAGTGCAGTCTCGGGTCGCGATCGCCGGCCGAGTACACCCCGACTAAACGCCGCAGTCGAATCAGTTCCAAACCCGTTTCTTCGATCAGTTCCCGCCGGACGGTGGTGGGAATATCCTCTCCCCAATCCACCATTCCCCCGGGCAGTGCCCACTTGCCGTTGTCTTTCCGTCGGACCAGGATAATCGTCCCGTCGGGCAAGATCGGAACGACGCTGACGCCGGTGACGGGGTGGCGAAAAATGATCCCCAAAACGGTCTGGCCGAACTGCCACCAACCTTTGATGCGGGTTAGCATCATGTTTGATATTTCTCCTTTATATTTGATCAGTTGAAAGCCCGTCAAGTTGCGGACAGGTCTTCCAGAATGGTCGTCGCGTGGGTGTCGGTTTTGACTTTCGGATAGATTTTCTGGATGAAGCCATCCCCATCAATTACGAAGGTTTTGCGGTAAATGCCCATAAATTCCCGCCCCATAAACTTTTTTAACCCATAACTGTCATAAAGAGCCGCAATTTTTCCATCTTCGTCGCACAGCAGGGGGAAGGGAAGGTCGTATTTGGCGACAAATTTCCGGTGGGATTTGGCATCGTCGGCACTTACGCCCAACACGATAATATCGCGGTTTTGGTAATCTTCGTGGCGATCGCGAAACCCGCAGGCTTCTTTGGTGCACCCGGGGGTATTGTCCCGGGGATAGAAATACAGGACGACGGTTTTTCCCCGAAATTGACCGAGTTGAACCGGGTTCCCTTCGGCATCGGGGAGGGTGAAATCGGGGGCGCGATCGCCGACATTTAGAGCCATCGGATTTGCAAAGGATTTGAAAAAACTGGGAGAACGCGGGGGCAACCTTCCGGATCGGCGATCGCCACCACCGTCCGATCATAATAACTGCCGCGGCCGTTTGTCACCGAAAATTCTCAAGCCCCGAGGGTCGAAGCCCAACCGTTGTGTGCTATCATTCACTAGCCCAAACGGTGCAGTCCACCATTTCGGGCCAATGCCGCCCGACCGGCCGCCCGAATGTCAGAATTGTACAGACGTTCAATTAGCTCCTCCACTTGTTGCCGTGTTACAAATGGGAACCTCTTTACTCCTGCGCTGGTTGCTCCCCAGTTTGGCGAGTGTATTTTTAATCGCATCTTCCGCCGAAGCTGCCCGAGTCCGCTCCTGGGAATTTGAAACCTCCCAAAACCGCCTGTCCTTCACCACCGATGGGGAGGTGCAACCCCAGGCACAACTGCTCTCCAACCCCACCCGCCTGGTGATCGACTTGCCCGGGACGACATTGGGTTCAGTCACCCGGCAGCGATCGCCGGGGGGCAACATCCGCGAAATCCGCTGGGAACAGGCTGACGCCGAAACCGCCCGCATCGTCGTCGAACTGGCCGACGGCTACACCCTCAACCCCAGCCTGGTGAGATTTCGGGGCATTTCGGCCAGGGAGTGGATGGTGCAGATCCCCCGCCCCCAGCGCACCCAAACCGCCCCAACTGCGGCTCCCCGGCCGGCTCCTCAACCCGTCTCTCAACCGGCTCGACAGACAGCCCAAAACACCGCCGCCCGCCCCGTCCCCGACTCGGCCGCCACCGTCCTCGAAGACGTGGAAGTGCGGGAGAATGGCATCGTGCTGCACACCAGCGGCCAGATGCCGCAGATCGAGTTCAAGCGATCGCAAGACGGAACCTGGATGACCGTGGACATTCTCGGCGCCAATCTGGGGTTGCGATCGAGTACCTACGGGCGCCAGGTCAACAAAGACGGCGTCAGTGTCAGCCAAGTCACTCAGCTTTCTTCCACCCCCCCCGTGGTGCGGGTGACCCTCAGTACCCCCAACGCCAACCAGAATTGGGAGGCCCGACCCGCCGCCGGAGGGGTGGCGATTTGGCCCCAGGGCGGCGTCCCCCCCGCCGTCCAGGTGAGTACGGGTCTGACCATCATCGAATCCATCGACCTGCAAAATCAAAATTACATCGTTGTCCAGGGCGACGGCCCCCTCAACTACACCCACGGCTGGGATTCGGAAACCGGAGCCTACGGCATCACCTTTTTCTCGGCCCGACTCGCCGACGGGGTACAATTGCCCCGGCGGGAGGTGGGCGGACCGATCATTTCCTCCCAGTTGCGCCAGGAAGATCCGGAAACGTTTACGGTCTTATTTCAACCGGCCACCCGGGTTCAGGTGGGGCAGATCACCCAAAATAGCCCCCAAGATCTCGCCCTGCCGATGGGCATCAACGTGGCATCCGTGACGCCGCCCCCCCCCAGCAATCCGGCACCTCCCCCGCCCCGCAACGACCCGCCCAGACCTCTATTGCCGCCCCGCCGAGATCCCCCCGCCAACCGATCGCCCCTGCCTTTCCCCCCCCGTCCCACGCCACAACCGCCGACGAACCGAATCCCCAACACCCGGGTCGTCGTCATTATCGACCCGGGACACGGGGGCAGCGATCCGGGCGCCGTCGGGGTCGGCGGCCTCCGGGAAAAGGATGTGGTATTCCCCATTTCCCAGCAGGTGGCGCAGATTTTGGAACAGAACGGCGTGCAGGCCGTGATGACCCGCCTCGACGATCGCACGGTGGAGTTGGAACCCCGGGTGGCGATGGCCAACCGCATGGGGGCTACCCTGTTCGTGAGCATCCACGCCAATGCCGCCTACCGCGCCGGGGCGACGGGGATCGAAACCTTCTACTACCAGAGCGGCTACAGCCTCGCTCAGTACATTCAAAACAGCATTTTGGCAAACTTCTCGATGACCAATCGGGGGGTGAAGCAGGCGCGATTTTATGTACTCAGAAATACCGCCATGCCGGCGGCTTTGGTGGAGGTGGGTTTTTTGACCAACAGCTACGATGCCAGCGTCCTCGCCGACCCGGGACAGCGCAGCCGCATGGCTCAGGCGATCGCCCAGGGTATCCTGCAATATATTAAGGCGGCGGGGTACTGATGTGAGGACGAAAGGCGATCGCGTGGGGGTGCCAAGTTTGCGCCCGACGATGCGATCGCTCCAAATCCCGTTCATTCGGACTCAAGATCGGTCAGGATTTGAGAGACGATCAATTTGATTGTGGGAAGATCTTGTCGAATGGTATCCCACAAAATTTGATAGTCGATCCCGAAGTATTGATGGATCATCTTATCGCGCATTCCAGCCATGCTGCGCCAAGGAACGGTCGGATAGCGATCGCGGATCGGTTGAGGAATGCTTTTAGTGGCTTCGCCAATAATTTCAATGGCGCGGGTGACGGCATAAAGGGTGCGTTTATCTTCTCGAAATTGTTCGTAAGTTAGGTCGGCGATAAACTCGTTTGCAATATCAATATTTTCGAGAATATCTTGCAGATAGTCGGTCGCGTCGCGAGTCATAGATATCGCACCTCGGCTAAAATTCGTTCGCCGATGCGGGGTTTGAGTCCGGTTTTCATCACCAGATCGACTTTCACCCCCAAGCGATCGCTCAGTCGGTTTTCCAGTTCGCAAAAAGTGAGAAGACCGAAGCGACGGTCGCGATCGAATTCGACCAAAAGATCGAGGTCGCTGTCGGGGGTTTGTTCGCCGCGCACGTAGGAACCGAACACGCCGATTTGGGTAATACCGTAGTTTTTTTTGAGTTCGGGCAGCGCTTCGTTTAAGCGTTCCAGAATCTGCTTCAGGGTGGGTGAAGGTGAGTTGGCGTTCACGAGCGATTGATTCCGTTCGAGATGGGCGATAAAATTTGATCTAGCGATGTGAAATGATGAGTGAAAACTACAGGGTAAGAGCCCCCAGGATTGGGGGTTTGGGGGCGCGACGATTTACAAATGGTTTCCGATTGCTATCTTTACAACCGCCCGGAAACCACTTCTTCCGCCAAGCCGAAAGATAAGGTCATCCCCGCGCCACTCAAACCATTGACGATGGTGACGTCCGGTTCGGGGCGGGCGATAAATTCCGTCTGTCCCGCCAGTTTCGCGTAGACGCCGTTCCAGGTTTCGGCGATGTCGGGGGAGGGGACGCGGACGAAGGTTTTTAAATAGTCCAAAATATGGTTATTGATTTCGGCGCGGTTGAACGGGTCGGGATTGAGTCCGTATTCGTGGGAGTCGCCGATGATTAATTCTCCTTTTGCATTTTGCGACATCATGACGTGAATTCCCCACCGAGGAAATTGGGGCGTTTCTCCCTTGATTCTCGCTTTCAATTCCGGCAAAGATCGGCAGTGGGCAAACGATTCATAATGGGTTAAAGTCAACCCCCCGCACAGGGCCGCACCGATGCGAAAACCGCCGGGTTGGGGGGCGGTTCGCATCATCTGCAATTTGACTTTCGTCAGGCCGCTGTCGGCGTAAATGTCGGGATAAAGGGTTTCAAAATCCGCGCCACTACAGAGGAAAATGCGATCGCCCTTCCAGACTTCTCCGCCGGCGACGACCCGGGCATCGGAAATCTCCGTGACGACCGTCCCGAAGTGAAATTTTACCCCGTATTTTTGATTGAGAAAACCGGGAATTTTGGCGATCGCTTCCCGAGGATCGACGATGATTTCCGTGGAACTCCACAACCCGGCCAGCAGCCCCTCCGTCCGCACCGCCGGACTCTTTTTTGCCACTTCATCGGGGGTCAATAGGGCGACGGTATCGGTTTTTTTACCCGCCGTTTCGACGAACTCTTCCAAGACGGCTTTTTCGTCGGGGCGGTAGGCGAGGTGGAGGGAACCGCAGGGATCTAAGGAAAATCCGGCTTGGCTTCCCACCTGCAACCAAATTTCTCTGGCTTTTAAGGCGCGATCGCGGCGTTCTCCCCGGGGTTGTCCGATCGGCCACAGCATCCCGAAGTTGCGGATCGATGCCCCAACTGCCTGCAAGTTGCGCTCGAAAACGACCACTTTAAACCCCCGTTTCGCCGCCGCCAAAGCGTGAGCTAAACCGACGATTCCGGCACCGATAACGATGACATCTGCGCGATTTTCAGCCATAATTTACAACCCCGAAATGATGTCTTTTAATTCCCACAAAGAATCGAGCAAGCCATGATTTGGATATCCTTGCAACTGTTCCCGGCTGTGGGTGCCGTTGGTGACGCCCAAAGATAACCGACAACTGGCATTCATTCCCGCCGCCAAGTCCGACGGCGTATCACCAATGACGATAACAGATTTCGGATCGCTGACGCCCACCTGATACATGGCTTTTTGGATCATGTAGGGGGCGGGGCGACCTTCTTGATTATAAATCTCCGAGGGGGTGACGGAAACCTGGATGGTGGATTCGTCGGAGCCGACATAGCGATCGCCCAATCCTTCATCCCAGCCCAGACGATTTAAAATGATATCAGTAACAGCTCGGTAAAATCCCGTATTCAACCCGATTTTAATTCCCCGAGATCTGAGCCAGTCAAACACCTCCAAACATCCTTCGGTGGGTTCCACGGGTTGCGTCCGGTAGTGATGTTCTAAAACTTGCTTGAAACGATGGTAGGACGCTTCGACGCGATCGCGATAGTCGGGATGGTCGCCGCCGATTTGTTGAGCCCACAGGGTTTCAAACACCCGGCGTTTCGTCCACCCCATCATGGAAACGATGCGATCGCTCTCTGCCTTGAGTTCGGTTTGTTTCGCTGCCTGGAAAAAGCAATCTTGAACTTCATTTTTATCTTTGACCGTCGTCCCCGCCATGTCGAAGACCGCCAGTTGAATGCCGGACATCTGAGTATTTAAAATAGCGTTTGTCAACAGCATAACATGGTGCGATTACCACCGGAGTTTAAAAAAAGATTAATTCCTTTGCTCGCTATAAAACGTAACCAAAACTCAAAACGAGGTTGAAATTTTGGTAAATTTATCCAATTTTTATTCTTCTTTGGAAGTCATTACAGTTCCTCTAATCCAGTCAATTACTTCCATTTTTATATCTTCTAAGGAATGAAAATTATAAATTACTAAGCTTGCGACTTTTTCCAACTCGCCTTTAACCTGATTCTCCGTCGAGTCCCATTCTAGATGCCGTTGATACTTGATCGAGTTTTCTTCTTCTCTTTTTAGCAATCGGGCTTCTCTTACCGTCTCGTCAACTTTGATAAAAATCAGATAAACTGCCACTGGAGCAGTTATTTCTCGTAAAGTATTGAGAACTTTGATATGCCGAATACCATCGATTATTACTGATTCTCTATGTGGCCAGTTGACCTGAGCCAGGACATCATAGCAAAATTGCTTTACATTTCGTTCTACCAAGTCAGCTCCAATCCTTTGCAAAAACTCTCGTGATTCCGGAAGTCCTCTCTGTCGGGCAACCAATCGAACGTAATCCCCAAAGCTGACGCGAGGCAAATTCAAATTTTCTGCAACTGCTTTCGAGATGGCAGTCTTACCACTGGCAATCCTTCCCGATAAAGCAATAATTATTGGTTCCATACTTCCTTAAGATTCAGTTCTAGCTGACCCGATGATTTGTGCAAGACGACCCAACCTCGGCGGTCGCGCTTGGTGAATTTAATTGGTTCTATAGCCTTTACATTGTTTACTCGCATTAGAGTTGCATAAGATGCAGCTTCTCGCGCCTTCCAAAATTCGGGATCTTGAGCGCATAGCGCTTGAGAAAATTCTTGTCGGATAGTGTGCCAAGATTGGGGATCGAGCTCATAAAACCAAACGTAAGAAATTTGGCAAATCCCCAAAATCGGACCGCTTGAGCGCTTCAGTAAAACAACATCACCCTTTTGAACTTTATTGTAAGGAGCAAAACGTCGGGTAGAAAATCTAGATTCCACTGTTTTCTTTCCCTCAAGAACAAACTGAAGATAAGGTTCTACAAAGATTGCCAGATGTAGTGAGAATGGAACCGCATCCTGAGACATCAATTGTTTCAAATAGTTTTCCCAAAAATTATCTCCTTGCACACCCAACAAGAGTTCATCAATCAGGGGCAAGAGCGAAGTTTGAATCATTCCAGCAATCTGCAAAGAGTAGGTTCTCCTTTTGTTCGGTGCTAATCAAGGTGAGAATTTGCTCAGTAGTTTCAGAGATGAGCTTCACTTCCTGAAGAGCCAGGGAGCGCCCCAGAAAGACTTTCACCGCCTCATAAGGCGAGAATCCATTCGATATCGCTTCAAGAATCTGCCAAAGTATACTTCTTCCGGAGCAACCGAAGATTCGATTTCCAGAAGTCCAGACATCAGCAAGCTTGCGATGTGGATCTCGACGGCTAACAGAAGTAAGTATATCATTGGGGACTACCGATTGCAGCCTCGGATCGACAAATTCTGTTTGTTGACAGGGACGAACCCGAATTTTAACGCCGAGAAGGTTTACCTCCAGCCAATCATGGTCCCGGATATCAATATTTGGGCGGGAGACGTTGGTCAGACGGGTTCGTGAAAAAATTGCTAAATTTCCATGACGCCAGCTTTCCCCGACGCTGGGGAGGCCGGCCGCTCTAAAAACGTTGCGTTCAAAAACTGGAGTTAGATATGAAAGCGCCAACTTCTCTAGTTGAACAAGCTGAAGCCCAAGATATTCGGCCCAAGCTACCGTGCTTTCCCACTCTCGTTCAATTCCGGGCCGGGTACCTACCGGAGGCAAGCAGACCAAAATATACCCATTCAGGCAGCAAAGCTGACTGGCAGCCCATAAAAATGATTTAATGTGTTCGGGATACCAGGGAGGATCTAACATTACAAAAGAAGCACATAAATCGGGCAAATCATCTTTCAACAAGTTGCATAGAATAACTTGAAAACCAGATGTTTCTAAGGTCAGGTAATTTGTCATGGTTAAATTTGCCTCCAGCAGTATCATTTGTCGCCGATAGGTCGTCCTCGTACCCGCTCGAAACAAACTGGGCGTGCCAAGTAATGCTACAGTCTCATTTGGTGCTGTAAACTTCTCAGAAATTTTTAGTATATAGTCCGCCGTTGCATCGGTAAATCGCCAGTCAAAATCGAGTGGATGCGGTAATGGCAACCCTGTTTGATAATCAGAGTAAGGTGGTTGACCGAACTCCCGTCTCGTTGGGTTAACTATTCGATTCAGCAGGTTTTGAGCTGTCGCCGAACTCTTACCAAGTTTCTGCAATGCTTTGAAGGTAAAAATTGGGTCAACGCTGGGAAGTGTCTTGAGAAAATGAATGATTGGTGGCGGATCGGGTTGATCTAGATACAGGTCAATCAACTGTGATGGACTGATCCAATCGGAGTATTTAGGATTGGCAGCAAGCAACTCAAATGGAACATAACAGTACCAACATCGCCAATTGCACGCCGCATTTTGAAAGACTTGTGCACGTATCATGTCAACTTTTGGCAATCCCAAAGCTTTACAGGCGGGGTCAATTGGCAGCGGGTTGGGTGGAAATAAATTGCCACTTCGCCTCTGGAAATGCCTGATTCGTCCGAATCCATGACAGTTAGAAGGCTCTGTAAAATCTTGTTCTTGATGAGTATTATGAAAATTTGTGATCAGGAGACGTTTATTAATGATGTCAGCAGATGCAGCTCGATAGTGTGCCGATAAAGTGTCTGTATTAATCGTCATTTGAGCGATCCTCACTTTTTTTTGATTTTTTTTTACGAATGGGTGGAATGTATTCACCACCCTCTGTCAGAAGTGGAAATCTCTCCCCGATGTAACGCATTCCCAGTTTGGTCAAGTAGTCAATTTCTGCTTCTGTCATATGGCGATCGCGAGGGATTCCGTACCAGTATTCAGCACATTTGCGACAACAAGATGCCGTCCCGTGTTGGGCAAAGTGAACGGCGTTGGGTTGATTTGAAGTTTCTCCCGGAGTTTGGCGACCGTCATATTTCCCTTCCGGCGGAGCAATGTACTTGCGAATCCGTTTTTCAATTGCTTCCTTCATTTTCACTGTTCCTTTTCTACGCGCATAATTTTGAACTTTTTCAGGAATTTCATTGGTCCAGTAGTGTTTTCTGATCAATTCGTTTTTGAGCGCCGCTACAATATACTCAATATCTCCAGAGTCGCATTTATGAATGCGTTCCCAATCAAAAGGAGCATCCACCTGACAAGAGCGACATTTTCCAGCCGAATTGTTGACCTTCTTTCTAAGATCAGGTTTAAAGCAGTGCAATCCATTCTTGCAATCCGAACTCGTACAAGTAATCTTTTTTTCACTTTCGAGCGATTTAATTCTGTCTTTTAAAGATCGCTTCTTAGACATAAATTTTATCACTCCTCATTATCAGATAGCGCTCGGAATAGAAGATTTCGATCCATTTCATTCAACTTTCCAAAGTCTACATATTCCAGAAATATATCTCGTGCAGTTTCCCAGATCTTTTCATCTCGAACTTGAAGATTATTAGCCGTCCCCCACCAATTAATCTTTTGGTCATCCATCAGCGACAAGCAAAAAGCCACATAATTGGCAAGTGCACCTGTGGAAACATTCTCCTGTTGTGCAATTTTTGGGACAACTCCTTTGAGCCTTGCTACATCATATTTTTCATTATTTTCTGCCTTTTCAAGGCACATCTCAAATAGTTGATAGGCACGGTTATCTAGAACAACGTCAGCAGCATACTCGCTGGCATCGACTTCCTCATCAGATTCTCGTCTTTCCTCGGACATGATATCCTCTTCTATGATTGTGCGTTCGCTCGATTCCGGTTCTTGTGCGGCGTGATACAGTTCGTGTAACAGATCAAACAGCCAACGGGCAATAAAAGGGGTTTGTTGCTTGAGAACAATTACGTTACGTCCATTCATACGCCAGAATGCACCGTGAAATGCACCCGAATCTTTAAGGGGCAGTACGGGTATGCCCAAACTCCAAACATAACGCAGTGCATTCTCAAAAGTTAGAGAGCCGTATGTAGAGAATATTGCATCTCGGATCTCAAGCGGGTCAGTGGGTATTGGTCGCTTCGGTAAGTCAGATGTAATTTCCAGTGTAAGAAGAGCCAAAAAATGAGCATAGACCGTATATGCACTCAGTCGCCGTTCGTTGGTTCTGGCACCTACCTTAAAACGGGCAGAACCGAGAGCCGCCGTACTCAACTGAAGAGGCTGGGAACCAAAGATATCCGCCCATGACCAACCGAAAACTCTTTTCAATGCGGCGACTGTATAGATCACTGAATTATCGGTATATTCATTGCTTTCTGAACGCGAATCTATAGCTCTCAAGGAAGGCAAAAAACGCCGAACAATTAATTTGCGATCAATGCCCGCTTCGCTCAAGCGATTCAACAAATTTCCGAGTGTAATCTGAGGCAGAAGAATATCTTCTCGAATCCGGACACCAAGCGCATGACTCACCTCTACTAACCGGGTAAAACTGGCAGAGGCGTATTCGGTTTCCTCATAGCGTTGGATTTGTTGCTCTTTCAAGCCAAGCCGTTGCGCCAAATCTTTTTGAGTCAAGCCGGCGGCAATGCGAGCTTTAATCAAGGCAGGTGGCAATTCTTCGAGGGAATTTAGCTCCAGCACTGCATATCGTCCCGCCTTCAATGCCTCATATTCTTCAACTTGAGTACGCAGTTCGGCAAGTTGAGCTTCGAGAGCTTCTCTTTCAGCTTTTCGCAACAAGGGATGAACCGATCGATCCTGTTGCGCATGAACCGACTGTTGTGCTAAAGCATCTGAAAATTTCTCAACTTGCGCCTTTGTAATTCGATATTGCCGCTCGTTTTTGATCATGACCATATCTCCCGCAGTTTTAGGGCAACAATGCCTTTATGGTTTCCGGTCGTCTTATCAATTTGAAAAAACTCTAAGAATACTTTCCCACTTCCGCCTTCGATGACTTGAGTCGGAAAAAATTTGCCACGATATTTCAACTTCTGAGCATCCCAACCGCCTTTGTCTACTTTCAACAAAAGTGGGGCAAGTTGCTTAAGTTGATCGCCATCTACTCCAGTGGTATCCCAACAAACGTCAAAGTCATCTGGATGCTCCCTCGATGTTACAAAACTGCCATCGACATACACCATCTGGCATCTAGCTTGTCGCAGTACCCCTAGGGCAGACTTCATTCCCAAGAGAAGACTCTGCCGATGGGAGGTTTGTCCGAACCGCGAGGCAAACTCTTGCCATGTGTCTGCCACATGAATTCCAGGTGGTAGTAGTCCGTTCTCGTCAAAAGTAGGGAGCATGACACAACGAAAAGTTTGTGTTACCATGCTACTATTGGTAACACAACAATTTTGTTTTGTCAATGACGACATCGGTTGCCTCACGCAAAATCTGCATCAGAGCCGATTGCTCAAGTCGCCGAAATCCACTGCTGGCAAAGGATTTAGGCTTCTTACGATTTCATTTATAAATCGGCTCTCAAAGGGGGGACACCGGAACTGTTGGTAGGAGGTAGTAGGAATGGGAAAAGCATGGTTGCCGTTTGCGAGCTATAACCTTTGGTCTCAATTTGCTCCGCCTGTTGGCCAAGAGCGTTGGTACTGTGATATGAAGCGAGGCTATGCTAAGGTTCGCAAGCGAGAACCTGAAGTCACTGCGATTTTGGCTGAAGATACTCAGCCTCAACGGGTTGGTTTGCTGGCTCAACGAGGAGTCTATGAGTTTCATGCCGATGCGCAACGTTTGGCAAATGATGATGGTCTAGCGCAGGTTTCTCAAATTTTGAGGCTCGAACAAGAATCTCATGGAGTAAAAGAGCGTTTAAACCAAATTTTGAGTAAATATTGCGAAAATCCTATTCTCTTGGGCAAAAGGATTTTCAGTCTTAGTCGAGGGGATGAAGGTGTTCCAGAGCCGATTAGAATTCGTTGTGGCAACTATGCTTTTCATCTCTTTGCTGCCATTGACTGCATCTTTCTTGAACCAGACGGTACGCTGCACATTTTAGATTTCAAAACGGGTCGGTCGGATTTTGATGAACGGCAAGCATTCGTTTATTTGCTGGCTGCCAGCTATCTCTACCCCCAACGTCGGGCGATCGCTTCTTTTTACAACCTCGAACTGTGCAAATGGTCAGAGCCGATTACGGCGACGGCCAGCCAGCTCAACGCAGTCCGGATCGAATTGATGCGGTTGGCTCAACGCCATGAATGGGAGAAAAAGCAATATCGGAAGAATCCAGTTGATTTTGAACGCATTTTTCCCCCCAATCCCGGCTTTCAGTGCAAACATTGCCAGTTCAATCGCATTTGTCAGTTTTCTACCAGGGAGATTTCATAGATGACTACCATGACCGTTGCACAATCACAAAAACAAATTTTTTTCAGCGAAGTTTTTCCATTATCGCTTGCTCGACCGACTCTTACCTGTTGTTCCATCTTCCCAGATCTCGATCGAGAGTCCGGCAACCGTCTGAGCTATCATCTCTGTCGGGCTATGGAGGAAACCATCGCCATTTGGCAGGATCAAAAGCTTTGGATACTCACTTCCACCGGGGGAACAGAACCGAACGCTGCCCGGTGCCAAGAAGCTCTCGCTGCGGTTCAACGGGATTTGCCGGATATCGGCGATCGCCCCCTGGTTCTCCAAAAAGTCGAGCGCTCGCCGGCAACTCCAACTGTTATCTCTAAACTGGCGTTTCAAATTCTGAGAATCCAAGGAGCATTTACACCCAAACTTGTGACTTCAGTTGACAAACTCACAGTGATTCGCAAGGTTAAGTTTTGGGCAGAAACAGTTGAGTTGCAAGAGCAGATTTGCCCCGCACTGGGGTTGACGGTTCGTACCGACATTACCTTCAAGGGCAATTTGGCAGATTTTTATGCCAGCAATGCTGCGATCGAAAGCCCTGAAAGTCTTCTCATTGGCTTGCCCGTCCAAGATTTGGATCTCGGCAGTGGGGGGAGTATCGTTGGAGTTATTGGAACAGTAGCAGAACATCGCGATCGACTACTAAAACTGGCAACTGGCAGGTTGACTCAACGGGCAATTCAACAGGCTCCGGATGACCAGCTAATTGTTGGGCTTCAATTTGGTAAAGGGAAAAAAGTATTCCACTATCCACTCTCAGCACTTCGACCTTCTATCACGGCGGAAACGGCTGGAAAGTTCGGGTTTGACTACGGGCAACTTCTGAAGTTTACCAAAATTCCCTACCAAGAGCGTCAGGAAGTATTGGCTACCTTCAAAGAGCAAGCCACTACAGCATTAGCTCGTTACGGTTTTCGGATAGAACGGAGCCTCAATAGTCGGCAGTACCCCCAACTGTTCTGGCAACCCCATGTTGCTGTCGATCAAACCTCTCTGCTATTCGGTCGGAATGTAACGGGGATTCGGGGACGCATTTTACAAGGATTGTCCCGAGGAGGAGTTTACAGTCGTCATCCCCATTTTCAACCCGGCACTATTCGGATTGCAGTTTTTAAGCTTTGCGATTTTAAGGTCGGTCAATTTGTAAAAGCCACTCAAGAGCGTCTCAAGCGATATGGATTCGATAGCGAACTTATCGATCGCAAACAAGTTTCCCTGGAAGATTTAGATCCGGCTTCTGCCAGGGCTTCTGTAGAAAAAGCCGTGAATAAATTGATCACTGTTCCGGTTGATATTGTGCTGACATTTTTGCCGGGACGCGATCGCGCGGCGGATGATGAGGATGGCGGCAGCTTTTATCACTTAATTTATTCCCTTCTGCTGCGACGTAATATTGCCAGTCAAGTCATTTATGATGACACATTAAAAAGCGTCGATCGCGGACAAATTATCAATCAGGTCGTTCCGGGTATACTGGCAAAGCTGGGAAATTTGCCCTTTATTTTGGCTGAACCTTTACAAATTGCGGATTATTTCATCGGACTCGATATTTCCCGCTCTCCAAAAGTCAAACTTGCCGGAACCCTCAATGCTTGTGCCAGCATTCGGCTTTATGGCAAGCAAGGAGAATTTATCCGCTACGTTTTGGAAGATGCTTTGCTGGAGGGAGAGGAAATACCTCAACGCCTGTTAGAGCGTTTGTTACCAGCAACCCTGGAAGGTCAGACCGTTCTCATCTATCGGGATGGTCGGTTTTGCGGGCAAGAAGTACCCCACCTGTTAAACAGGGCGAAAGCCATCGGAGCAAAGTTTATTCTGGTTGAGTGCAAAAAATCGGGCGTTCCGAGGCTTTACAATTTAAATCAAAAAACTTTGGCTGCTCCAGTGCCGGGGTTGGGATTGATCTTATCTTCTCGGGAAGCTTTACTGGTGACAACGCAAGTGTCTGAAAGGGTCGGCTTGGCAAAACCGATTCGTTTGACGGTTCACGAATCGGGGGAATCTGCACCCATCGAACAAGTGCTGGACACGACGCTTAAACTGACATTACTCCATCATGGAGCGTTAAAAGCTCCCCGCCTACCCATGCCAATTTTTGGAGCCGATCGGGTTGCCGGGTTGAGACTGCAAGGCATTTATCCCAGTAGCTTGCTGGAAGGCGATCGCCAGTTTTGGCTGTAGCATTATTCTTGTGTTAGCCGTGTATTCTAACCCAACATTTCGCCGGCGTGGCTTTCCCACCTCAAGCGTCCGCCTGCCCCAAAAAAGCGTCGATCGCCGCAAACTCCCCCGCATAAGCCACGGTGGGGGCATCATCACCGGGCAGTTGCAGGGTATAGGCGGGGAAGGTGGGGCCGGGATTCAACGCGGTCAAATATCGGTACGTCGTCTCTCCCACGGCGATGTCCCGGTTGATTTCCCGGGTCGATAATTCCAGGCGAAAGGCGGCGTTGACGGTATCGCCGAGGGCGGTATATTCGGAGGTGTCTTCCCCCCCCCGACTGCCCGCCATGCCGTAACCCGTGTTCACCCCCGCACTGACCCGAAAGGGGCGGGGGAGGGAATAGGTGTGGGTGAGGCGGACGGCGACTCGGTTCAAGTTGCTGACGGCCGAAAACAGCAGCAACAGTTCTTGGGGGTTGACCTCCCGGGTCCCGTGGAACCAGACGGCCATGATGGCGTTGCCGATGTATTTATCGACCCAACTGCCGTGATCTCGGACGATCTGTCCAGCTTGGCGAAACCAAACCCCCATGACTTCGGATAAAATTTCCTCGTCGAGTTGACGGGTCAGGGTCGGAAAATTCCGGATATCCATGACCATCACGGACACCAGACAGCGGAATTTGAGGGTGGAGGTGAAGTCTTCAGCGTCGGTTTCCGGGGTGCGGCAGTCTTCTGAAGGGGAAGGGGCGTGAAATTCCAATTCGGTCCCTCCGAAACGGATGCGATCGCCATCTTTGAGGGAAACGGGGATGGTGACGCGGCGATCATTGACGAAGGAACCGTTGCGACTTCCCAGGTCGATCAAAAAAAATTCCCCCCGGTCCATCTGCTGCAACATGGCGTGATTTCGGGAGATCCAGCGATCGCGCAATACGATATTATTGTCCCTACCCCGTCCCAGAGTCCAGTAGCTTTTCCCGATCAGGGGAAGGTAGCGGTGGCCGACTTCGGTTCGCACGAGCAGGTGAGGGGTGAGTTCTGAGGTCACAGTCGTCCGCGAAAGATACGAGGCTTCAACAATTCGGATCTCGAAGGTCGAAAACTCACGGGAATTGAGGGGTCATCCCCATCGCCGATCGCCGTGGGTCGAACTCCGCCTCTCAATCATAGTCGAACTTGAATTTTGACTTCGATCGCCCGCCCCCTTTTCTTTCACGCGAAACAGGCCGCGACCAAAAACAGGCTGTCCACCAAAATCGTACTCAAAACCGCGCCGCCGAAGACCCACCAGTGGGATTCTTTGGACTGCAGCGGAAACACGCCCACCCCGAACAGCACCAGGGCCAACCCCACGGCCCAACTGATGCCCCAGGGGGTACTCACGCGGGCGATCGCATCCTGGAAAATCGGCATCGCCATCGACGGGTCCGCCTGCATCAACTGCCGCCAACTCGGCATCAGTCCGGCGATGTAAAAATATCCGTCGGTGACGCCGGTCCCGAACAGCGAACCCAGATAAAACCAGTTCCCGACTTTGCCCCACCCCCGCCACAGGCAGGCGATCGCGAAGGGAACCCCGATCGCCTCCACCGGCAGGTGCAGCAGGGGTTCCCACCGCAGCCAACCCCAGTAAATCGAACCCGTCAGCCAACTCCAGCTAAACCCCAGCAGCAGATCCCCCCACAACTCGGTTTCTTTCCGCCGCAGCAGGTAGAGGCTGGCCCCCAGCCATCCCCCCGTCAGGACCATGCTCAACATCGGCCAGATGCGGACGAGGGGGGCTTGGAAGAACACCGGGACGGAAACTAAAAAGACGGCGATCGCGAAGGGAAGCCACCGCCGACTCTCCCGAACTTTTCTCATCAAAGCCACCCCCGGCTCCTTCTGGGGCCAGGTGGGCTGAGTTGTTGTCAGGATGTATGCCAGTAGAATATTGCTAAACAAGGTTACTTTAAGATTTGTTACTTTAGTTCATCTTATTTAAGATATCACAGGATTTATCCCCCGGGGGGGCATCCTGATTTCATTATAACACGGTTTTTTTTATCCCCCCCGGGGGGGTATGACTTCGACTTTTTTTAAGATTTGTGTCGCGATCGCCCCGGCCGATCTCGCCGTTCGGGGGGCGGAAATGCTAAATTTGTGGCAATTTGTAGGCTGTCAATTCAAACATGGAGTTAACGACCCAATTGCCCTCGGCGATGCCGTTTCAGGCTTTTTTTCCCCTCCTCGCCGACGTGGTGACGGAAGGGACGGTGGAGGTTCCCGGCGTCCCGGCGGAATCTCAAATTAATATCTTCCAAGCCGTCATATTGGGACTGGTGCAAGGCTTGACCGAATTTCTCCCGATCAGCAGCACCGCCCACCTGAAAGTGGTTCCCGTGGCCCTGGGGTGGGGCGATCCGGGGGTGGCGTTCACCGCCGTCATCCAACTCGGGAGTATCGCGGCGGTGTTATGGTACTTTTGGGCCGATCTCAAACAGGTGACAATGGGATCGGTGCGGGCGATCGCCAAATCCGACTACCAATCCCCCGACTTTCGCATGGCTTTGGGGATCGCCTTGGGAACCCTGCCGATCGTCTTTTTCGGGTTGCTGATCAAAATCTTTATCCCCGACTTCGACAATTCCCCCCTGCGGAGTACCGTCGCGATCGCGATCGCCTCCATCGTCATGGCGATCCTGCTGGGACTAGCCGAAAAAATTGGCGCCCGAAAACGCAACTTTGAACAACTCGACGCCAAAGACGGGGTGTTGATGGGATTCGCCCAGGCGTTGGCCTTGATTCCCGGCGTCTCCCGGTCCGGTTCCACAATCACCGCCGGGTTGTTCATGGGACTCCAACGAGCCACCGCCGCCCGCTTTTCCTTCCTGTTGGGGATTCCCGCGATTACCCTGGCGGGGTTGGTGGAATTGAAGGGGTTGATCGACAGCGGTTTGACGAATATTGGTCCAGCCGCGTTGGTGGCCGGTTTGATTTCTTCGGCGGTATTTTCTTATTTGGCGATCGCGTGGCTGATCCGCTACCTGCAAACCCGGAGCACCTGGATCTTCGTCTGGTATCGGCTGGCCTTCGGCGTGGCGATTTTGGCCGCCGTTTTTGGGGGCGTTTTGCAGAATCGATAATATAGCGCTGCGTGCGGGTGTAGGGTGTAGGGTGTAGGGTGTAGGGAATAGAAACTGCCTTGACATGGGGGTTTCGGATTCTGTCTTCCGAACAGAACTCACGCCAGCGCTCATTGCTATATAGCAGTTTTCGATCCGATGAGATACGGACGATCCCCCTAAATCCCCCTTCAAAAGGGGGACTTTGAATTTTGAGAGACGGACGATCCCCCTAAATCCCCCTTCAAAAGGGGGATTTTGAATTTGCAAGCGTACCTCGCGGACTTGAAAATTGCTATATCAAATCCGGAGAATTATAGCAACGAGCGCCGGCCTATTTACACAGAGGAGAAGTCAGGGGACTCCAGAATTTCTCTTTCCTCTCTCCTCTCTCCTCTCTCCTCTCAATTCGGCCGTTCGAGGACCCCGCCGCCCAGCAATAAATCGCCGTCGTACCAGACCGCCGCCTGACCGGGGGTGATGCCGAAAATGGGATCGTCAAAAATCAGTTTCACCCGCCATCCGACCTTCGGAGCGGCTTCGCCCTCGTCCTCCGAAGAAAAGGGAACCACCGTCACCGGCAACGGCTTGGTGCGGTAGCGGATTTGGACTTCTGCCCGGATCGGCGCAGTGGGGGGGGCGACGGATACCCAATTCACCCGCCGGACGGTACACTCGGTTTGGGTGACGCTGTCGCGATCGCCTACGATCACCCGATTTCGACCCGGATCGATGCCGATGACGTACAGCGGGTTCGGTGCCGAAATGCCCAGGCCCCGACGCTGGCCGATGGTGTAGTGGTGGATGCCGTCGTGCCGCCCCAACACCCGGCCTTCGGCATCCACAATGTCGCCTTTTTGACCCGTGATGTACTTGTCCAAAAACGCCCGCATGGAGCCGTTAGCCTCCACCAAACAGAGGTCTTGACTTTCCGGTTTATCGGCGGTTTTCAACCCGTATTCGGTGGCAATTTTGCGGGTTTCGGACTTCTCCACTTCCCCCAAGGGGAAGACGATTCCCGAGAGCAATTCTTGGGTGAGATCGTAAAGGAAATAGGACTGATCTTTGCCGCGATCGACGGCCCGTCTTAACTGGTAGCGATCGCGATCGCGATCGTAGGAAATTCTGGCGTAGTGACCCGTCGCCACCTGTTGAATCTCCAACTCGGTGCGGGCATAATTCAACATCGGGCCGAACTTGACCGCCCGGTTGCACTGGGAACAGGGTAGGGGGGTGATTCCGGAGCCGTATCCTTCCACCAAATAATCGATAATTTCCGTTTGAAATAAATCCCGGCTATCGACGATGTGATGGGGGACGCCGAGTTGTTCGCAAATGTGGGCCGCATCGACCATTCCCTCGGAACAGCACTGACCTTTGCCCCGCATCAACCACAGCGTCAAACCTTCCACCTCGTAACCCTGATGGTGGAGGATCGCCGCGGCGGTGGAACTGTCAACGCCACCGGAAAGACCGACCACAATTTTTTTCATCAATAACCTCCGCAACTTTTGGAAATTCAAATATTGACATCGGACGAGTTTTCTCCGAGTCGGGGTTGATGCCCCTCCCATTTTCAACCCATCATTTGAGAACGGGATATATCTATCAGTTCCCCATCGGATTCAGCGGCTGACAATGACACGGCGAGCGATCGCCGATATCATCCGATCCGTTTTTGAATCATCATTGTAACATTTCTTGACTCGTACCGACGACCCCATGCCGACCCCTCAAACTTGCAATCCGGGACATTTTTTGGAATAATCGGTAGCCGAAACCTTATCGAAACAAAATTTAACTGCCGTGGCGCGATCGCAAACTCTACCGTTCTCTCGTAAAATCCTTTCCAGGTTGGCGTTCGGCCTCCTGTTGAGTACCGTAACCGGGTGTACCTGGACGAAATCGGCCCAGTGCACCAAACTCATGGATGTCGTCCACCGGGGCAATTCCCTCATTACCGCCAAACGCGATCGCTTCGATGCCGCGACCACCAAACAGTTGGCCACAGAACTGGAGGGGATCGCCGAGCAGATGAAAAGCCTCAATTTGGGAAATCAGACCCTCAAAGAGATGCAAACCGGCTACGGGGAGAACTTCGGCGAGATGGCCAAAGCCCTGGACGACATGGGTCAAGTTTTGAAGATAGGGGAGACGATCCCGGTGAGCTTCGATGGACGCCAGCAACTCAACCAAGCCAAAGAACGCATGGAAAAAGCAACCGAAGCCGCCAACCAAGCAGCCGATCGCACCGATGCCCTCACCCAGCAACTGATCAGTTATTGCCCGACCAATTGACAGACTCCCGCCGCCAACCTGCGGTATGGCGGGAGCCTTGTTTTCGCATTCGAGGTCATCAACCGGATGTGATCTGAGTTGGCATTGGGTTCGGATCGAACCCTTGTTTTCGGTTGCCAACTACAATGATTCCGCTGGTGGCGATCCCTCCGATCGCTCCGGTTTGTGTCGGGTATTTTCGCCCGAACCGCTTCGTATTTCGAGCGATCGCTCCGCCGGGCCCGTTTTCGCAGGTAACTTTCCGCCGTCAACGCCGAAATTTTCTCGGCGATCGCCAGCGTCACAAATTGATCCGTCGAAATCCCATCCTGCTCGGCAAGTTTCTGCAAAATTTTATTCCAAACGACCCAAATATTTGATGGTTTCATTTTCTATCTGTTTTCGCAGATCTTGCAACAGTTTGAGCCGAGAATAAAATGGTGAATATTCCTCCTTCGAGGGTGAATCTCCCAATTGCTCTAACACCTTGTCACCTTCTTTGACAATTTCATCGCGAAAGAAATCGCTATACTTGCGACGAGTTTCCCAGTCTAGGACAACGACATCAACTTGTTCCGGTTCACCATCTATTTCTATGTCTTTCTTTTCAGCTACACCGATTTTGGAAAACTCTGATTTAGCCAACCATTCATAAAAATCATCGGAAATGTCGATGGTATTGACACGATTTATATCTTGAGAATAAAATGAAATATCAAGCGCCATTAGCCTTCCTCCTGAGCCTCGGATTCCATGAAAAGTTTTTCGGGGACATTTTCCGCATATGCTATATCATTCTCACGAAAAAGATCCTTGGCTGGACCTGTTATTTTTCCTGTTGTCAACACGGCTGACACACAATCTTTGTTAATAATCTTTTTTGCCAAGGTAGAGTCAATCTGTTTGCGAACTTTGATTTCGATAAACGGCATATCTGTAACATCCTATCAAATTTTATCAGTCCGAGTTGTATTCTGAATTTATTTCTCGAACAATTTTTTTGACTTTTTCTTCATCTTCAGGATTGTAGTACAATATGTCACCATTCGGATCGTTGCCGGTTGTTCTATCGCATTCTATACCCTCCGCTTTTAGTTTTTTAATCAACCAAGTAATGAAGTCTCTGTGAGCTTCCAGTCGATTCATCATTCTATCTTCATCTGTTTCCCATTTTCTATCTACCATTTGTAAAGCCTCCATAAGTTCCAGCCAAATGCTCTTCAGTTGAGAATTCTTCCTTAAACAGCTTCAACAACCTATCTTTGATAAATTGTTCACGATCAGGTTGATTTTTGTCTTGGCAAATTAGATCGATAAATAAAATTTTATAAACATTTTTAATGTCGCCCGGTTTAAAATTTCGATGTCGATAGACTTCATAGAGTTGTTTTAACTCATCTTCTTGCGGCTTGTATTCGATCGGTTTACTCAAATATTTTATATAAGCAAAAAAATCATCAATAGAAAGTTCCGGATCGACAAGACGCTTGAGTGAAAAACGTCGCACCACTGCCGTGTCTATCAAACTGTCTACATTGGTAATTCCAAATAAAATAAGCTTTTGAGTTGAGGATGGATGCAATTTGTCAAGCTCCAGCATTAAAGTTGTCATGGCTCGGCGGATAGCATCATGTTCTTGAACCCGACTACGACTCATACAAAAGGAATCTAACTCATCCAAGACGAGAAATGCAAAGGAACCTTTAGCACAAACTTTTCGTAGTTCCTCAAATGCTTGCTCCAGATTACGAGATGACTGTCCTAGAGCCGGATCTAGCATCTTTCCGACATCAATCGTATAAAAGTTTATCTCGTTATCGACCTCTTTTTTTAGGCGATCAAACAGTAAATAACATAGAGTTGTTTTACCCGTATTTGGTGGGCCAAAGAGAAGCACTGAAGGGACTAGATCGTAAAAAACAAAGTTTTTAATTCTAGGAGCATCTGCCCTCATTACAGATCGACAAAATTGGAACAGATGTTCCTGTAGATAATCCAGCCCAAATAATTGGTGTTGGACGATTCTCTTTTTCAGATCCCCATGCGGTATTTGCAGGAGTCCACCGCTTTCTCGGATATAATTATCCATGAAATCGATACCCTGAAATTTAGAAGACAATATCAATGTTTATATTGTATCCTTGATTTTGCTGTCATCTGTGAAGTTAAGTATTTCTTCATCATTGACATGACTGATCCCTGTTTTTGGCGAAACCGACGAGGATGGGTGACGGTAAGCCAATCGCGATCCGGTCAACTTGAACTCGGCGAATCCACCTGAAAACCCCGGTCGATATCGGCGATCGCACCGCCGCCGTACCTCCCAGATCAGTGGTGAATTTTCAGCAGTAAAACGTAGTGTCCGAGCCGCACCTTTTCCGACCACAATTCGTATTCGAGCCGCAACGATTCCGGCAGGGCGCAACCCACCACAGTCAAATCTCGGGTAAAATTGCGGAGTCGGAGCTGGTTGGGCAACGAGCCGGAGGCGCCGTGCAGGTAGTAGCGGCTCAACCCGTACATCCCCTTTTGCCAGAGGTGGCGGTAGCTGAAATGGCCGTTTCCCTGCATGGTCATTACCGCCCGGTAGGGGGAAACTTCCAGCCACAGCAGGCGGGAGGGGCGAGTCTGAGACGTCCCGTCCGCCGCGACGTCATCTTTCCCTTCAAATTCCCCTGCACAGAGCTCGGGTTCGTGGAGCAGAAAGTGAAATTGCTGTTTGTCTTTCTGGTACAGCGTCGCCGCCGTCTCAATGTGCGATCGCAGCGGTAAATCGGTGGAAATCCAAGATAAACTAACGGGCTTGCGGTGGTGGGTGAGCATAAGATATCTTTCCGTCGTGATGATTTCCGGTCCCGGTCGAAATTCGGGACGAGGAAAGCGATAGGATCGCATCGTCGTATCCTTTCTCAATCTATCCTAATGCCATCCACGGTTGTCACCCTAGAAAATCTCGAAAGCCAGCAGCAGCTCAAGATACAGCCCCCCCAATCGGGTCCGTCCCTCCACGGCAGAATCCGCATTCCCGGCGACAAATCCATCTCCCACCGTGCCCTGATGTTGGGCGCCCTGGCGGAGGGAGTCACCACCGTCGAAGGCCTGCTCCTGGGGGCCGACCCGCGCAGTACCGCCCGTTGTTTTTCGGCCCTGGGGGCGGAAATTTCCGAGTTGAATTCGGAGCGGGTGGAGGTGAAGGGGTGCGGACTCGGGCAGTTACAGGAACCCGATCGCGTCCTGGATGCGGGCAACTCGGGCACCACCATGCGGTTGATGTTGGGCATTTTGGCCTCCCACCCCGATCGCCTGTTTACCATTACCGGGGACAGTTCCCTGGTCAAACGGCCGATGGACCGGGTGATCCGGCCCCTGACGGAGATGGGGGCGACCATCTGGGGGCGCCGGGGGGGATCCCTCGCGCCGCTGGCGGTCCGGGGCCGAAAGTTGAAACCGATCCACTACCATTCCCCCGTCGCCTCGGCTCAGGTCAAGTCCTGTATTTTATTGGCCGGATTGATGGTTGAGGGGTCCACCACGGTCACTGAACCGGCCCTGTCGAGGGATCACAGCGAACGGATGTTGCGGGCGTTCGGGGCCGAATTGAGCGTCGATCCGGACGCCTGCCGCGTCACCGTGACCGGACCGGCCCAGTTGAAAGGTCAGGCGGTGGTGGTCCCCGGCGATATCAGTTCGGCGGCGTTCTGGCTGGTGGCCGCGGCGATCGTCCCGGGGTCGGATTTGACGGTCGAAAATGTCGGCGTCAACCCCACCCGGACGGGGATTTTGGAGGCGATGGCGATGATGGGGGCCGACATCGAGTTGCAAAATGAACGGATTGTGGCGGGGGAACCGGTGGCGGATTTGCGGGTCCGCCATTCTCAACTGAGAGCCTGTGAAATTGGGGGGGATCTGATTCCCCGTTTGATTGACGAGATCCCGATTTTGGCGGTGGCCGCGGCGTTTGCAAAGGGGACGACCCGGATTCGGGACGCGGAAGAGTTGCGGGTGAAAGAGAGCGATCGCATCGCGGTGATGGCGACTCAACTCGGAAAGATGGGGGCGAACATTTCGGAACGGCCGGATGGGTTGGAAATTACCGGCGGATCTGCCCTCAAGGGTGCACAGGTGGACAGCGACACAGACCACCGAATTGCGATGAGTTTGGCGATCGCGGCTTTAAATGCGACGGGAACCACAACCATTCATCGGGCCGAAGCGGCGGCGATTTCCTACCCGGATTTCGTGGGGACGCTGCGGACGATCTGCGATTGAGGGAGTCGGGAGTCGGTATTAGGGAATGGGGAATGGGGAACTTTTCATTTCCCGCTCTTCCCCGGATCTAAAATCAGGGCGCAAGCGTTGCGCCCCTACAATCTAAAATCTAACATCTAAAATTCCCCTCCCTCAGTTGATCAACTTCAGATTGTAGAGCAGCCAGTTGAACTTGGCTTCCGCCAGGGTGAGGAAATCTTGCATATTTTGGGTGAAGTCGTCCCCGAATAACAAATCCGGATCTTCTTCGTCGAGTTGGTAGCCGAGGCGCCGGACGGTCCCCCGCATTCGATTGGCCAGACACAGACAAATTCCCTGGTAAAATCGGGAAGAAAATTTGGAACTGTTGCGGAGTTTCATGGTCAGTTCGTAGCGGGGAATCGCCAGCAGTTGGGTTTTTTCCAAAGCTTGGACTGTGGCGAGGGGGGCGCGGTTGTCCAAAAATGAGATTTCTCCGACCACTTCTCCCTGGGATAGATGGGCCAGTTCGCGATCGCCGTTGGGGTGGATCGAAACCCGCAGGGTCCCGCTCAAGACGATGTAGAGAGCCGCGATCGGTCGCCCTTCGTAAATCAGGGTTTCGCCGGCGGGGAGGGTTTGTACTTTGCCTTTGTAGATGATCCACCGCAGGTCATCGTCATCCAATCCACCGAGAATAAATAGTGCCTTTTTGGGTCTGTCGTCCATCTTTAAATTTGGGGTTTGGCGGAGTGTGGCGGTCGGCAACCGTCTCGACCGACTTTCCGATCTCCTCTAATATAACCCGACGGTCGCCGTGCCGGATTCTCTCGAAGCTGGCAATGGCCGGACGGGGGCGACGTGATTTCGGTGTTCCGGGATACAAATTTTTGGCCTCCCCGGTTCCGGTTTCCACCCATTTCCCACTGTCAACACCTCCAATTTTTGGCTCCTAAGATTTCGACACGTTGTCGAGAAATCGAATCAAATTTTCGTGAAATTTGTGGGTCGCTTTCATGTAACAGGCGTGGCCGGAATTTTTGAGGATCACTTTTTTGGAATTGGGCAGGACTTCGGTCAAAATGTCGGCTTGACTCGGCGGTACGATGGTGTCGTTGCTGCCCCAAATTGCCAAGGTGGGGATGTCATTGCCCTGCAATTGTTGGCTCATCTTCAAAATGCCGACGGGCGCCACGGCGACGAACCCCCGCAGGGACTGGGCGTGTTCGACGATGAAGGGCAGGCTGTAGCGGCCGCTCATCGACGGGGAAACGATCGCCGCCCCCTGCAACCGCAGCCCCTCCACGAGTTTCAGTAAAAATTGTACCGGCGTGCAGGCGATCTCTTCCGAAGTCCCGTAACCGGGCAAATCTACAGCGACGACGCGATAATTTTGGGCGACCAACTGCTTTAACGTGCCGATTTCTTGCCAGGTTTTGGCGGAGAAACTCGCCCCGTGTAAGAGCAGGACGGGGGGGGCATCGCGATCGCCTCCCTCCAAGTAATGAATCCTTTTATTTTTAACCGCGATGGATCGGGAGATAACATTCGGCTTCATCATTTGAGAAAATTAAATATATGAAACAGTATGCAAACTCTAAAATTGGAGTTAACATCACCCTATCATATCGCATCGATATCAGAAGATTCACCCACCCATGCACAGATTTTAAAAATCCGGACGGCGGGCGGCGGGAACGTCCGGTTCCTTTTGGGAACGACATTTTGCTAGTCTAGTTAAAATGGTAAACTTCGTATCATTTTCTTGAAATGCCATGGCAATCGACACCCCACCGGAGTCAAAATCTCCGCAAGCGACGCAGGGCAAACTGAAGCCGAAAGTCGGCTTGCCGACCATGTTTCGATTGGGCCTGTTTCAGATGGGACTCGGGATCATGTCCCTCCTCACCCTGGGCGTGATCAACCGGGTCATGATCGACGAGCTGAAAGTCCCCGCACTGATCGCCGCCGGTGCGATCGCCATGCACCAGTTCGTTTCCCCCGCCCGGGTCTGGTTCGGCCAGCTCTCGGACGGAAAGCCGATTTTCGGCCTTCACCGCAGCACCTACGTCTGGATCGGGGCGGTTCTGTTCACCGCCACCTCTTTCTTCGCCCTGCAGGTGGCTTGGCAGTTGGGGGAGAGCATCCAAAATAACGGCATGGCGGGGATCAGCTACCTCTGGGCCGGCCTGTTAGCCCTGGTCTTCGCTCTGTACGGTCTGGCCCTCAGTGCCAGTTCCACCCCCTTCGCCGCCCTCCTGTTCGATGTCTCCGACGACGACAACCGCTCCAAACTGATCAGCATCGTCTGGTCCATGTTGATGATCGGAATCGTCGTCGGCGCCATCATCAGTTCTCAAATTCTCAACCAACCGGAGATCTGCGGGGCGGACATCCTCTCCTACAGCCCCGCCGCCGGGGCGAGAGCGGCTGACATCCCCACCCTGCGGGCGACCATCAACCCGCTATTCGTTATCGTCCCCGCCATCGTCTTCGCCCTGTGTTTGGTTTCCACCTGGGGGGTCGAAAAGCGGTTTTCCCGCTACACCGAGCGATCGACGGTGACGGACCGGGAAGACCAAATCACCCTCGGCCGCGCCCTGAAAATCCTCACCGCCAACCGCCAGACGGGGCTATTTTTCACGTTTCTATTGGTGATGAGCATCAGCCTGTTCATGCAGGATGCCGTCCTGGAACCCTACGGCGGGGAGGTGTTCGGGATGTGTGTCTCGGAGACGGCGAAGTTGAACGCTTTCTTCGGAACCGGAACCCTCGTCGGCATCGGCTCGACGGGCTTTTTGGTGATCCCCCGCCTGGGCAAGAAAAATACAGTGCGGACGGGTTGCCTGGGGACCGCCGTCTGTCTGACGCTGTTCATCGGCGCCGGGTTTACCGCTAACCCGGAGATGCTCAAGGGTTCCCTGCTGCTGTTTGGTTTGTTTTCCGGCATCCTGACGGCCGGTGCCATCAGTTTGATGTTGGACCTGACGGCGGCGGAGACGGCGGGTACCTTCATCGGTGCCTGGGGACTGGCTCAAGCGATGGCGCGGGGTCTGGCGACGGTGCTGGGGGGGGCGGTTTTGGATGTCGGCCGATTCCTGTTTTCCGCCCCCGTGCTGGCTTACGGGACTGTGTTCGCGGTTCAGGCGATCGGGATGGTCGTGGCGATCGCACTCCTGAGCCGGGTCAACATCCGCGAATTCCAGGATAACGCTAAAAAGGCGATCGCGACCGTTCTGGAATCGGAGTTGGATTGAAAAATTGCATGGGCATCCCAATCCGCCCCTATTAACCAACGGACGTGATTGATTCTGGATATCGTCCTAACTTCCCCCGAAGCCGTTCGGGGGATTTTTTTGGGAGTCGGGAGTCGGGAGTCGGGAATGGGGAATGGGGAATGGGGAATGGGGAATGGGGAATGGGGAAAATTTCATTTATATGGCGGTTGTCTATCTGCTGCGATATGATCGAATCCCCCTAAATCCCCCTTAAAAAGGGGGACTTTCTGATTCCCCCCTTTCCAAGGGGGGTTAGGGGGGATCTTTTCCGGCTGTGCCTCATTACCGCGCAAAGTGCTGTAATAAGCGGGAGTCGGGAGTCGGGAAATCTAAAATCCCCACCGAGCACACCCCACACCCCAAATTAAGGCGATCGCCTGTAGGGCTCAAACGTATAATATTTCGGACGGGAGTCGAGTCGGACGTGCAGCCAATAAACGCCCAAGCCGGAGGTGCTCACCCAGACCGGATTTTCGCCCAACCGTCGGGCGAGGTGGGTTCCCACTTCCCGCCACAATTCCTGTTGCTGGGCTTCCGGGGCTTCCCGGATAAATTTGGCGAGGTGGGGGTAGGCGGAAGGAGAAATAATCGGACAGGGGGCGATTAATAGGGCATCTTTGTGCAGACTGGGAAAGGACACGATCGCTTTGTCGGGGGGGGCGGTATCAAAATAGTCGCCGAACGTGCGATCGTCGGGCGGGACGTTTGCTAAAGCCGGACTTTCAACCACTACAAATTCAAAGGGTTGTCCGGCCGAAGCGGTGGTGACGGGTGGGGTTTCCCAGAAATAGGCCTCGAACGGAACTTTGGCGAGTAAGGTGATGAAAAAACGGCGAAAATCGCGATCGCACTCCCAGAGTCGGATGGCTTCAGAATGGGCGATCGCACCCTCTTCGCGGAACAGGGAAAATTTTTGAACTCGCCCGGAATTGAGCGAGTCGATCTCAGCACTCCACATTTGTCATTTTATTGATCGGGTTTCATCCATATTAATCTCAAATTCCTCCGGTCATCCATCAGATCTGCCGGTTTGACCGCCGAGCGATCGCCGTGTAAGGTGGGAGGTCGGCTCCCCGTGGGGGAAACCTTATAGGGTTGCCCGATGTTCGGGAATTGAACCGAATTTGATATCAATTCTCCTTCTCATTTTAAATCCAAAAAATGGCTTTTGACCCGGTAAAAATTGGGGGACAAAAGCCATCGATCTTGAGGGTTATGATCTTTAAACTTCACACCTTAAATCAGGATTGACCTCGGCGATCGCCGAGGTCAAAATTATCAGACGCGACGTTTGTTTCGCCAGAACAAACCGATCGCGGCAACGCCGAACAGTGCGAGAGTTGATGTCGGTTCCGGAACGGAAGCCCGGAGCTGTTCGCGGCGCCCGATGGTGATATCATCCAAACCAAAACCATCTTCCGGAATGGGACCGTTGGCTAAAAATTCGATTTGTGTGAATGACAAATCGGGGTTGATGTAGCCGAAGAATAATTCGTAAGCATTTGCATCGGCGCTTTGGGTGTGGGGGATGTTTTCAATGGCCGTCGTGCCGTCCTCGAAGAAAAACTTGAGTTTGAAGTCATTCACTCCGGCATCACCCATGTCGGTGGCATAAAATCCGACCGCAGATTGAGCCGTATCAAATGCGATCGTGTAGGTGTCTTGATCCAGTTCGCCGAACGTCAAACTCCAGTATTTTTCGCCCGAAATGGCGTGTAATCCCTCGAAGTCATCGTCGCGAACTGCTCCCCCGCCAACCAGTTCGGCTTCATTGCCACCAATTTCGAGTGTGAGCGGAGATGTCGTTCCCGCATCAAAATCCTCAAAATCCTCCGTATCGGCGGCGATAAAGTTGCTGAGAAAGTCGAGTTCGGCTTTTCCGGCGAAATTCGTACCCGCATCGGGATCGTCTTCCCCGAAGTATAAACTGGCCGCGTGGGCGGTATTGGTCGCACCCAGTAAAAGGCACGTCCCGATGGCACTCGCACCCAGGAAATGTTTGGTAAATTGACTCAGATTATTCATTGTCGCTTGGCTTGTCTTCTAAACGGCGGTCAGATTTCGCGATCGCGCGATCGATCTGGGATCGACGGTGCGATCGTCGATGAGGTTGACCGGATTTCCTCAAATGAGTAGTGGGTTTGAAATATCCCAAATATGCAGGTCGGCCTCGTGACTCGCGACCCGAAACCCCGGGGGGTGAACCCTCGAAAGTCGAGTCGCACTGTCCGTGAATCAATGCACCTGCAAAAATGGGAGGCCCTCTCATCGATTACTATTATCCGATCATCCGAAATTTTACCCCTCTGTAAAGTGATGGAAGTTCTGACGATCCGTGAATTGGCGGATGCGATCGCGTTTCCCCATTCAAACGCAAACGGGAACTGGGTTGAATCTCCCAGTCCCCGTGCAATTGAATCTTAAAATTGGCGTCGCCCCCGTCACTCGACCGTTTGATCGACGATCTCCACCAAAATCCACCGGATCGAGGGGGCATCGGCGGGCGGATTCTCGACCGCTTCTTCCCGAATTCTCAACGTGTAGGTGTAGCCCGGTTCGTACTCGAAGCCCTCGATGCCGCTGTAGTGCAAGTGCCAATCGGCATCCGATTCTCCCCGAACTTGCAAGCATTTTTGCGGCCCAACTCCCACGCAGTCAGCCATCTGAGAGGCGACATAAATGGTTTTCTGATTCTCGGATTCCTGCGCCGTTTCTGCCGGCTCAAAAATCAAGACTCCCGCACCCTCGTCGGTGGTATAATTGACGCTCAATCGACCGTCCGCGATCGCGTATTTTTGCGCCCCCTGCAAAGCCGTCAAAAATTGAAATTCTTGATCCATGATCTCTTCCGGACACATCATCATCGTCCCTGCGGCGATTCCGATTTCCAACCCGGATGAAGCGGCGGTATAGGGTGCGGTATAGCTGTTGCAGCCGGAAGAACCGCCGAGACGGTCTTCGTCAAAGACGAGGGTAATTTCGGTGTCCGGAAGCAAAGTATTGGGGGAGTCCGGGTCGCCCCACGATGCCAGCGTCCAAGAGGTTCCGGCTAGGGGCATTTCGGAAGTGACCGAGGGGGGTTGAGTCGGCATCTGACCGGCTCCCCCGTCGGCTGCAAAAATTAAGACTCCCGAACCCTCATCTGTGGTATAATTAACGGTCAATCGACCATCCGCGATCGCGTATTCCCGCGCCCCCTCCAAAGCCGCCAAAAATTGCAATTCTTGATTCATAATCTCTCCCGGACAAGCCATCCGCGTCCCGGCCGCGACTCCGATTTCCAATTTGGAATTTTCGGCGGTATAGGATGCCATGAAACGATTGCAACCCGATGTTCCGCTGATGCGATTTTCTTCAAATGCGAGGGTAATTTCGGTGTCCGCTACCCGGTCATTGGGGGAATCCGGGTCGCCCCAAGATACAAGCGTCCAAGAGGTTCCAGCGAGGGCAGGTTTCACGGCGAGAGTGTCTCCGGGGATATCGACAGAAATGACCGAAAGCGGTTGAGACGCGATCGCCTGACCGGCGGTAACAAACGGCGTTGCGATCGCCCAAGTCAGCGCCCAAAAACAGCCCGTCCGTCCGATCAAATTTAACATGGTTTCACTCCTTGTATCCGAAAAAAATTGGCGATCGCCCACCCGAACCCGATCCGATCAAAGGAACCGGTCGCGATCGGCTTTGCCTCCCATAATTTAAACGATAAGATCTCGCCAAAAGTTTCACTTCCCCCAAATCGTTCGTGCGATCGGGGGAAATTCAAAGAAACCGGGTTTCTGATAGGAACTCGGGTTCCCATCCCCAATTGCCGTAGAAATCCGGTTTCTGAAACATTCAATAGTTCAGGAACTGGGCTAGTGCGTTGGGCAGGGGCAACAGGATCGTCAGCAATACCCCCAAGGTGATCAGGCCAATGAAATCCCGCAGGTCATCGAGTTCGCTGACATCGTTAAGGGCGGGTTCGTCGTTGAGGGGCAAGAAGAACAGCAGGACCGCCAAAATCAGGAATTCTTGCTGTACCAGAGCCAAGAATAACACCAAAAACCGGGTGATTTGCCCGATCGCCAAACTGGTGCGCTGGCCAAACATCGCGTGGACCATGTGGCCGCCGTCCAACTGGCCGATGGGGAGCAAATTGAAGGCCGAAACCACCAGACCGATATATCCCGCGATCGCCACCGGGTGCAGATCGATCGCCCCGGTCGCCGTCAGCGCGTCCCCCAAGGCGACTTTGCCCAAAACCGTCAGCAGAATCGAAAAGCTGGGATCGAGGGCATTGAAGGTCAAAATACCCGCCTCTTCAGGCAGAACCGAGACCACCTCGGAATGGGCGAACCCCC
Organism: Lyngbya sp. CCY1209; assembly: GCF_035615495.1. Classification (GTDB taxonomy): domain Bacteria; phylum Cyanobacteriota; class Cyanobacteriia; order Cyanobacteriales; family Microcoleaceae; genus Limnospira. Next base: position 27,580 of record NZ_JAJENU010000548.1, on the reverse strand, counting down.
AGATCAGCAGGGGGATCGTCACCAGCAGCCCCGCCCAGGGGCCGGCGATGCTGACATCGAACAGGGCCTTCCGGTTGGGGATCGGCGATCGCGTCTGGATGAAGGCCCCGAAGGTCCCCAGGAAAAAGGGCACCGGGATAAAATAGGGGAGCGTGACCTTGATGCCGTGCGATCGGGCGCTCAGGTAGTGGGCCCCCTCGTGCACCCCCAGGATCGCCATCAGGGCCAGGGCATAGGGCAGTCCCGTCCCCAGCAGGGCTGGATCAGCCTGCCAATCCTGATTCGTCACCCCCATCAAAACGGTTCCGGCGACGGTCGTGGTAAATAGAGTAATGACCAGCAAAGCCAGGGCCAGCAGGGGTTGGGTCAACAAATCGCGATCGGGTTTCGGGGGCCCTGCGGTGCGGCGGTAGGGATTTTGCACCAGGGCGAACAGCGGTTTGTCGCCGAAATCTTTCTGAAACACGATCAGGAAGCGATCGCCGAAATTCGCCTCGATATTCTCCCGGACGGTTTTGTAGGCGACTTCCGGTTGCGATCGCAACTGACCCCGACAGATCACCGCCTGGGGCCGATATTCCAAATTTTGCAACGGGAACACCGCCCAGGGAAAACAGGTCCGCAGCTTTTCCTCCTCCTTGGGGGTGATCGGCGGCGGCGGGGGAGCGGCTTTTTCCGGCAGTTTGGGAATGGCGGGTTGAGGAGTCGCGGCATCGGCGGTGGGGGATGGGGCGCGATCGTCGGTTTCCCCTTCCGGGGGGGGTTGGCGGCCCATTTGCACCAGCACCCAGTACAGGCAGGGACAGGCGACAAACGGAATCACCACCAGCCAAGACGGGATCGGCGTCTGGGTCCCGTGCACGAGCATCCAGGCGCTCCAAATCAGGGCCGGCGCCATCATCACCAACCACAACAGCCAAATCGGCGTGCGGGTGATGCGCGTGACGCCCCGACGCAAAATCAAATAGGTCACCAGTCCCAAAATGAGCAGCAATAATAGCATGATTCAATAATCGGATTTGAGAGATAAAATCAAAAATCGCGGATTGCAACAACAGTGGAACGATCTCAATGACCCAGCAGCATCCTGCAACCAAACAACCCAAACCGGTCCTTGAAAATATCTACGCATTTTCACCGAATCGAGATACCCTCGGCGGCACGGCTTACTTTATTGTAGAAAACTCGGGCAACATCTTGATCGATGCCCCCGCTTGGACGGAGACTCAGCAACAATTCGTCCGGGACCGGGGGGGCGTGAAATGGCTGGCCCTCACCCACCGGGGGGGGATGGGCAAGGCCCGGAAAATCCAGCAGGACGAGGGATGTCGGATTTTGTGCCAGGAACAGGAAGCCTACCTGTTGCCCGAAGCCGAGGTGACGCCGTTTGAACGGGAATTTTCCATTTCGCCCCAAACGACAATGATCTGGACTCCCGGTCATTCGCCGGGCTCGTCGTGCGTCTACACTTCCGTCCACGGGGGTATACTGTTTTCCGGGCGCCACCTGCTACCCGATCGCGACGGATGCCCCCACCCCCTGCGAACCGCCAAAACCTTCCACTGGCCCCGACAAATTCGCAGCATCCGCGCCCTCCTGGACAAATTTTCCCCGGAAACTCTGCACTGGATCTGCCCCGGCGCCAGCATCGGGGCTCTGCGGGGACAATTCGCGATCGCCGATGCCTACGAACGACTCGCCCGCCTGGACTTGGAGGCCTGTGTGCAAACTCAACCCCTTCTTTAAATTTTTGTGACATCTTGTAACGAAATGGGCCGGAAGGATCGGGAGTCGAGAGTCGGGAATCGGCAGTCGGAAAAGGCCGTGAGGCGTGGAATTGGGGGCGTTTCCGAGAATCTAAAATCGGGGCGCAAGCCTTGCGCCCCTACCATCTGAAATTTAACACTCTCCCCACCCCGACTGTTGATAAAATACCATTGCCGTGAATCCTGCTTACACCTCCCAGAAATGCTCTAGTTGCGGCACTGTGGTCAAGAAGTCCCTATCCACAAGGACGCATATTTGCCAATGTGGGTGCAGGCTGGATAGTGACCACAATGCCGCGCTGAACATCCTTAACTCAGGACTGGGTACGACGGGGCACGTCGGAACCTCTGCACTGGATGCAGGCAACGCTTCTGGAGAATCAACCTCTATCTTGGCTGGCGAAAGCCTGTCAGGGTAAGTCGGCTCGTTGAAAGAAGAATCTCCGTCGCTGTCTTCGCGGAGAGTGTCAACAGTCAGAATTTCCGATACGGCAATGAGCGCTCGTGTGTTCACTTGCTCGAGGGAACCACGAAAACTTAAAACCTCGATTTAAAGGGGCTTTGAGTTTTTCCGACTCCCGACTCCCGATTCTCGACTCCCGCGCGCAGCGCTATAACCGTCACAAAATTTACTCTCAAAAATCACTATGACCTCTGCCACCGCACTTTCCAACGCCCCCGACCTGACCGCCGATGATTATGTCGTCGTGGGTTTGGCCCACTGCTTCATCAAAGACGATGGGGAACTCCTGCCGGTGACGGTCGCCGAACCGATCCCCTCGGCGGCCTTAGAAGCCATCCTCAAGGGCATTCCCACCTCCTACGAGTTCGCCTGCGGGACGACCCTGGGAACCGTGCTCGGCGGCGAGTCCGTCACCCTTCCTGAAGGCTTCCCCCCCGAAACCCAACTCTGCGACGAATTTGCCGAACGGGCGATCGCCTCGGCCCGCACCTACAAGCGCCGCGAAGTCGCCCAATCTCATATTCCCGTCGGAACCGCATTCCGGGAGTTCAACTTCTCCACGGAACGCAAGCGCCTCCTCAACTCCGAAAACATCGTCAGCACCGAAGATAACGTCAAACAACACGCCTACACCCACCAGGTGTTGTAATTGATAATTGATAATTGATAGTTATTAATTGTCAACGATCGGCAGGTGAATTTGAAATTCCACGCCTTCGGGGGGGTCGGAGATGCAGGCGATCTGGCCGCCGTGTTTTTCCACGATCAGGTGGTGGGCGATGGAGAGTCCCAGGCTCGTCCCCTGGCCCGTCGTCGGGGCTTCCAGGAGGGGTTCAAACACCCGGCGACAGTCCTCGGGACTCAAACTCGGGCCGTTGTCGGCGATGGAAATCATGGCGCGATCGCCCTCCAGGAGTTGGGTTCGCACCCGCAGCGTCGGGTTTTCGAGGCGATTTTCCCCCGTCATGGCCGTTTCCAGGCGGTCGATCGCGTGGGTGAGGAGATTCATGAACACCTGGTTCAGTTGGCCGGGGTAGCAGTCCACCCGGGGCAAGTCGGCGTAGTCTTTCACCAATTCGATGCTCGATCGCCCGCCCTTGGCTTGCAGGCGGTTCTGGACGATCAGGATCGTACTTTCGAGTCCGTCGTGGATATCCACCGGTTTCATCCGGCCCTCATCGACGCGGGTGAACGATCGCAGCGATCGCACCACGTCCCGGATGCGTTCGGCCCCCACTTTCATCGACTCCAGCATTTTGGGCAGGTCCTTTTTCATGAACTCGTACCCCATCTCTTCGAGTTCTTCCTCGATTTCGGAGATCGGCTCGGGGTAATATTCGGCGTAAAGTTCCATCACCCCCACCAGGTCTTCGATGTAGTTGCGGGCGTGGGTGAGGTTGCCGAAAATAAAATTGACGGGATTGTTGATTTCGTGGGCGATCCCCGCCACCAGTTGTCCGAGGGAGGACATTTTCTCCGTCTGCACCAACTGGGTTTGGGTGCGCCGCAACTGCACCAAAGCGGTTTCCAATTCGGCCCGACGGCGGTCCAGATGTTCCTCGCTCTCCCGCAGGGCGATTTCCATGTTGCGACGCTCGGTAATGTCCAACCCCACGAACACCGCCGCCGCCCCCCGCAGGTACTTTTGGGCGACGATCAGATAGGTGCGGGGCTCGCCTTTGACATCGGCGATAATTTCCCGGGAGTCGGTCCAGTCGGCTTTGTCGAAAAAGGCGTAGACGAATTGGTTGAATTCGGGACTCGTCTGCAGGAACCCCACTTCCCGGCCGATAAATTGGTGGGCGGGTACGCCGTAGGCGTTGGCGAGGTGCTGGTTGACGCCCAAATAGCGCCGGTCTGACCCGATCCAGGACACCAACCCCGGTACGGCGTTGAGCACCGCTTCGAGTTGGTCCCGGGACTCGGTGATGGCGGAGGAGGCGGCCTTGCGGTCGGAGATGTTGCGGGCGAACCAACACAGCAGGGGCAACCTGGGGGAATCGGATGATCGGCTCTGCCGGTGCGCTTCGCGCAATCGCGATACCGGGCCGGCGTCCTCCGGCGCGATCGGATCGACTTCCAAATAGTTGACGTTGACTTCCACCGGGACGATGGTGCCGAGTTTGTGGCGGTGGCAAGATTCAAAGGTCAGGGAACCCCGGTGTCTGATCTCCTCGCAGTGGGACGACCACATGGCCGGGGGCAGGTCGGGATCGATATCGTGGATGGTCAGCCGCAGCAGTTCCGGCCGGGAATAGCCCAACAGGTGACAGGCAGTGTCGTTGGCGTAGCACAACCGCCCCTCTAACGTGATCCACAGCACCGCATCGCCGGCCCGATCCATCGCCAGTTGGGTCAGTTGCAGGGCATTTTCAAATAGCTTCCATTCCGTGATCGTATCGACTTGCACGATCAGGCCCGCGATGATCCCCGAGTCGGTTTTCCAGGCCTGCACCGTCCATTTCACCCATTCCACCGTCCCGTTTTCTGGGGGGAGGCAGGTTTCCAATTCCCAGCGGTCGAGCTCTCCGGCCAGGGATGCCGCCGCATTCCGATACCAGCGTTCCGGCAGGTTGGGGAAGCGATCGCCTGGGGAAAGGTCGTCCCCGATGGCCCGATACTTGTCCCGCCACCGCCGGGATACCGCGACGCAGCGCATTTGGCGATCGACCATCGCCGTCGCGGCCGGCGTGGACTCCAGAAATTGACGAAATAATTGCTCCCCCGATACCCCCGACGCCGAACCGCCCAAAAGTGAATGGTGATCGGCCGGCGGCGCCACGTTCTGGGACTGAAAGGATGGAATCGGTTTGTCATTCACAATTTGAGATGCTCCAGTATCATCGCGTCTCGGCGGCACAGTAAAGGATTACGGGGGAGAGTTTGGAGATTTCGGATGCTTTAAAATTCGACCGCAGACTCTTGGGGGGTCTCACCCCTCATTGTAATATTGATTACACTGCTTTGTCCACCAAGTTAACACTGCCGCGATCGCACCGACAAAAGACCGGATTCCCGTCCGGGCATTTTATAGCAGTGCGCGATCGTGTCGTTACAAGCTCTAGAAACGGGAGTCTGTCCTAGGGAGTCGGTCGTCAGTCCTAGGGATTGACAATTCTCACCCGTCCGGCGTGTAACTAGGCCAGCGCACAGCGCTATAGACAACAATCGTGTCCCAAACTCTGTAAATTCCCGGAGACATCAGGGGTTTTAAAGGTATAAAATTTGACATTGATATTCCTCACTTCTCACTTCTGTTGTCTGACTTGTTTTTTCTCCCCACACCCCATCCCTAAAACGGATTCCACTCCACCGAAAAATAGAGTCCCTGTTCTTGCCAGGTTCGGTCCTGAGAATCCAAATCCGTGAGAGGAATTCCCCAGTCGAACCGGGCGCGAAAATTGTCCCCGTACTGCCAGCGCAGGCCCAACCCCAAGGAAACTAACGTCTCGGACGACAACTGCGATTGTTCGTCCGGGCTGCTGCTCCAAGCCGTGCCGAAATCCACGAACGGCGTCAGTTGTAAAATTCCCTTATTATTGTCGATGCGGAGGATCGGATAGCGCAACTCCGCCGAGGCGAAGATAAAATTGTCCCGCAGCAGGGCATCTTGGCGGTATCCCCGCACGTTGTCCAACCCCCCCAGCCCCACCTGTTCCAGCGGCACCAGTTCCTCCGTAGCCAACTGGACATCCGATCGCACCAATACCACCGTATCCGGCGCCAAGAGCCGCAACCACTGCGCCTGTCCCCGCCAAGCAAAATATTCGCTGTCGGGTGCGGAGTCGTTAACCGTGGAATTGAGGAAATTCAAACCGATGCTAAATTGCGATCGCGCCGCGAACACCTGCCGAGTCCCCCGGCTCGTGTACTCCTGGGACAACCGCAAAATTGACAGGCGCGTTTCCCCCTCGTCGTCCGCCCCCCGCGCCAGGGGGAACCCCACCCCCAAAATCGAGGTCTGACTTTCCCGACGGGCCAAACTCACCCCCAGGGCCAATTCCTCCGTCGGAGTTTGGATGATGGGTTGGCGGTAGCGCAGTTCAAACGTCACACTTTCCGCCTCGATGTCGAGTTCGTCGAAGGGGGGTTCGACGATATTGCTGTCGGTGTAGTTGAAGTAAAACCCGACGGTGCCGTTGCTGGCGTTGATGGGAAAGTCGTAAAAGACATCCACCACGTTGCTGCCATCGGTGTTGCTGTAAAACAGGCTGAGGGCGTCCCCCTGTCCGAGGAGGTTCGCTTCGGTGACTTCCACCCCCCGCTGAAACGTGCTGACGCTGGGGGGTCGGTAGTTGTTGGCGAAGATTTTGACGCCGAAGGTTTTGGCGGTTTTGAACTCCACGTCCAAAATGCTCTCCCCCGGACGGGTCCCGGCGGAGAGTTCCGCCTGGATGGTTTCGATGAGGGGACTCAGTTGCAGCAGTTGCAGGGCTTCGAGGAGGCGGTTTTGGTTGAGGGGACCGGACGTGGCCGCGGCGAGGCGGCGGAGGACGTAGTCGGGATCGAGGCGTCCGGCGGCTTCGACGTTGATTTCGGCGACTTCCCCTTCCAAAATCTGGATGGTGAGGGTGCCCCCCTCGAGTTCCTGGGGGGGGATGAAGGCGCCGGAGGTGATGTAGCCGTTGCGGATGTAAAGGTCGGTGACGGCGGAGCGGGCCAGCAGCAGTTCGGCGAAGGTGATGGGGCGGTTGAGAAAGGGTGCGGTGACTCGGGCGAGTTCTTCGTCGCTGAAGGCTGTGTTGCCTTCAAAGGCGAATTGTTCCACCACGACGGTGACGGCTTCATCCGGCGGTTCTCCGGAGTCCGTGGGAGCCGGCAGGGGAGATGGCAGCAACTCCTCGAGGGGGGGCAGCGGCGCGGGGAGGTCGGGTTCGGGCTCGGGACGTTCCGGCAGTGTCGGAATGGCGTCCGGCAGGGGTCGTTGCGGTTGGGGTTGGGTTTGGGCGGACAGGGGCGTTGGGGCCAAAATCAGGGCGAGGGCGATGCCGGTCGGGATGGAATCGGGAAAAATTCGATTCAAAAAGGCTTTTTGGCGATCGTTGCACATTCTCACTCCTCAATTCAAGGCTGTGGCTCCGTTGATTGCGTTTCGTGACCCCAATCGAGAACCTTTCAGATCGGGGGTTCGCCTCGACGAACCGGCCCGATCGCGCCCGACCGCGATGAGAGTTGATGGCAGTTCTAACGGACTGTCGGGTTTCGAGGGTTGAAGGCACAACTCAGTTGAGAATTCAGAATATGGGATCGGATACCGTCAAGACAAGGGCTGCGATCGCCCGTCAGTCCGAAGGTCGTCGCAATCCTTTGTTCTCCGATCGCGGTTTCCCATCCGGACGGGAGAATTGATCATTGACAATTGACAACTGACCATTGATTTTCCGTCCCCCGACTCCCGACTTCCTAATACCGACTCCCGAATTTTACGGTACGAATTGCGTCGTGACCCGATCGCCGGGGGTGTTTCCCGTCACCACGACGGTCTGATTGTCGAACCGGCCCGTTGCTTTTTCCCCCCGCAGGGTCATGGGGGGATCGACTTGGCGGTAGATGACATCCCCTTCCGCCTTGAAGCTTTGTTGGGAGACGTACCAGGTGAGCAGATCGGTGTTGATTTGGGCCTGCTGCTTCTGGCCGACCCCCAGGACGTTGCCGATCAGGTGAAAAATTTCGGCGTTCAGATCTCCCCAACCGCTGTCGCCGGAGAAGGTGAGTTGGTCTTTGCGATCGATGACCGTGATCGGTTTGGGGGACTCCAGGGTTTCCTTTTCGTAGTTCCAGCGCAACTCGTCGCTCGACACCTGCAGGGGGGGGTCGGAGAGGGCTACCTGGACGCTATCCTTCAACGTGGCGACTTGGGCCTTCAAGTCCAATTCCGCCGCCTTGGCCACGCCCCGATCGCTCAGGGTTTGATTTTCAAAGCGATCGAGTTCTACCCGGCGGTCGGCGACAAATTTTTCTTCCTCCCACCGCCAGATGATGTGGTCGCTCCGTAGCTGCACCCCGGATTCTTTAAAGTTGACTACCACCTGGTTCCAAAATTCCACCCGCTTGTCTGCGTCGAAAACCTGAACTTCGGTGGCGACCGCCTGCATTTTCTCGTGTTCCCCCGTCACCCCGTTGCGGGCGATCAAAATTTCCTGATCGACGATCCATTCGAGCTCGGATCCCCGCAACACGATGCCATTTTCCAAGTCCTCGGCCACAATCGAACCCCGCAGAAACAGCCGCTTGCCGTCTTGGTGGAGCGTGCCGGTGTCCCCCTCGATTTGATAGCGCAACTTCCCGTCCGCGAACAATTCTCCCTGGGGTTCGATGACGGTGGCTACCTTGTTGTCCGGGCTGTAACTCGCCTGTTTAGCCCGGACGCGCCAGAGCAGTTGCCCCTCTTCGTCCGCCTGTTCGAGCACGACGTCATCGAGGGTGAGGGTATTTTCGATCTCTTCTGACTCGGTTTCCGTTTCCGCTTCCACGGCGACATCCTCCGGCGTCGCCGGCCGACACCCCGCCAACCCCGCCACCAGCAGGGCGAGGGGCAACAGGATCGTGCAGGGTGAGTGCGGGATTCGAGCCATGTCCCCTCACGATCCTTCCGCCTTTCCGTCGAGCAAACTCATGCTCGACAGGGGGCGGTAGTTGTAGTTGTGGCCCCGGGGGGTTTTTTGGATGTCGTCTTTGATCGCTTCCAGGTCGATGTAGCGGTCGGCGACGTTGATCAGGCTGTCGCTGGTCATCGATCGCAGGCTGACCACTTCCACCCTCACCCCCCGGTAGCTGACGCAATCGACGGCGTAGGCGAGATCCCCGTCGCCACTTACCAGTACCGCCGTGTCGTAGGCCCCCACCAGGGCGATCATGTCCACGGCGATTTCGACGTCCAAGTTCGCCTTTTTGGAGCCGTCGGGCAGTTGGACGAGATCTTTGGCGATCACCCGGTAGCCGTTGCGCCGCATCCACAGCAGGAACCCCTGCTGCTTTTCGTTGGAGCGATCGACGCCGGTGTAGAAGAATGATCGCAGCAGCCGCGAACCGCTCGTCAGGCGGCAGAGCAACTTGGTATAGTCGATCTCGATCCCCAACTGCAGGGCGGCGTAAAATAGGTTCGACCCGTCGATGAAGATCGCCACCCGACCTCGATTTTCTAAGATTTGCTCGGGCGTAAATATCTCTCCACTGTTGATATGATTCAACATGATTTTTTTATACCTCGTTTATTATCTATGGTGATGGAAAAATCGGATTTGGGTGATGGAAAAATCGGATTTTGAAAAATGAAACCGTCAATTTGAGATGCTGGGGTCGGCGAATTGAATCGGCGGCGCGATCGCCCTAGGACTCGGTAGAGGCCGGCATTTCCAGCTTTTGAAAGACCGGTTGCGGTTTCCCCAGGGGTTGCTCTGGGGGCAAGATGCCCCAGCGGCCGTGGGTGTCGAAGGGGGCCGACGTTTCCCCGACGCGGCGGTCGTGGAAGTCGATCGCGTATCCGAGCTGCTCGTAAACCGCCTGAGAGAGGTTGGGGACGATGGGTGAGAGCAAGTAGGCTGCCTGTCTGACGGATTCGAGGACGCAATACAACACTTCTCCCACTGCTTCGAGATCGCCTTGTTTGTAGAGCGCCCACGGCGCTTTTTCGTCTACGTACTTATTTCCCGCCCGCATGAGAGTGAGGATCGCTTCGCACACCTGGCTGAATGCCAGGGCGTCGTAGGACTGAGCTACGCTGTCGGTGAGGGAATCGCCGATGGATTTTAAGGGGTTGTCCGGGGAAATTGCCTCGGCCGCGATCGCCGGAACGGTTCCGTCGAAGTATTTGTGAGCCATTTTGACCGTCCGGTTGAGCAGGTTGCCCAGATCGTTGGCGAGGTCGGCATTGAGGATATTAATAAATCGCGTCTGATTGTAATCGCCGTCCTGTCCAAATTCTATCTCTTTTAAGAAATAATAGCGGACGGCGTCGGGGCTGAATTGGTTGACCAATGCCACCGGATCGAGGGTATTTCCCAAGCTCTTCCCCATCTTTTTCCCATCTTTGGTCAAAAAACCGTGTCCGAAGATACGGCCGGGCAACGGCAAATTGGCCGACATCAGCATCGCCGGCCAGTAAACGGCGTGGAACCGCAGGATATCCTTGCCGATCAGGTGCAGGTCGATGGGCCACCACTTGGCGATCGCATTCTCCAAGGTGGGTTCTTCGTCCGCACCGAGGAGGGCGCTGACGTACCCTAACAGGGCGTCGAACCAGACGTAGAGGGTTTGGCTGGGATCGATGGGCACGGGGAATCCCCAGTCGAGATTGACGCGAGAAATGGAGAAATCCTGCAATCCTTGCCCGACAAAGGCTATCACTTCGTTGCGGCGGCTTTCCGGCCGGATGAAGTCCGGGCGATCGCGGTACAGCTTCTCCAACTGCTTTTGATATCGAGACAGGCGGAAAAAATAGTTCTGCTCGTCCCGCCATTCCACTTCTTTGTTCGAGTGGATTGGACAGTATTTTTCATCGACGAGTTCCCGTTTTTCTTTGAACTCTTCGCAGGAGACGCAGTACCATCCCTGCTGTTGGTTCAGGTAAATGTCCCGGTTGTCCCACACTCTCTGAAAAAAGTCTTTGACTACCCCTTCGTGGCGGGGAGCGGTCGTCCGGCTGAAGCGATCGTACTGGATCTGGAGCTGCTTCCACAAATCTTCAAAACTCGAGACGATCCGATCGCAGTGGACTTGGGGCTCGCACCGGGCTGCCTCGGCGGTGCGCTGAATTTTTTGGCCGTGTTCGTCGGTTCCGGTGATCAGCAAGACCGAATTTCCCTGCAGGCGTTTGAAGCGGGCGATCGCGTCGGCCGCGATCGTCGTGTAGGCGCTGCCGATGTGGGGGACATCATTGACGTAATACAGGGGAGTCGTTAAAGCGAATGTCTTTTGAGTTGTTTCTGTCACATCCATGACGATCTAGATTGTTTTGACTTAAACTGGTGTCGATCTTAACTTAATGGTACGTCGGAAATTCGCCGTTTTGACTGCCGGGTACGAGTCCCCCGCCGTCCAAAACAGTACCCATTTGATACCGTTTTAAAAATTTGAAACCGAGCTTATAAATCATAAGGCTTTTTTAAAAAATCTCAAAAATTCTCAACGAAGTCTTAAGTTTTCATGGCGGCTCTGAAGGCGACGGACGGCATGGGGGGAAGATTTCGGGCGATCGCGTCAAAAATGTCGGACCGCCTCCGTTTCCGATCCCGGTCGTCGAAGTGCCCCGATCGATTGATCCCGGTCACTTCACCGATAAGGTAAAGTAATGTTAAGCGACTCTCGATCGCGAACCCGACGGCGCGAAAAACCACTCGCTCTCTATTGTGACCTATGGTTTCCAACAGAATTCAGCTCACCTCTCGCGGGCTTCTCGCCGGATTGGGAACTCGCATTTTCCTGCACTACGGCGATCGCATCCCCCCAGAGTGCGCCGTCCTAATGGTCAGCAACCACCGCAGTTTCCTCGATCCGATCGTCCTGATGGCCACCCTCGACCGGCCGATCCGCTTCGCCTGTCACCCGTTCATGGGCCGGGTCCCCCTGCTGCGGGAAACCATCGCCGCCGTCGGCGCCTTTCCCCTCGACCACCGTCCCAAACCGTTTTTTCAACGGGCCGCCGGACTGCTGCGGGCCCGGGAAATGGTGGGGATCTTCCCGGAAGGGGCCGCCCCGATGTTGCGGCCTACCCTCCCAGACCGGGTCGGTTCGTTTCACCGGGGATTCGCCCACCTGGCCCTGCGGGCGCCCGTGCGGGAGTTGGCCCTGTTGCCGGTGGCGATCGCGAGCGTGGAGGAAGAGTACATCTCCTCCGGCATCCCTATCAAAGTCCTCGGTTGGTTCGACCCGGACGAACCCCAGTTCGACCAGCCCGGTTCCCATCCGGCCCTCGTTTACCGCCAGGTCAACGTCCTCGTCGGCCGCCCCTACTGGGTGAAACCGCAACTGCAAGGTCAATACCGGGGTCGAACCGCCAAAGCGGCCGTCGCCGACCTCACCGGCTACTGCGAAGCCGAAATCGCCGACCTGCTGCGCGGGGGATGCTTCTGAGCAGACTTTGCTTTATATCAAAAAAACAGCCCGACAGACAACATTTCCGAATCCATCTCCAGATAGAATTAACCGCATTCAAAACCCCCATGCATTTTTTTAGCCCCACTTCCCCCCAACCGAACCGACCTTTATTTTGCTTTCTCCCCGGCATGGACGGCACGGGCCGCCTGCTGCGGACTCAACAGCCCCAACTCGCCCGCAGCTTCGACCTGCGCTGTCTGAGCATCCCCCCGGAAGATCTCTCCGGTTGGGAGATCTTGGTCGATCGCACCGTCGGCCTGATCGAAGCCGAACTCGAACGCAACCGACATCGCGACCTCTTCCTGTGCGGCGAGTCCTTCGGCGGCTGTCTGGCCCTGAAAGTCGCCCTCAAAATTCCCCACCGCCTCAAACGCCTGATTTTGGTCAACCCCGCCTCCTCCTTTAAACAGAGGCCCTGGGTGCAGTGGGGCTCCTACCTCACCCACTGGCTGCCGAGTTGGTTCTACCCCGTTTCGGTGACGGGAATGTTGCCCTTTCTCGCGGCGTTGAGACGCATCACCCAAAGCGATCGCCGCGCCCTTCTGGACGCCATGCAGTCCGTCCCCCAACCGACCTCGATCTGGCGCCTGGAACTGCTGCGATCGTTCCACGTCGAACCCCGGCAACTCCGCCAACTCAGTTTGCCCGCTCTCATCATTGCCAGCGGGTCCGACCGGCTGCTACCCTCGGTAACGGAAGCTCAATTCCTGACTCGGGAACTGCCCGACGCCGAGATGGTCGTCCTCCCCGACAGCGGCCACGCCTGCCTGTTGGAAACCGACGTCAACCTGTACGCGATCGTCAAAGACCGCGATCCCGACCTTGATCGCGCGACAAAAGACTCGGCCTGTGTGGGAATAATTGATCATTGATCATTGATCATTGATCATTAATAATTATCAATTCATGATCCCCGACTCCCGATCGCGGATGAGCCGGATTTCACAGATGACCGATTCGGGTCGATTCCCTATTCCCTATTCCCTATTCCCTATTCCCTATTCCCTATTCCCTACTCCCTACTCCCTGCTCCCCAAACAAACCATGACAGCAACCGCAAATGCTCCCGCCGGACTCGCCTCCCGACTGGTGAATGGCGTCCTTTCTATCAAACCTCTGGCCGACTGGGCCAAAAATCGCGCCCGCCAGATGATGATCGATCGCGCCGAAGACATGGGCGTTCCCTGGCGCCGCCACGCCGACGAACTCCTCTCCCGCGACTGGACCCGGGAATTCGAGCAGGTCAACGATCCCCACCTCACCTACCCCGACTATTACTTGAAACCCTTCCACGCCTACGACAGCGGGAACATGAGCTGGCGGGCCGCAGTCGAAGTGGAAGTGGCGGCCAAAGCCGTCCACGCCAAAATCTGGCCCGAGGCGGGGGTCGCCGGAGATAGCCGGCTGCGGCAGAGTTACCACGACGTCCTGAAAGCCCGGTTGCCTAAAGATCCCGAAAATATTCTCGACCTCGGCTGCAGCGTCGGGTTGAGTACGTTCACCCTCCAGGAGATTTACCCCCGGGCCTCGATGACGGGCCTGGACCTGTCCCCCTACTTTTTGGCGATCGCGGCTTACAATACCGCCCAAAAACAGACCGCCAACCCCCCCACCTGGGTGCACGCCGCGGCCGAAGCCACGGGTTTGCCCGACGCCAGTTTCGACCTGGTGTCCCTGTGCCTGGTCTGCCACGAACTCCCCCAACGGGCCACCCGCGACATCTTCCGGGAAGCCCGGCGCCTGCTGCGTCCCGGCGGACACCTGGCGGTGATGGACATGAACCCCCAATCCGAGGTCTTGGCCCAAATGCCCCCCTTCGTCCTGACGTTACTCAAGAGTACCGAACCCTATCTCGACGAGTACATGAGCCTGGATTTGGCGGAAACCTTCAAAGACGCGGGTTTCCAAACCCCCGCCGTCACCTGCAACAGCCCCCGCCACCGAACCGCGATCGCACAGGTGGAATGATCAATCATTAATCATTAATAATTGACAATTAATTATTCCGGACCGCGATCGCACGAGTGAAGTGAGGGAGTCGGCAGTCGAGAGTCGGTATTAGGGGGGCAGGGGTATGAATTGATCATTATCAATTGTCAATGATCAATTTTCCCCACACCCCACGCCCGCACACCCCAATTTATGTTAAGCGCCGAAGACCTTTACAGCGAGTCGTTTTACCTCGCCAACAACCCGGATGTCGAGCTCGCTGTCGAGGCCGGCATTATTGAAAGTGGGTTCGAGCATTTCATCGAAACGGGTCAGTTTCAGGTCCGCCAGCCCACGCCGCTCTACGACGAATTTTATTATCTCGCCACCAACCCCGACGTCGCCCAAGCCGTCAACAGCGGGGCGATGGCGAGCGGGTTCCAACACTTTATCAACGCCGGTCAATTTGAAGGGCGCGATCCCAGCATCTTATTTAATACGGCGTTCTATCTCGAAGAATATCCGTTTCTGGAACCGGCGGTTTTGGCGGGGGATGTGACCGCGATCGAGCATTTCGTCAAATTCGGACAATTTGCAGATTTCCGCCCCAGTCCGGTCTACAACCCCGACTATTATCTGGCCCGAAATCCGGATGTCGCCGCCAATGTCGCCCGGGGCGAGGTGACGGGGATCGAACACTATCTCGAAATCGGGGCGGCCCAGGGTCGGGATTTCAGCCCGTTTCTGGAACCGGACGGGTCGAATTTTCCCAACCGGGTCGCCAGCGGGGACACCACCCAAACCGGCACGACCCTGATGGCCCGCAGCACCGTCGCCGGCCCCCTGACCTTTGAAACGGCGACCGATCCCAATTTTACCAATATCGTCTCGTCGGTGACGACGATCGCCCTCGACCCCACCCTCCCGTCCCAGGTGTCCCTGTCGGGGCTGACGCCGGGGACGCAATATTTTTACCGGGTCACGAATGCCCGGGGAGAGTCGGACCTGGGCAGTTTCCGCACGCCGGAACCGCCGGGAATTCGGGGGGGCTTGCGATTCGGGGCCACCGGTGACGGCCAGGGGGAACTGATGCCCCATGTAGCCGTGGGCAATGTGCCGGAACGGAACCTGGATTTTTTTGTGGAATTGGGCAATAGCATTTCGGCGGATACCGAGTCTCCGGATGTGCCGGGAGTGCAACAGGCGGCGAGTTGGGAGGAATTTCGCACCAAGCACAACGAGATCTATTCCCCACGGCTCGATTTCAATCCCTGGGGGAATTTGCGGGCTTCGACTTCGGTGTTCTCGACCTGGAATGATCGCGAACTGACGGAGAATTTTGCCGGGGGGACGGCGCCGGCTTTGTCTCCCCAGACGCCGGGATTGTTCGGGATGGGGGGGGGTTTTGTGAATGATACCCCCGTCTTCGAGGCGGCGCTGGAGGCGTTTTCGGACTACAACCCCCGCCGCCGGGAGGTCTACGGGGAGACGGGCGATCCCCGCACGGCGGGGGAGGAGGAACTGTACCGGGCCGTCACGTTCGGGGATGACGCGGCGGCGTTTCTGTTGGACGTGCGATCGTTCCGGGACGCCCCCCTGCCGCAGGTGTCGGAAGCGGCACCTCAACAGCAGATCGATGGGTTTTTGGCCGCCAGTTTCGATCGCAATCGCACGATGTTGGGATCGGCCCAGTTGGAGCGGTTGCGGGGGGATTTGTTGGCGTCCGAGGCGGCGGGACTGACCTGGAAGTTCATTTTTTCTCCGGTCCCGATGCAAAATTTGGGGATTCCGGGGGCGGCAGACCGCTGGGAAGGATACGCGGCGGAACGTGGCGAGATCCTCAAGTTTATCGATGAAAATGATATTGATAACGTGGTGTTTGTGTCGGCGGGGTTGGATGGGACGGTGGTCAACAATTTGACCTATCAGGAACGGTTTGGGGGGCGACAAATTCCGGTCGATGCGATGGAAATTACCGTCGGTCCGGTGGCGGTTCAGGAAGATTTGGGCGACGGATTGACGGGCGCCCCCTTGGGTCCGGCGACGGTGGCAAATACGCCGGAAGACGTGCTGACGCGGGAGGCGAAGGCGGTTTATGATTCCTTGGAAACGCGATCGCTGCGGGATGAGTTGATCCGAGATGTTCTCGACTCGCGCCTCGTGGCTTTGGGGTACGATCCCGTCGGGTTGCAGGGGTCGGGAATTGACGTTCGAGAGGTGATCCCGGCTCCTTATGTGGCGGTTCACACCTTCGGATGGACGGAGTTTGTGGTCGATGAGAATACCCGAGAGCTTCTCGTGACGACTTACGGCGTCGAACCCTATTCTCAAATCGACGTGGAAACGGTTCCCGCACAAGTGATCGGCCGCCAACCCGAAGTGGTGAGCCAGTTTTTGGTCGCTCCGGAGTTGTTCTGATTCCCGACGGGACGGCTCGGGAAAAATCTGCCAGATTAGCACACCCATCCAAGTGAATTGGTATAGCTTTACGCTGCGACATCTGGCGATTCGAGCTAAAATTGAGGTCAATTCCGAAGGGTCTTTGTACGCCGAGTTGACTTCGACCTGGGGGATCGGTACTTAGTCCAACCCATCCGCGAGGAAGGGGTTTTTTTGATCGTGACGAAAATCTCGACGATCGCCCCCGACAACAAAATGGGTTTGGGTCGTTGAAAAATCAAGTGCGACAGAGTATAACAAAGTGTAAAAATTCAGAACGATTTTAGGCGCGATCGCGATCGCAGAGTTGGACGTTGAGGACTCCGCCCCTTGTTGACATCACACCCCCCAATGGAACAGATCAAGATGAAAGAATTTGTCATCAATCAATTTAATTCCCTCGGGCTGGCATTTTGGGTAGAAATTATGACTGAAATCCCCCGGTGCACCTACTACTTTGGACCGTTCCTCACCGAAGATGAAGCTCAGGAAGCGGAACCGGGCTACATCGAAGATATTGAAGGCGAGGGCGCCGAGGGATTGCACGTCGCCGTCAAACGCTGCCAACCGGAATATCTCACCGTGGCTGAGGATCTCGGCCCGAATTTTGACAACCCACTCAAATGGGCTTAGGGCCGCAGGACTTCGGGATGGGCGTCGAGCCAGCGGTCGATATCGGCCCGGATGCGATCGCTGATCTCCCACGGTAACAAATGGGCCGTGTCGGGATAGCAGTAAAATTCCGCGTTCGGGAGGCGGCCGGCCGTTTCCCGACTCGATGCGGCGGTAATGTGCCGATCCCGTTCCCCCGCCAAAACTAACGCCGGACAGGTCAGGGTTTCCAATTCCCCCAGGCGATCGTATCCGGCCCGCAATGCCTGACGCAGGGCTCGGGTCGCCGTCGGGGAAGTCCGCAAGTAGGCGGGGGTGGCCTCCCGGGCGATGTATCGGTAGGCTTCCGGGCTCTGCCGTCCCAGCAAGTATCGAAATAGCGATCGCCGTCCCAAGGTGTCGATATTCCACCGACATCCGGGTTTGACCCAATTCACGACCCCGGCGAGTCCGGTGAACAGGTTGTCTTGCCAGGAAATCGGCGGATGGCTGCCCCGGGGACGGGCGGCGGTGGCGACCAGGATCAGGCCCGTCACCCGCCACGGCGATCGCAGGGCTAATTCCATCGCCAAAATTCCCCCCAACGACCACCCCAACACTAGAGTGCGATCAATCCCCAGGCGATCCAACAATGATTCCAGGTCGAGGAGGTGATCCGACATCTCGAACGTCCCACTCACCCGGCTTTTCCCGTATCCCCGCAAATCCGGCGCGATCGTCCGAAATCGCTGGGATAAATGCTCCGAAAACACCGACATACATCCCCCAGACCCCGGATGGCCGTGAAGGCACAGGATCGGAAATCCGGTTCCCCCAATCGAGTGGTGAAGTTGCATCAAATTAGCGCCAAGAATTAATCATTTTTTAAAAAAAAATTAAGAAATGTTAAAAATTTCGACTTTTTTTCCAGGATCGTTGCTTTTTCGCTTGACTTCCAGTATTATTTTAGATAATGGGAGTGGTGACGGAAATAAAATTTTTGCAACCACCCGATTATGAAGCATTATGTCAATAGTTTACTGGAAATCGCCACCCCTGTCAACCCCTCCCCGGCTTCGATCGCGGCAAAAATTAAAAAAATTAAGAAATGTTAAAAATTTCGACTTTTTTTCCAGGATCGTTGCTTTTTCGCTTGACTTCCGGTATTATTTTATATAATGGGAGTGGTGACGGAAATAAAATTTTTGCAACCACCCGATTATGAAGCATTATGTCAATAGTTTACCGGAAATCGCCGCCCCTGTCAACCCCTCCCCGGCTTTGATCGCGGCAAAAATTAAAAAAAATTGGGCCAATCTGTTGCCTTCCCCTTCCCAAAAAATGACATTCCCCTAATACCGACTCCCCCAATTAAATCTGACCGTTGCGGATAACGTGATCGACGATTCCCGCGATCGCCCGCCGAATTTGGGGGATGTGGCCGCTGTAGTTATCAGTGATCGTGATGACGTAGCGTTCGCCGTCGATGCTGGCCGCGACCGTGGTGCCGATCATTTTGGAATTTTGGCCCGTTTTTTCCCCCAGCCACTGGGCATTTAATCCATCCAACGCCATGTAACCGATTTCGCGATCGTACTGCTGGCTCAAAGCCTCGATCAGCAATTCCGAGTCCGGGTATTCGTAATTGTAGATTTTCACCATCATTTCCGTGAGTTCGTCGCTGGTGAGGCGATTTCGGCCCTTGCCCGGTCGGAAGGGCATGATCCGATCGCCCATGAGTTTGAACCGCACCCGGGTTTGTGTGAACCCCTGCCCTTCCAGGAACGAATTGATGTAATCGTGGCCCAGATAGTCGATCAGTTGGTTGGTGGCGATATTGCTGCTGTGGTCGATCATCTGGCCCATCAGGATCTTCAGGGGGTAAGACTTGCGGGCGCGGATGTCGGAGGCATCTTCAGTGAAGTTTCCCCCCTCCACATAAACGGATTCCTCGAAGCTGACTTTATCCGCGTTGGCTTTGTGCAATAGTGCGATCGCCACCGGAACCTTGATCAGACTCGCCGGACTCGCGGGAGGCACGTCCCCCCGCAGGCTGGCACAGTGGCGGTTGAAGTTACAGACGCTGATCGTCGCCTGTCGGGACAGGCCGCTGTCCTGGCGAATTTCCTCCAAAATTTCCGCCTGGACATTTTGCAGGTCTTGCTTTAAACGGTTGAGATTATCCCGATACTGCCCGATTTTCTCCGTCGCCTGCCGTTTCAGGAACGATTCTTCGGGAATTTCCTGCAAATTGGCGATCGCCCGCTCCCACAGCAGGGCCATCTGTTCCCGGGTTTCCCAGGAGATCTCCGACACCTTGCCCGTCTCCACGGCCTGGGTCGCCAAACTGATCCCCTGCTTCCAACTGTCGTTGGCCCGCCGTTCGATCAGAATTTGCAGTTCCACAGCCCGCAGCTTTTCCAGGACATCCTTTCGAGGTTCCGGGGGGCGATTGGAGAAGATCGGGATAAACTGGGGAACTTGACGGGATTCCGGGGGATTTTCCAGGCTTTCCACCAGGCGATCGCGCAATGCGACCAACTCGTTCAGGGAACCGGCCCCGTACAACTCGGACGATGACCCGAGCATGGGCAACGTTTGGGTCAAACCGATCCCCGCCGCGATCGCGATCGTCGCCAAAAACCGATTTGACGCCCGAACCGTTTTCGAGAAACCCGATTTCCGATTCCCCGGCCAAAGTCGAACCATCCTCTCTCCTCACCACACGCGAACCTGGGAGCATGATATCAGGAAATTTTGGGTGTCGGGTGTCGGGTGTCGGGAATTTATTCCCCATTCCCCATTCCCCATTCCCCATTCCCCATTCCCCATCTAACTCATGAACTCGGACGCCACCAACATCGTCCCGATCCCAGCATCAGTGAAGATTTCCTGGAGCAAGGCGTGGGGGAGGCGGCCGTCGATAATATGGGCACCGCGGACTCCCTGGGCCAAACTCCGCACGCAGCAGGTCACTTTGGGAATCATCCCCCCCGCCACGATACCTTTTTCGATCAACGCTCGGGCTTCCCCAATGTCCAATTTGGCGATCAGGGTGTCGGGATTTTTGTAATCTTCCAAAATTCCGGGGGTATCGGTCAGCAAAATCAATTTTTCGGCGCCCAACGCCGCCGCAATTTCGCCCGCGACCGTATCGGCGTTGATGTTGTAAGCCTGCCCCGTTTCGTCCGCCGCAACGCTGGAAACCACGGGGATGTAGCCGTCATCGACCAGGGCCTCCACCAGTTTGGTGTCGATGCTGGTGACTTCTCCCACGAAGCCGATCCCCTCGTCTCCCTGGGGACGGGCGCGGATCAGGTTGGCATCCTTGCCGCACAACCCCACCGCCGACCCCCCCACCTGATTGATCAGGGAAACGATTTCCTTGTTGACCCGGCCCACGAGAACCATTTCCACCACGTCCATCGTGGGGGCGTCCGTGACCCGCAGGCCGTTTTTGAATTGGGGTTCGATGCCCAGTTTTCCCAGCCAGGTGTTGATTTCTGGCCCCCCGCCGTGTACCACCACCGGGCGAATTCCCACGCAGGACAGCAGCACGATGTCTCGCATGACGGTTTCTTTGAGGGAACTGTCTTTCATCGCCGCGCCGCCGTATTTGACGACGATAGTGCGGTTGGCGAATTTTTGGATGTAGGGGAGGGCCTCGCTGAGGATCTTGACTCGATTGGTTTCGTCGGAGCGGGCAAAATCGCTGTGTTTGAGCATGGGCGTTCGATGTTAGAATCTCGCTTTTAGATTTTAGCTGCAAATTGCCGATCGCACAGAGGGCACCAGGAGGCGGAGGGAGCAGAGTCGCCACCCGCCACTTGGCGCCGAGTCACCGCCAGAGGCAATGCTCGTTCCGCCCGATTGTTATCGGGTGGAACTTGGGGAGGGTCGAGGAAATACCACCATTGATGAGCCTTGGGAGTCAAAGACTTTGATAACAAACCAGCCGCATAGCCTGATCGGAGACACCAAGCCTCGATAATTGTAGCGGCGATCGCAGGCTGATTGACATGAGTCAATTTTCGGTGCGTTCCCACCCGGCCGAGTTCTCGGTCATTACAATTGCCCAATATGGGAAATGATCGGGGAAATTTTATTGATCCAATGCGGAGGTGAATCAACCTCAATTTTTCAGTATTGATTGGGTGATTCACCTTCGTACCCGTAGCAGGGTCAGATTTTTTCTAGCCAAAATTATTGTTAGCAGCTCAAGAGACTCTGAATGGCAGCAATTAAACCTGTCAATGCCTCTATACTACCACTGAGAATAAATAAATCACTTCCCGTGATCACGGCTATGATTTCTGATATCGTCGCACCAGCTAGAATCATTGGTACTACGACAGAAGCAAAGGTCGTGGCTACACCAAGGAGCGATGTACTAGCAAATACAATCAAGACACCAGAACCACAGATCAATGCAATAATTGCCATCCATTGTACGGGACCGGGTGCCACACAACTTGCAACCCAGATCGTTGGAGCTGTTTTGAGCATGACTATTAGTGACATTTGATTTCCTCTTAATTAGTTTCTCCTGCGAGAGATAACCGCGTGTTGCAGGATCGCCCGCCGGGAAGTTCACCGTCAAATCGGTGCGTTCCCACGCCATTCATCGGCGGTGAAGTCAGTGACGCGGGGAACGCACTCTACGAGACTAATTACTATTGCCCTAAATTACGGAAAGAATCGATCAATTCTTCTCATGATATTCTATCATAAGGCTCTTCAGAATATCCGTAAAGACTACAACGGTAGTAAGCTGCTGCTGCCGGTGCCAAGTCTCCTACTAAATTTTGACACCTCCTAGCGTTCCCTTGATGCTCAGGTATATCACTTATGGGGCTGAAATAGAGCCAGACAACATTTCCGTCGGGAGTAGGACTGGGAGTGTAACATCTTTGGGAAACAGTATTACACAAAACTGGTATTCGGCCAATTATCAACCTGACCTCCTCAGCAGTTGCTTTTTGGGGAAGGCAACAAGCCAAGCCGAAAGAAAATAAGGGGACTACAAGTAAACCGATAATTTTGGGGCGTCGCATAAGAACACCTGATGACTGTAGAGTAAAATATTTGTTCTTTGTTCAGAATAACAAAATTTTTTCGTTTTGCCTTTACAAAATATGGGGTCATTGTTGGGCTTTTTTCAGTTGAAGACTGAATGGAAAAGCCGGAAATGTTGGGAAATGTCGGGAACTATTGGGAAATTTTTGGTAAAATGCGAGAATCCCTGACATCTACCCGGCTCTATGAACCTTCAGGAAGTGGTGAAACTCGCAGACGAACTGGTGTTTGCTCGGACAGGTCAGCATCTCAGTGACGTGCAAGATACTATTCTGCGCGGAACATGGCAACATCAGGATTACAAGGAAATTGCCAAGCAGGTTAATCTGTCGGAAGCTCGTGTTAGAGAGGTGGGAATGGAATTATGGC
Source organism: Lyngbya sp. CCY1209 (assembly GCF_035615495.1). Classification (GTDB taxonomy): domain Bacteria; phylum Cyanobacteriota; class Cyanobacteriia; order Cyanobacteriales; family Microcoleaceae; genus Limnospira. The sequence continues at coordinate 4,852 of NZ_JAJENU010000548.1, read as the reverse complement.
AGACTCTTTCAGACGAGTTGGGAGAAAAAGTCACCAAATCAAATTTTAGACCGACAATGGAGAGATTGCAATTTTCGATTGATTCACAATATTTTGCACGACAAGATTCGGTTCAAATTGGTTGCATTAATTATTGTGGAGAAAGCCGACATCCGCCTCATTCATCTCAACCCCATCAAGAAACACAAGCTAGATCTAACCCAGCCTTCAATCACGATTTGAGTGAAATGCCACGACTCGGCAACTTTTATAATCGTGTTGATGAACTGGAACGCATCAAAACAGTAATCCTAACAGACAAAGTACAACTCCTCACTATTACGGGTATCATCGGGAGCGGCAAAACGGCACTGGCTATAAAACTGGTACAAGAAATTAAGCATGAATTTGAATGTGTGGTTTGGCGCAACCTGGAAACCGGTTATGCTGCCAGCAATTTAAAGACAGATATCATAAATTTATTTGCCCATAATGACAACAAGAAATTATCACAGATGTCGGCAATTAAATATTTACAAAAACATCGATGTTTAATTATTTTAGATAATATCCATAATCTGTTTATGCGGGAAGAATTAGCAGGTCAGTATCAACTGTGTTATGAAGATTATCGCAGTTTTTTTAAAAAAATTATTGATTTATCCCACCAAAGCTGCTTTCTCCTCGTGGGTTGGGAAGCACCGCGAGACATTGCTCAAATTCAACAAAAGAATATACCCCACTTCACGATCGCCGGTTTGGACTCCTCCTCTGCTAGTCGTGTTCTAGCAGATCAAGGATTGGAAATTGACAACCGATGGAAAAATTTAATTGACTTTTATCAGGGCAATCCGTTATGGTTGAAAATTGTAGCTCATTTTATCCTTGAGTTGGGATTAAATGTCACAGATTTGTTCCACAAACAGCCGGTGTTACCCCAGGATTTGAAAGGTATTCTGCGACAATCATTTGCTTATCTATCGGAAACAGAAACAGAGTTGCTTTCTCAATTGGCAAGAGAAGATGATGCGATCGCTCTCGTCAAGTTATTAGAAACGACACAAATGCCCTTGTCAGATTTACTCGATGCACTACAATCGCTCTGCCGTCGTTGCTGGCTGGAAAAAACTGACAAAGTTTATGTGATGTCATCGATATTGAAGCAATATATTCTACAATTGTAGTGGTCAATTTGCGGTGCGTTCCCACACCATTCATCAATTGATCGCACCAGAGGGCAGTGGGGGGCTAAAGCCCGACAACCGTGATTCGTTGTTGCGCTTTAGCGCACAGAGGGCAGTGGGGGCAGAGGAAGATGTTTGAGGTCAATCGTCGAAATGCGATCGCAATTGAAAATTATCAATTATCAATTATCAAAACTCCGCTCGGAGGAATTCTGAAATTTCCACCACCGGCTCAGGGGAAAATAGATGACGGGCGCCCACAAACTACTGAGCAGGGCACAACTGAGGGCGATGCGCTGGCGATCGCTCCAAATTTCGGCCAAGTCGGTCTGGAGGGTTTGCCAATTCCCCCCCCCGAATTGCAGCGCCCGGAACAGTTCCACCCAGATCGCCATCCCGAAGACGATCAGCGCCACGGAGATGAAATCTTCCTGAATATTTTTCATCACCAATTGGGACAGGAACACCGTCAGAACCGCCGATCCGACGTAGGGGAAAACGTGGCTGGGGTCGGGGGCGGTGAGGCTGTCCAGAAGCAGGCCGATCGCCGACCCGGCCGCGATCGCTTCCCATAGCGACCGCCGCAAACTCCAAGCCACCAGCCAGATCAACGGCCAGTTGGGGCCGATGCCGAACAGCTCCATGCCGGGGATGGGGACGAGGGTCAGCAACAGGCAGGCGATCGCGGAGGTGACGGTGACCATCCAGTTGAGAAGTTGACGGGTGTTGATATACATGAGAATTGGCGTGGGGAGAGCATCTAGAAAAAATCAGTCTGAAGTCCCGTCGGGGGACTCCGGAGCCTGTTGTTCGTTGGGGTAGATCGCCACCCATTCCAGGGTGTCGAGGGGCGTGAAAAATTCCACGATCGCCTCGGGTCCGGTCGCCTTGTTGATGTCCACCGACACCACCTTGCCCACCGGCCACCCCGGCGGCAGGATCTGGCTGAAGGCCGAAGTCGCCACCACGTCCCCCGGTTTCACGTCGGGGACGGTGTTGAACAGGGCCAGCACCCCTTGATTGCTTTCGTCGCCCCGCAAGTAACCCATCTGGCGCGATCGCGTCACCGCCACGCCGATCTGGCTGCTGGGGTCGCTCAACAGCAGCACCTTGCTGGTGTGGGGGGTGACAGCCACGATGCGGCCGACCAACCCCCCCGGCCCCACCACCAGCGCATTTTGGCGGATGCCGGCGTCGGCTCCCCGCCCCAACGTCACCTGCTGCCACCAGTGGTCCGCGCCGCGGGCGATGACGGGAGCGACGATCGCGGTGCGGTCGGGTTTGGAGGAGACGTAGCCCAGCAGCTCCCGCAGGGTTTCATTTTCTCGCTGTAACTCTTCGATTTCGGCTTCGAGCTTTTGAATCCGCGGCTCGGCTGCCTCAATTTGGGTTTGCCGTTCGACGAATTCTTCGGGGGCGACTTGAAAGGGGCGGTGTAGCCAATAATAAACCTCAAATAGGGCGGCACCTCGGGTCTGCCGCACCCACAGCGCCGTCACAATGGCCAGGGCCAGCAGGGCGAGTTGCGAACCGTATCGATTCCACCAGCTTCTTGTATCCATTCCCATAAGTTTCGCGATCGTCGGACGGGAAGCCGACGGGATATCATCCCGGCGCGGCTCCCCTTATATTTAAACGGAGCGGGCTAGAAATTGCGCGATCGCACCGTGAACACCCGCTCGAACTGTTTGAAATTCTCCAAAACCCGCCCGGTTCCCAGCACCACGCAGGAGAGGGGGTCGGCGGCGATGTGAGTGACGATCCCCGTTTCGTGGCTGATTAGGGAGTCCAACCCCCGCATCAGAGCCCCGCCCCCGGCCAACATGATTCCGCGATCGATGATATCCGCCGCCAACTCCGGCGGCGTCCGCGCCAGGGTCCTTTTTACCGCGTCCACGATCGCCGTCAGCGGCTCCGACATACTCTCGCGGACTTCCGAACTTTTGATCGAGACGGTGCGGGGCAACCCCGAGAGCAGGTGAATCCCCCGCACCTCCATGATCATCTCCTCATCCTCGTCGCCGGGATAAGCCGAACCCATCTGTATTTTGATCTCCTCAGCCGTCTGCTCTCCGATCACCAGGTTGTGCACTTTTTTCATGTACCCGACGATCGCCTCGCTGAGTTCGTCCCCCGCCACCCGCACGGATTCGCTCAACACGGTTCCTTCCAAACTCAGCACCGCCACCTCCGTCGTCCCACCCCCGATATCGACGATCATGTTCCCCGTCGGATCCGCCACCGGCAGTCCGGCCCCAATTGCCGCGGCGATCGGTTCGTCGATCAGCCGCACGTCCCGGGCCCCGGCGCGGGTCGCCGCCTCGATCACCGCCCGCCGCTCGACCCCCGTCACCCCGCTCGGAATCCCGATCACGATCCGGGGGGCGATCAGGGTCTGACCGTCGTGAACCCTGCGGATAAACAGTTTGAGCATCTGCTCGGCCGCGTCCACATCGGCGATCACCCCGTCCCGCAACGGCCGCAGGGCGATTACATTATCTGGCGTGCGCCCCAACATTTTCTTCGCATCGTTTCCGACCGCCAGGGGGGTCTTGTCTTGCTGGTCGATCGCCACGACGGACGGTTCTTGCAAAACGATCCCCTTTCCCGAAACATAGACGAGGGTGTTGGCCGTACCCAAGTCGATACCCATGTCCCGCGATAAGGAAAAGCGATTAAAAAAGCCCACTGGTGTTTACGCCCCCACACTTGAATGCTAAATCACAATTTGAAAAAAACGCGCTGCCGCTTTCGGGCTGTCTGCAACCGGGCCAAACTTGCACCCCGGTTGGAAATCCAAACCAATCATTTACTCAATTGGGTTGACGTTTGATTGCGACACAGTTAATCTCGCTAAGAAGACTTCCTAGCAGTTTTGCACATTTCCCCCGCAACAGGAGAATGCAATGCCAAGTTAACCGGATCGGTTTTGACAACCCCAATCCCGACAGCCAAACCCGCCATCCTCACAAACCGATGTGGATTGTATTACGTTTTTCGGTCGGAGTCCAGCCCCGTAGCCCGAGACCGAATCGCCTTGCCCGAAGCGACTTGACTCTCTCTCACTGTTCGTCGGGACTTCCAGCGGATCGGGACGAACGGGAAACCAAAAAAAACGCCCCCCATTCGGGGAGCGTTTTTTGAGTGGTGGCTCTCAATTAGCCAATTTCGGGGGCAACCAGCGCCACGGGAGTGGCTTCAGTTGCAGCCAAGTCGAGGGGGAAGTTGTGAGCGTTGCGCTCGTGCATCACTTCCATACCCAGGTTGGCGCGGTTGATCACGTCAGCCCAGGTGTTGACCACCCGACCGCTGGAGTCCAGGATGGACTGGTTGAAGTTGAATCCGTTCAGGTTGAAGGCCATCGTGGACACGCCCAAAGCGGTGAACCAGATGCCGATCACCGGCCAGGCACCCAAGAAAAAGTGCAGGGCGCGGCTGTTGTTGAACGAAGCATATTGGAAGATCAGGCGACCGAAGTAGCCGTGAGCCGCCACGATGTTGTAGGTTTCTTCTTCTTGACCGAATTTGTAACCGTAGTTTTGAGATTCGGTTTCGGTGGTTTCACGCACCAGAGAAGACGTCACCAGAGAACCGTGCATCGCGGAGAACAGCGCACCGCCGAAGACACCGGCAACTCCCAGCATATGGAAGGGGTGCATCAGGATGTTGTGCTCGGCTTGGAACACCAA
>NZ_JAJENU010000547.1:0-14454 GCF_035615495.1 Lyngbya sp. CCY1209 | reverse complement strand
AGGTTTGGGAGGGGAAAACCGGATCTGATACAATTTGCGATCGCCCTTCTCACCCAATCAGTGGGGGCAAGCCTCTGTGCTTGCCACCATTTATCCTTCCCCATATCGCCTCAATAAAGCATTCACAACCTGCGGGGAAATGTAGTTCCAGCTCTCCGATGCGACTCAAGATAATCAAACAACTGGCATCGGCAATGACAACATCAGGCATTTTCAAGATCCGACTCTAAATCTTCGACGGAAGGGCTAAACACCGAAACATTGTAATCCGCGATCGCCCCAATAAATTCTTTTTTCGTCAAACCCGCCAACTCCGCAGCCTGTCCCGAAGTTAACGTCCCGTTTTCATATAACTTGGCAGCGATCAACAACCGCAACTCTTCGTCACTGTGTTCGAGAGTGTCGGGAAAATTTAATTGTAAAGTTCGCACCTTCATGTTTAGATATTTCTCCCTGATAATTTTAGATATCGTAGGGGCAAGCCTCTGTGCTTGCCATCCTCACCCCATCAGTAGGGGCAAGCCTCTGCGATCGCCATCCTCACCCCATCAGTAGGGGCAAGCCTCTGCGATCGCCATCCTCACGAGATCACTCTAGAAACCGGGTTTCTACCCACATCTCCATCAAAAACAAAAATGCTTCTAGAAACCCGGTTTCTTATCCCACGAGATCACTCTAGAAACCGGGTTTCTACCCACATCTCCATCACCAACAAAAATGCTTCTAGCAACCCGGTTTCTTCCCCCCACCGAGCCCTTTAGAAACCGGGTTTCTACCCACATCTCCATCACCAACAAAAATGCTTCTAGAAACCCGGTTTCTTCCCCCCACCGAGCCCTTTAGAAACCGGGTTTCTACCCACATCTCCATCACCAACAAAAATGCTCTTAGAAACCCGGTTTCTTCTTCTTACTCATCCATCAAGAGGAAATTTTTCTCGCCGACGCCGACTGATGGGGATCGATCTGGTGAGTCTCCTTCGCTTTTTCCCGACGTTGATGATTCCAGTAAGAGATACAGGGAATTTTCTCCAAGTAACAGCGATCGGCATATTTTTTGGCGATGTCGGTGACTTCTTCGAGCAAACCCGCCTCCAATGTGATGGGTTGCAACCCGTGCCCCAAAAACTTGTCGTTCGTCACATACAGATCGTTTTCATCCGCTTCCATCCGGGGATTGGGAACATAGTCAATTTCCGCACCCGTTATCTCGGATACCATCTTCGCCAGATCTCGGACGCGGTGGGTTTCGGTCATCTGGTTGTAAATTTGCACGATATCCCCCTTCGCCGGTGGATTATCCAGTGCCAACTGAATGCAGCGGACGGTATCTTGAATGTGGATGAAGGCGCGGGTTTGTCCTCCCGTACCGTGTACCGTCAGCGGATAGCCGACAGCGGCCTGCATGAGAAAACGATTCAACACCGTCCCATAGTCGCCATCGTAATCAAACCGATTAATTAACCGCTCGTCCTGTTTGGTTTCTTCTGTCTGCGTCCCCCAGACAATCCCCTGGTGAAGATCCGTGACCCGGATGGCATCATTCTTGTTATAGTAGGCGAAGAACAACTGATCCTGGGTTTTTGTCATGTGATAGACGCTGCCGGGATTGGCGGGATACAAAATCTCATTTTGAATCAATTCGCCTGTGTCGGTTTGGACTTGAATTTTCAGATATCCTTCCGGTATCTTCATCCCAGCCGTGCCGTAACCGTAAACCCCCATCGTGCCCAGGTGCACCACGTGAACGTCCAAATTGGATTCGACGATCGCCGCCAATAAATTGTTGGTCGCATTCAGATTATTATTGACCGTGTAGCGTTTGTGCCAGGAACTTTTCATCGAGTACGGAGCGGCCCGCTGCTCGGCAAAATGGATAACGGCATCGGGTTTGAACTCCACGATCAAATCCAGCAGGCGGGCGTAATTGTCGGCGACATTCAGATTGAAAAATTGGATCTGTTTGCCGCTAATTTCCTGCCACGCTTTCAGGCGAATTCCGAGGGGCTGAATGGGCGTCAGGCTTTGGATTTCCAATTCATTATCGATATTCCGGCGCGACAGATTATCAACGATAACGACCTCGTGTCCGAGGGCGGACAAGTGGAGAACCGTCGGCCAGCCGCAAAAACCGTCTCCGCCCAATACCATGATTTTCATAAACTGCTCCCAAGCATTTACTAAGTTGTTCTCTGTCAATCCAACAAATTATTATACACTTTCCCAGCGTATTAATAATTCGCTCTACAAATTTGAGTCATATCTATGTATATTACAGCTATATCATTGAGATTGTAATCCAGAACGGTACACCTGAAAAGCTCCCGAACCGAAAAAATTTTCTCGCCCTCACCCCCAACCCCTCTCCCAATTCTGGGAGAGGGGAGCTCAATTTGCCATCGCTATCCCATCTCTCGCCCTCACCCCCAACCCCTCTCCCAATTCTGGGAGAGGGGAGCAAGAGTTCCCCCCAAAATTGGGGGGTTAGGGGGGCTTCCGGCACTTCTCGCCCTCACCCCCAACCCCTCTCCCAATTCTGGGAGAGGGGAGCTCAATTTATATCAGATAATCTCAAATATTTGCCGGTCTTTTTAATATCTTTTATTTCCGGATTTTGAACGGTCATCGCCGCACCTCCCGCAACGCTTAAAATCCGCCGATCGCGATCGCCCTCACCCGTTCAAATCCTCCACAAATGCCCGGTGTTCGGCAGACGCCAACCCCTCCTGCAACTTCGCCAAAACCGGCGCCATCTGCCCCGCCAACAGCGGTTCCACATCCAGCCACAACCCCGGAAAAAACGGACTCTTCAGACACCCGGACTCGTCCGCCTCCTGCCGGCGATACTCCCCATCTTCGAGCACGTACCAGCGAAATTCTCGTTCCCCCACCACCCAAACCAGATATTCCCGCACCCCATTGCGGCGGTAAACCCGCAACTTGTCGTGGAGGTCGTAGGATGCGGTACTCGCGGCGATTTCCACGACCAATTCCGGCGCCCCTTCGATATAATCGTCCTCGCTGATTCGCGATCGCCCCCCCGCCTCCTCCTCCAGACGCAGCAAGGCATCCGGTTGGGGTTCGCTGTCCAAATCCAGGCGCATGGTCGTATTGTCACACACCATAATATTTGGAGTATTGGCTTCATAGACCATCAACCAGCCCATTACCAGGCTGTGGGGTCTTCCATGTTGTCTGGCTCTGACCGGTGATGGCACGTAAACGACTCCTTCAATCAATTCTGCCTTTTTGACATCCGGCGACCACCGGTAGCGGCGCTCGAATTCCGGCTGGGACAGGCGATCGCCATTTTCCAAAATCGGCAGAAGTTCCTGAGATGCTGATTGAGTCGAACTCATGACAAACCTTCCCCAATATCTGTGATTCAGTTTATCAGAAGATTGGGCCTATGGCGGGGAGTGGGGAATAGGGAATAGGGAATAGGGAATAGGGAATAGGGAATAGGGAATAGGGAGCGAGTGGAACATCTGGACTGCTTGGGAATCGCCCCCGGTCGCCCCCGGTCGCCATCACTCCCCCAACAGCCGCATCACGAAGCGATCGCGCCCTTGTGCCTTAGCTTCGTAGAGGGCGATATCCGCCCCGGCAACGAGTTGGTCGAGGCTCAGGTCAAAATGGGGGTAAACACTCGCCCCCCCCAGACTGAGGCTCACATATTCGCCGATGGGAGACATTTTGTGGAGCCGCCGCAGCCCCCGAATTTCCGCCCGGATCGCCTCCGCGACGTAGCCGGTTCCCTCGCCGTCCGTGTTGGGCAGAATCACGGCGAACTCCTCCCCCCCGTAGCGGGCCACCAAATCCCCCGGACGTCGCACGGCGCGACTCAGGGCGCGGGCGACCTCCTGCAGACAGCGATCGCCCTCCTGATGCCCATAGGTATCGTTGTAGCGCTTAAAAAAATCGACATCGCACAAAATCAGCGAAATCGGCGTCCCCTCCCGGATCGCCCGCCGCCACTCCGCGTCCAAATAGCTGTCGAACTGTCGCCGGTTGGGCACCTGGGTCAACCCGTCCAACGTCGCCAGACGCTCCAACTGCTGGTACAGTTCCGCCTGTTGGATGGCGATGCCCAACTGCAGGGCCAGTTGTTGCAGGAAGTCGATCGCCGCCGTCTCCCACTGGCGGGGTTCGGAACAGTGCTGCACCATCAGCAGCCCCCAAAGGCGATGGTGGGGACCCGACCCCGACTCTCCCGACACCTCGGCGAGTACCCCATTCAAAATCGGAATGACCAAATTCGCCTTAACCTGCAACTGGGACAACAAATTGATATCGCACCGGCCCGGGTCCGCAGTCGAAATGTCGGTGAGCGCCTGGACTTTTCCCTGCCGGTAGCGTTCCAGATATTGGGGAGTCCAGCAATCCTCCGTCACCGCCGTCCCCACCACGGACTGCCAGCCGGGGGCCACGGATTCCACCACCATCGTGCCGTTCCCGTCCTCCCGGAATTGGTAGATCACCACCCGGTCCGTGTGCAGGTACTCCCGCACCTCCGCCACAGTAGTTTGTAAAATATCATTTAACTTCAGCGATCGCCGGATGCGTTGGGTGATCGAAAACATCAGCCGTTCCCGTTCCGCCTGCTGCCGCAAATTCTGTTCGGCCCGCTTGCGATCGGTGATATCCTCCACCATCCCCTCATAGTAGAGGGTCCGTCCTTGCCAGTCCTTAACGGCCCGGGCTTTTTCAGAAATCCAGATGATCCGGCCGTCGGCGCGGTACACCTGGGACTCGAAATTAACGATCGCCTCCGACTCCCGCAACTGGCGGATGAACTCGTCCCGGCGATCGGGATCGACGTACAACTGTCGGGTGATGTCGGTCAGTTGCGCCATCAGTTCCCCGGGGGTGGCGTAGCCGTAAATCTTAGCCAGGGCCGGGTTGACATTGAGGTATTTTCCCTCCGGCGTGGTTTGAAAGATCCCCTCGATCGCATTTTCAAACAAACTGCGGTACTCCTGTTCGGTGACTTGCAAAGCGTCGAGGGCCCGCTTGCGCTCGGTGATGTCCCGGTAGGAACTCAAAAATAACTTGTCGTCCCCATTGTCCAGGATCGAGGTGGACACCAGCAGGGTCTTGCGATCGCCGGATTTGGTGCGGATCGTCGTCTCCACGTCCCGGACGCCCCCCCGTTCCAAAATTTCGTAGAGTCCGGACAGGGCGGCGGCGTGGGCTTGGGGGTCGGGGTAGAGCCGGCGCAAAAAATCCTGGGAACTTTCCGCCTCTTGCAGGCTGTAGCCGGTAATTTCCCGCATTTTGGAATTGTAGACGATAAACTTCCCCCGGGAATTGCTCAGGGTGATGCCCTCTCCCACGGTTTCGATCGCGCAGGTCAACTGGCGGGCCGTCTGCAGAATTTGGGCCTCCGTTTGCCGGCGGTCCGTGATGTCCTCGCACGTCACCAAAATCCCCACCACGTTGCCCCCGTTGTCGTGGAGGGGGATGCGGTTGGTTTCCCAGTCGGCCGTCCCACCCCCGGGGCGGGGCCGAGTTTCGATGTGGCGGTATTCCGGGGCGTCGGTTTCCATGACCCGGCGATCGCGGACCCGCATCCGTTCGGCCTGTTCCCCCCAGGGGAGATCCTCGTCCCTCAACCCCGCGATCGCCTCGGAACTCCCCAAACCGGCACATTCGGCCCCCCGGCGATTGCACCCCAAATACACCGAGTCGCGGTCCTTCCAAAAAATCGCCTCCGGGATGTTGTCCGTCACCAACTGCAACATCTTTTGCGATCGGTCCAGGGCTTCCCGGGCCCGGAGGCGTTCCTGGATTTCTTGCTGCAGTTGCCGTTCGGCCCGCATCAGTTCCGCCGTCCGCAGGGCGACCGCCTCCCGCAGGTGGCGACACAGGTGCAGCAGTTCTTCCTCGGCCCGCCGGCGCTCGGTGACGTCGATGCCAGACCCGGCGTAGCCCAAAAACGTCCCGTCCGGCGCGAATTGGGGAACCCCCGTGTCGAAAATCCACCGGTACTCCCCATCAAACCGCCGCAGGCGATATTCCTGTCGGAAGGGGTTGCGATCGCCCAAGGCTTGCCGGTAAGCTCTCAAACAGTTTTCGCGATCGTCCGGGTGCACCCCCGCCACCCAGCCTTCCCCCAGTTCCGCTTCCAAGGGACGCCCGGTCAACTCCAACCAAGTGTCGTTGAAAAATGTACACGCTCCTTCCGGGTCGGACATCCACATCATCACGGGTGTCGGTTCCGCCAAACCCCCGAACCGCTTTCTGTCCCGTTCGATCGCCAGGGCCAAGCGGTGCAGGTTCACATCCAAATCGAGTAGCTGTTCCGAACCGAAATTTTCTCCGTAGTGGCAACGGCTACACTCAATCAATTCTGTGTTTCCCATAGGGCGATTTCATATCGATTGCCATTCGGATAATTATACTTCCATCCCCCCGGGTAAGATGTTGTGAACCCGACCACAATCCGTCCCGATTCGTGCTAACATATCGTGATTGTTTGCATCTTTTTTTTCAATCCCCTGCCCTCCACCCGCCCGAGTCGGAACGGCGATCGGGGTGACTCCGACCGGAGCGATTGTAACGAGTTTTGATCGGGTGAGGGATGCACCATTTTTGTCCGCAGATTTCGCAGAATTCGCAGATGGGGAAATTTGCCCCTTCTCCGAACGGTCGGCCCCGACTGCCGCCCGACCGGACAGCTTCCCGCCCGATTGATATCATAATTTTTCCAGTTTTTAATGTCAAGTTAAAACATCAATGTCAGATTCAGAACGTCGAATTTGCATCGTATTTGGAACCCGGCCGGAGGCGATCAAGATGGCGCCCGTCGTCCGGCAATTCCGGCAGTCCTCCCACTGCCAAGTCCGCGTTATCCTGACGGGGCAGCACCGGGAAATGGTCGCACAAGTTATGGATCTTTTTGACCTCAAAGCCGACCGCGACCTGCAAATCATGCGGCACCAACAAACCCTGACGGACATCACCTGCCGCAGTTTGGAAGGACTCGGAAAGCTGTTTGAAGAAATTGCCCCCCACATGGTTCTCGTCCAGGGCGACACCACCACCGCCTTCGCCGCCGCTTTAGCCGCATTTTATCAGAAAATCCCCGTCGGCCACGTCGAGGCTGGACTGCGGACCGACGACCTCTTCAACCCCTACCCCGAAGAGGCCAACCGCCGCCTCATCTCCCAACTCGCCCGACTCCATTTCGCCCCCACCCGACAGGCGGTCGAAAACCTCAAAAATTCCGGCGTTGTCGGGGAAATTTATCAGACGGGAAATACCGTCATCGATGCGTTATTGTCGGTGGCAAAAACCCACCCGAAACTCGATATTCCCCATCTCGATAGTGAGAATAAACGCCTGATTTTGGCGACGGTCCACCGCCGGGAAAATTGGGGGGAACCTTTGGAAGGGATCGCCCGGGGATTTCGGCAAATTCTCGATCGCTTCCCCGACACGGTTTTACTTCTCCCCCTGCACCGAAATCCGACCGTGCGAGAACCCTTAAAAAAAGCCTTGGGCGACCATCCCCGGGTGATTTTGACCGAACCCCTCGACTACGCCCAACTCGTCGCAGCGATCGCCCGATCGCATTTCCTCCTCACCGACTCGGGGGGACTCCAGGAGGAAGCCCCCAGCCTGGGAAAACCCGTTTTGGTATTGCGAAAAACTACGGAACGCCCGGAAGCGATCGCGGCCGGAACCGCCCAACTCGTCGGCACCGAATCCGAGGACATCTTGGCAGCCGCCTCCTCACTCCTCGCCGACCCCGACGCCTACCAAAAAATGGCGACCGCCATTAATCCCTTCGGGGACGGCCGCGCCGCCGAACGCATCGTCCGCGAGGTCGAAAACTATTTCCATAGTCCGGCTCGGGGAGTGGGTTGACAGTCACTTCGCAATTTGCTAAGTTATAACGATCAGTTTTCGGACATCCTCATCCTTGAAATTATAAAGAGCAAAATCAGATGTTTACTACCAATGATAATTATTTGAAAATTCTCTCAGCCTGTCCTCCCCGTCCTATCAAAAATCGGGATGAATTTCTAAAAGTTCAAGCTGTTATAGACGGTTTAATCGACCAACCGGAATTGAGTCCCGATGAACCGGATTACCTAGACGTTTTGGGGACCCTCGTTTATGACTATGAAGAACGGGTCGAAGAACCGATTCCCGACATTTTTGGCGTGGAACTGTTGAAAGTTCTAATTGCCGACCGGGGGATGAAACAAAAAGATCTGGTTCCCATTTTTAAAACCGAATCGATCGCGTCGGATATTTTGAACGGAAAGCGTCAGTTGACCGTGGAACACATTCAAAAATTGGCGGAATTTTTCCACCTTTCCCCGGCCGTCTTTTTTTCGACATCCCATGCCACGGAATAGAAACAGAGGATCTCATCACCCGGTCGTCCCCGAAGCATTGACGGCCGGCGATCTTCCGGATCGCACCGCCGACGGGTTAAAATCTGTAGCAAAGCCGGATCAAATTTAATCTACACTATGGATACAAGAGCATTTAGACGATCGCTCCAGCATTCGGACTCCTACAACCGCAAGGGCTTCGGGCACAAAGAAGAAGTGGCCGGAGTCATGGACACAGCCTACAAAAGCGGCCTGATCCAGGAAATCAGAGACAATAATTATACTCTGAGACGGGGTGACGTCACCATCCGGCTGGCGGAGGCCTTCGGATTCTGCTGGGGGGTGGAACGGGCCGTGGCGATGGCCTACGAGACGCGGCAACATTTTCCAGGCGATCGCATCTGGATCACCAACGAAATCATCCACAACCCCTCCGTCAACCAGCATTTGCGGGATCTGAACGTCGAGTTCATCCCCGTCGAAGACGGCCAGAAAGACTTCTCCGTGGTGGAAGCCGGCAATGTCGTCATCCTCCCGGCCTTCGGGGCCAGCGTCCAAGAAATGCAGATCCTCAACGACAAAGGTTGTAAGATCGTCGATACCACCTGTCCCTGGGTGTCGAAAGTTTGGAATACCGTCGAAAAGCACAAGAAAAAACAGTACACCTCCATCATCCACGGGAAATACAAACACGAAGAAACCGTCGCCACCAGTTCCTTCGCGGGTAAATATTTGGTGGTGTTGAATTTAGAAGAGGCCGAATATGTAGCCGACTACATCCTCAACGGCGGCGATCGCGGGGCGTTTTTGGCAAAATTCGACGGTGCCCACTCCGAGGGATTCGACCCCGATCGCGACCTCGACTGTATCGGCGTCGCCAACCAAACCACCATGTTAAAAAGCGAAACCGAACAGATCGGAAAACTGTTTGAACGGATTCTGATGAAAAAGTACGGTCCGGAGAATTTGAACCAACATTTCCAAAGTTTCAATACCATCTGCGACGCCACCCAGGAACGCCAGGACGCGATGCTGAATTTGGTGGAGGAAAAATTGGATCTGATGTTGGTGATTGGCGGGTTCAACTCCTCGAATACCACCCACCTGCAAGAGATGGCGATCGAACGGGGAATTCCCTCCTATCACATCGACGGTCCCGATCGCATTCTCGGCGGAAACCAAATCGAACACAAACCCCTGGGCCGGGATCTCGAAATCGCCGAAAACTGGCTTCCGAACGGTCAAATCGTGGTGGGCGTCACCTCCGGCGCCTCCACCCCGGATCGGGCCGTAGAAGGGGCGATCGAGAAACTCTTCGCCCTGAAACTGATTGGGGTGTAGGGACAATTGATAATTGACAATTGACAATTGACAATTGACAATTATCAATTTCCGCCCTCCTGCCCGGGAGCCCCGCCACCTCCCCCGCCTCTCAACTTCCGGGCAAAGTCGAATAAATCTTGATAGGCTAGAACGGTATAGCTGACCGATCCGATCCAATTGCACAGATCGAAATCCAGGGAGCGCAGAAAAATCATGCGGATTGATCCGTCGGTTGATATCCGTTGAAAACCAACTTGTAGACCAGCCTAGGGTAGAGGAAGTGACCATGAAAGCCATGATTTTGGCCGCGGGCAAGGGTACTCGCGTTCGTCCCATTACCTACACCATCCCCAAACCTCTGATTCCCATCCTCCAGAAACCGGTGATGGAATTTTTGGTGGATCTGTTGCGGCGACACGGTTTCGACCAAATTATGGTCAACGTCAGCCACTTGGCGGATGAAATCGAAAACTACTTTCGCGACGGCCAACGCTTCGGCGTCGAAATTTCCTATTCTTTCGAGGGGAGTATCGAAGATGGCAATCTGATCGGGAAAGCCCTGGGATCGGCCGGGGGGATGAAGAAGATCCAGGATTTCAATCCCTTTTTCGACGATACCTTTATCGTCCTCTGCGGCGACGCCCTGATCGATTTGGACCTGACGGAGGCCGTGAGGTGGCATAAAGAAAAGGGTGCGATCGCCACCGTCGTCATGAAATCCGTACCGAAAGACCAGGTGTCGAGTTACGGCGTCGTCGTCACGGACGAGGAGGATCGGATCAAGGCGTTTCAGGAAAAACCCTCCGTCGAGGAAGCCCTCAGCACCAGCATCAACACCGGAATTTATATCTTTGAACCCGAGATTTTCGACTACATTCCCTCCGGCTGCGAGTACGATATCGGTGGCGACCTGTTCCCCCATCTGGTGGAAATCGGCGCCCCCTTCTACGGCATCACGATGGATTTTGAATGGGTGGACATCGGCAAAGTGCCCGACTACTGGCGGGCGATTCGCAGCGTGTTGCTGGGCGAGGTGAAAAATGTCCCCATCCCCGGGCGGGAAGTCGCCCCCGGCGTTTACACCGGGTTGAACGTGGCTGTCAATTGGGATAAAGTTCACATCGAAGGGCCGGTTTACATCGGCGGGATGACCCGCATCGAAGATGGCGCCACGATCGTCGGTCCGACGATGATCGGGCCGAGTTGTTCGATCTGTAGCGATGCCTACGTCAGCAACAGCGTGATCTTCGAGTATTCCCGTCTCGGCCGCGGCGTCCGCCTGGTGGACAAGTTGGTGTTCGGCCGCTACTGCGTGGACAAAGAGGGGGCCGCCATCGATGTCCAAGCCGCCGCCCTGGACTGGCTGATCACCGACGCCCGCCAGGTGATCGCCGAGCCCCCCGAAGAACATCGGGCGATCGCGGATATTCTCAGCACGTCCTGAGAAGTGAGACAAGAGGGGTGAGAAGTGAGACCATTCTCGCTCCCAACTTCTCACTCTTTGCTCCTTCCCTGTCGAGTTGGCTTTGTCATGTCTTCAACGATCTGCGATCGCGCGTCATTCAAATTAGCCGAACCGGGTGCATCCTACCCCACCCAACCGTCCGGCGATCGCGATGGCGGACTCCGGTTGGTGGAAGTGTTGGTGGACTTGCCGACTCGGCGGGTGACGACGGCGGAAGAAGAGACGGAAAACCTCTATACCTACGGCATTCCGGCCCACCTCGACATCGAACCCGGGGATATTCTCAGCGTGCCTTTCGGCAGCCAGCAGGTGGGGGCGATCGCGATCCGGTTGGTGTCCGACCTGCCCCCCGGCTTGGCCCCGAACCGCCTGCGGGACGTGGAAGACGTCACCGGCCGCGGCTTCTTCCCCGCCACCTACTGGCAACTCCTCCAACGGGTTTCCAACTACTACCAAACCCCCTTAATTCGGACGATCCGCACCTCCCTGCCGCCGGGGTTGCTGCGTCGGAGTCAGCGTCGCATCCGCCTGATTCCGGAAGCCGTCCCCCCCCACGCCGAACAGTTTTTGCAGCCGTCCGCCCAGACCATCCTCCGCCTCCTCACCCAATCCGGTACGGGGGATTACACCTGGCAATATCTCCAGCGGCAGGTGAAGGGCGGCTATCGCGGACTGCAAGATCTCCTCAAACGGGGGTGGGTGGAAAGTTACCTGGAACCGCCGAGCCCCCCCCGCCCGAAACTGAAACAGGCGATTACTCTGGTTGTGGATTTGCCCCCCCGAGATCTCACCCCCCGCCAGCGGGAGGTTTTGGAAAGTCTGCGACGGCGGGGAGGCGAAATGTGGGTGACGGAGTTGCTGCAAACCTGCAACACCAGTTCGGGTTTGCTGAAAACCCTGCAAGAAAAGGGGTGCGTCGTCCTGGACGAGCGGGAAGTCTTGCGGCGCGATCGCGGCATCCCCACCGCCCCCGATCGCCCCAAATCCCTCACCCCCCACCAAGAAAGCGCTTTGGAGATCGTCAATCATCTGTCCGGCTTCCAGCGGGTGCTCCTCCACGGCGTCACCGGGTCGGGTAAAACGGAGGTGTATTTGCAAGCGATCGCCCCCATTTTGGAGCGGGGACTCTCGGCCCTCGTCCTCGTCCCGGAAATCGGCCTGACTCCCCAACTCACCGACCGCTTCCGCGCCCGGTTCGGCGACCGCGTTTTCGTCTACCACAGCGCCCTGTCCGAGGGCGAACGCTACGACACCTGGCGCAACATGACCCGGGGAACGCCCCAAGTGGCGATCGGGACGCGATCGGCCATATTCGCCCCCCTGCCCAATTTGGGGTTAATTATCCTCGACGAAGAACACGACGGCAGCTTCAAACAAGACCAGCCCCAGCCCTGCTACCACGCCCGCACCGTGGCGATTTGGCGGGCCGAACTGGAAGATTGTCCCCTGATTTTGGGGTCGGCCACGCCCTCCCTGGAAAGCTGGCAAGAACACCGCCACACCTCCGACCCCCACACCCACTACCTCTCCCTCCCCGAGCGGGTGTTCTCCCGCCCCCAACCCCCCGTGGAAGTCGTGGATATGCGGCGGGAGTTGAGGCGGGGAAATCGATCAATTTTTAGCTACAGTTTGCAGGAGGCGATCGGCCAATTGCGCGATAACAACCAACAGGGCATCCTCTTCATCCACCGCCGGGGACACAGCACCTTCGTCTCCTGCCGCAGTTGCGGCTACGTCGTGGAATGCCCCCACTGCGATGTCTCCCTCTCCTACCACCACACCCACGCCGACGCCGTCCCCCGGTTGCGGTGCCACTACTGCAACTATTCCCGCGACTACCCCCAACGCTGTCCCGAATGCGATTCCCCCTACTTTCGACATTTCGGCAGCGGCACCCAGCGCGTCGCCCAGGAATTGCAGCGGACGTTCCCGGAATTGCGCTTCATCCGCTTCGACAGCGACACCACCCGCGCCAAAAACGCCCACCGGGTGCTGCTGACTCGCTTCGCCCACCGGGAGGCGGATTTGTTGGTGGGGACCCAGATGCTCACCAAAGGGTTGGATTTGGATTCCGTCGGGTTGGTGGGGATCGTGTCGGCGGACGGACTGCTACACCTGTCGGACTACCGGGCCGGGGAACGGGCGTTTCAGACGCTGTTGCAGGTGGCCGGACGGGCGGGGCGGGGCGACGATCCCGGCCGGGTGATTTTGCAGACCTACACCCCCGAACATCCGGTCATCCAAGCGGTGCGGAACCACGCCTACGAAGCTTTTGTGGAAGCGGAACTGCGGCAGCGTTCGGAACTCAATTATCCCCCCTCCGGCCGGCTGATCTTGCTGCGGTTGAGCGGCGCCGATGCCGGAGAGGTGGAGCGGACGGCCGAAAATCTGGCGCTGGAGTTGCAGGGGGCGATGGGGAATTCGATTGGGGAACTGTTGGGGCCGGCTCCCGCCCCCGTGATGCGGGTCGCCGACCGGTATCGCTGGCAGGTTTTGTTGAAGTTGCCCCCGTCTGAGGCGGAAATCCCCCCCATTTTTGACTCTTTGGGAAGAGGCCGTCCCCGCTCCGTCCGCCTGACGATTGATGTCGATCCCCTGACATTGGGATAAAAATGGGGATCGAAGGGTGCGACTCAAAGCGCCGAAAAGCTGACCTAGATGGATTTACAGCCTCCGGTGAAGTATCGTTTGCTACAAACTTTCCCGGCGGATCTGATATCTTATATCGGCATATCTGGGTAAGATAGCAAAGTGGACACTTTGTCAAATTATTGTTACCATTTGTAACAATTGCCCCGAGTGGCAAATCCAGCTTAGGAACTTACATCTAATCGTTCAGGAGTTCAAATCATGATGGAATCAAACGGCAACCTATCTTTGGAACAACAATTCAACCTGTCTTCGTTCAAAATGCAGGTGAACCAGATGAGTCGGGAACAGGCTCAAGAGTTTTTGGTGAACCTCTACGAACAAATGTTGATTCGAGAGAATATGTACCAGCATTTTCTCAAGTACCAGTGGGGTTTGGAGTCCAGTCCGGGTACTGAATAAACTCCCACTGCTGTCGATACCAGTCGGCGACCTGGTGTCTCTTACTTTTTTCCCGTCCGGAAGCGAGTTGGGGGTAGCGGGGCGTCCACTTTACAAAATAATTAACAATTAATAATTAATAATTAATAATGAAAGAGGGAGTAGGGAGTAGGAAATAGGGAGTAGGGAGTAGGGAGTAAAATTTGTAGGGGCAACCGTCCCGGGTTGCCCAACCGTCCCGGGTTGCCCAACCGTCCCGGGTTGCCCAACCGTCCCGGGTTGCCCAACC
>NZ_JAJENU010000546.1:0-22271 GCF_035615495.1 Lyngbya sp. CCY1209 | reverse complement strand
TCAAACCCTTATAGAAAAGCCGTTTCAGTTTCCGACTCCCGACTCCCGACTGCCGAGGACCGCGCGCAGCGCTATAATCGTCGCTAATTGGGGTTTCCGGAGTTGGCGATCGGCGACTTTTCACTTTTCATATCATGTCCGATAAAACCATTAGAATTCCCGGTTTTCCTTGTCCCTCCTGAAACCGCTTCAAACTTTTGCCTATTGCCTCTTGCCTATTGCCTTTTCTCGACAGATTGTGTAAGTATCCAAACAGACTTGATATCAATCCAATTTCAGGTTTTGAATTTGGTCTTCGGGGACTCCCAATCCCCGCAATAAAGTGTAGGTCATGATTTGGTGTCCGGCGATGTTGGGGTGGATGCCGTCCCGGGTCAAAATATTTTGCGATCGCCCTCCGTAGCGTTGATAGGTCATGATGATGTGGCGGAAGGGGGTGTGGAGGTCGATAAATTGCACCCGATTTCGGGCGGCGACATCCCGCATGGCGGCGATGTATTCAACCATGCGAATATTTTCCCGGCTGTTGAGATCTTCGTAGACGATGGTGGGGGAGAGCAACAGGACTTCGATCTGTCGAGCCCGAGCCGCCTTCACCATCGCGGTCAATTTTTGACGATAAACCTCCAAGGGCGGTTCGCTGTCCGTCGCCGAGGGGGATTGAAAACTCTGCATGACATCATTGATACCCACGTTAATAATCACCAAATCCGGTTTTTGTGAGAGGACATCTCGATTGAATCGAGCGTCGAGATCCGCTGATTTATTACCCGAAATTCCGGCATCGATTACGTCGATGGATTGGGCAGGATAGAGGGCGTTCAAATAGCGTCTGAGGAGCCAAATATAGCCGCCGTACTGTCCGCCCGCCTGGGTGATACTATCTCCCAAAACGACAATTTTTTGGGTGTCGGCGAGGGGGGTCTGCTGCGGTGGAGAATTCGACGGTTCGGGGGGGGGAGTCGCGGCCGAGCCGCCCACCGCGATCGCGCCCGCGACGAGGAGGGGGAGCCAATAATATCGTTTCATCGGAGTGAGTAATGGGGGGAAAGTAATAGACAGCTTACCCATTGCGATCGAAGCACAAAACTAGCCCAGATCCTACACCAAATGGGTTCAGGTGCGGCGAAATTGAGAGTGCGATCGTCCCGAAGTGTGGGATGTTTCCGCACTCGGATGCTCCCCGACGACGGTACGGTTGCGACCCCGATCTTTGGCCGCGTACAGGGCGCGATCGGCCGCGGCCATCAGATCGTCCACGGAAAATTCCGGCCCGGGAATCTCGCAGGCGATCCCCAAGCTGACGGTGACGTAGGGGCTGTTGTCGGATGCGGGGTGGGGGACGTGCAGGTTTTCCACCTGTCGGCGGATGCGTTCCGCCACCTGCTCGGCCCCCGCCGCCGGCGTGTTGGGGAGGATGATGGCAAATTCTTCCCCCCCGTAGCGGGCGACCAAATCCACGGAGCGCGGCAGGGCGGCGGCGATGGCGGCGGCGACGGTTTTCAAGCACTCATCTCCGGCTTGGTGGCCGAAGGTGTCGTTGTAACGTTTAAAGTGATCGACATCGCAAAAAATCACGGAAAGGAACTGTTTTTCCCGGCTCGACCGCTGCCAACTGTAGTCCAAATATTCGTTGAAACGGCGGCGGTTAGCCACTTGGGTGAGGTCGTCGTAAAGGGCGAGGCGCTGCAACTCGTCATTGGCTTTTTTGAGTGCGGTTTGGGAGCGTTGCAGGACATCTTCGGCCCGTTTTCGATCGGTGATGTCGGACTGGACGCCGATGAAGTGGGTCAGCTCGCCCCGCTCATTTTTGACCGGAGAAATAAAGACTTCGTTCCAAAATAGCGTGCCGTCCCGGCGATAATTTCGCAAGGTGACGCGACATTCCTCTCCCCGGGCGATCGCCTCCCGGACGTCTTCGAGGGCGGGTTGGTCGCGATCGCTCCCCTGCAAAAAGCGGCAATTGCGACCCAAGATTTCCGCCTCCGAATAGCCGGTGATCCGCTCGAAGGCGGGGTTGACGTAAATGATCGGATTGTCGGGGAGATTGGGGTCGGTGATGACGATGCCATTTTGGGTGGCGGCGATCGCTTTTTCGAGCAGTTGCCGGCGGTCGTCGGCAACTTGGCGATCGTGCAAATACTTCTCGCTCAAGCGAATCTGCTTTTGCAGGGATTCGTTGTGCTCTTTGAGTTGCTGTTGGAGTTCGTGAATTCGCAGTTGGGTGTTGACCCGAATCAGCACTTCTTCGACGTGAAACGGCTTGGTAATGTAGTCCACCCCCCCCACTTCAAAGCCCGCCACGATCGAATCGATATCGTTGAGGGCGCTCAAAAAAATGATGGGGATGTCGCCAATTTTTTCTTCCGATTTAAAATGCCGGCACAGTTGATAGCCGTCCATCCCCGGCATCCTCACGTCGAGCAGGATCAAATCCGGCAATTTCGCCCGCACCGAATGCAGCGCCATATCGCCGTTGAGGGACTGTCTGACGCGATGTCCCGCCTGACGCAGCAGAGATGACAAAAGGTGCAGGTTCTCGGCCTGATCGTCAACGATTAAAATCTCGGCTTTGGATGTCGCTTGTGGAATGCTATTCATTCTGTTTCCCGAGTGGAGCCGGCCGGCGGACCGCGATCGAGTCCCCCCGCCGACAATTCATGCCCCCCAATCCAACTTCGCCCACAATTCTTCCTTGATTCGATTCAGAATCGATGTCTCATCCAATGATAGGAGAATCCGCCTCACCACTGCTTTCGGGCTGTCTTCCCCCCAGGAGGCACCGTTGGCGAGGTAGGTTTTCGTCACCTGGCCGATGCCGTAGGAGGACACCCCGGCGACGGAGGCCTGGGCAACGGCGACGGACAGGTAGGGGGCGAGGGTGGCCCCGGCCGTGGCCGGGGCGGCGGCTCCCAAGATGCCCTTGAGGGAACTCAGGCCCAAGTGGGCGACCAGTTCGCCGGCGCCGATCCCCCCCATGCCCAGGGCGATTTTTTGGAGCAGCGCCAGGGCGCCCCGTTGGGTCATGGGAATCCCGTAGAGTCGGGAGAGGGTCAGGATTTGGGTGACATCGATCGCGGCCCCGGTGAGCAGGTCGATCGCCGTCAGGGGGTTGAGGGCGACGGCGAGGGCTTTGGCCATCACCCCGTTCCAGATCACCCGCTCGGCGCGTTCGTTGCGAATCTCCATTTTGCGCCGCACCACCTGCTCGTTGACATCCCCGGCGTAGAGCATCGTGTTGAGGGCGACGAGGGATTTGCCCTCCCGATCCAAAATGTCGAGAATTTTCAACTTCAGGTCTTCAATTTGGGGAGCACCCCGGCTCAGTTGGGTGTGAAAACTCCCGTCCGGGCGGCGGACGGCTCGGGCTTCCAATGGGGAGGCGGCGACCATCACGATTTCTTCGGGGGAGAGCAATTCCCGCACCCGTTCGTCCCTAATTTTTTCATAAATTGCCCGCCGGTCGGCTTCCGGGTAGCGATCGATTTTGTTGAACACCAGCAGCATCGGCTTTCCGGCCTCCCGCAACTGGGAGAGGGCTTCGTATTCGACCTGGGTGATGTCCCCGGATATGGCGAACAGCAACAGATCGGCTCCCCGGGCGACCTGGCGGGCCATTTCTTCCCGGGTCTGGCCGTCTACCTCGTCGATGCCGGGGGTGTCGATCAGTTCGACTTGGGACATCCGGTAGGCGATCGGCCCGGAGGCCGTTTCCTCTCCGGCCGGGGGGGCGCAAGGGGGGGCTTGCCAGGACTGGGCTTCGGTGTTGCGGGTGATGCCGTGGGTCGGACCGGTGGCGAACACGTCCCGGCCTAGCAGGGCGTTGAGGATGGAAGATTTGCCCCGCCCCACCATCCCGAACACGGCAATTTGGATGGTGGTTTGCTCCAGCTTGTCCATCATCCCTTCCAAACCGCCGATTTCCGATTCGAGGCCTGCCCGCTCTTCGGCGGTCAAGTCCAGGTGTCCCACCAGATCCCGCAACACGTCGCGGGCCTGCTGGAGGTTCAACTCGGCTTCGATGTCGGCAAAGCTTGAAATTGTCTTGTCGAGTTCTTTATCCAGACTCATGGTTTTGACCGAAAAACGCGCCCGCTCCTCGAGAATCGCTCCTCGGGGGTCGGGAGAACGACAACCCCCTCGGATTGACACTCCCCTCCCTTTAGCGTAGCGGAGGGAGGGGATTCTTGGTTCGTCGGACTTCCGGAACCGAAGCGAATCCATCCCGTCGCTTCCACGATGGCCCCGAGTGTGGCGATCGCACCGACCGCGACGTCACCGCCGCCGGGGTGATTGTCGGCCGCAGACGGGAAGCCGTGGGACACTCGGTCAACGTCTCGACTCCGCCCGACGTTGACCCTGGGCGGAGTCGAAGGGTCAAGATGATGGCCAAGGAGCGACCGAAGAGGTCGTCCTGAAGGGGCGAGGCTTGAACCCCGGGTTTTCGGTCAAACTGTCAAAATCTTTAAGATTGTTGTTGAATTAGGCGTCTTGAAAACCTCCGCGTTTCTGATTGTCCCGATTTTCCCGGGGCCTCGCCTTGTTAACGCGAATGCGACGTCCCATTAATTCGGATCCGTCGAGGGCTTCGATGGCTTGGTTTTCGTCTTCTTCATTCACCATTTCCACAAAGCCAAAGCCCCGGGATCTTCCGGTCTCGCGGTCTGTGGGGATCGTCGTTCGCTTGACCGTCCCATACTTGGAAAAAGCGTCGCTCAATTCATCTGGGGTAACGTCATAAGACAAGTTACCGACGTATATCGACATGGAATGACTCCAACATTAACACGCTTAACAGAACTCAGTTTCGGAGCAATACCTGCCGATACAGAAATGGACGAGAGTTGTGAACAATTCTGTAGCCGATCGCGAAGTACCCAGCCGAACCTGACTCACGCCACTCATTTTACCACAACATTCTGGGGGTGGAACAATTATTTTGACGCCCCCGCGATCGGCTTTTCTTCCCCCCGGGCTTCGGCTTCCCTAGCGGACAAAGGAAAGGTCAACGCTGCCGAAATTTGTGGTCAGACCAACGTTCAAGTTTTCGAGGACTTTGACGAGCCAATGCAGCCCCTCCTGGGACGATGATTCGTAATGGTTAAACAGGACGGCAAACCGCTTTTCTAGGTAGGGTTTGACTTTGCGACAAAGCAACACGATTTTGAGCAGCAAGCTGACGACAATGGTCGGGCCGATATTGGCGATCAGGTCGATCAAGACGAAGTGATGGGGCTTCTGGGGGCTTTCAACCACTAAAAAGTTCAAGAGCTGGGAACAAGTTCTCAACATCAGGAACTCGCTGAAGGGTTCGTCGTCGCTGTGGGGGATGGTGTTTTGTAACTGCTTGTACAGTTTTTCGTTGAATTGGCGATTCAGGTAGCCGGACTCGAAGGAGTTGTGCATCAAGTATTCGTAAAAATCCGACTTGAAAGAACGGAAGGTTTGGTTGGGACTCACCTGGGAGATGAACCCCCGGGCGAGGTCTCGATAGGTGTTGCCCCCCTCGACTTTGCCGACAAATTGCTTGAGGGCAAAAAACAGTTCTCGGTCGTTCAGGAGCGTCGGATTGGCCAGGGGGATTGTCATCTGCTTGGCGACTTCGGGTTGGGTGCGGGCGAGGTTGATGCGGCGCACCTGGTGGAGGGCGTACTGAGACAGTTCGAGTTCAAATTTTCGCTGCTTCTGCGCCTGAATTTGCCGGATCATTTGTTGATGTTCGTAGGGGCTATCCTCACTGAGCAGGCAGTACCGGTACAAATAGGGGTAGCGGGGAATTAAGGTTCTCAGGGGTTCGGCCTGGGTGAGGTGACGGCTCGGTTGCGGGGCTTGACACAACACCTCGGCGAAGCGTTTCAGGGCGTGGTACTGCTCGCTTTCCAAGAAATTCCGCACCAGGTAGGAGAGCCGCTGGGTGCGTCGGGAGTGTAGGTACAGGGATTGGGGGGTGGCCGGGGACACCTCGTCAAACAGGCGGACGAGGCGGTGGATGGCCCGCCGTCGGTGGGGATGGGTGTGCCACCGGTTGATCAGGATGTGGCAGCAGCGGTTGAGTATAAAATTGAACTCCTCTTCGATGTGGGGGGAGCGGAGCAGTTTCTCCATCGCCTGGGCGATGCCCCGGTCGGGGTACCCCGACCCCTGAACGAACAGCAGGCGGAAATGCTCGATCAGGGTGGTTTCGTTTTCCCGTTCGACCCGTTCGAGCCAATGGTCGTACAATTGTTGTTCTTCTGGAGAAATTGGCTGATTATAACGATCCGCCAGTGTTTTTTTCATCGGAGGATACCCGTGTGACCGTAATTGCTTGGCTTGTCCGAAATGGGGGCGCAAAACCCTCGGGGTGTCGGCATCGATTGGACCGCCGTTCCCATTTCCGGGCGACGGGGTGGATGGAAAGGTCGGTCTCTGCTGTCGGTCGGGGAATTTTGATCGACTTTGCCATCATTTTGCACCCCATATTATAATGAACTTTCAGCCTTCAATTGATTCAGAAAACTTGAAATTTTGTCCCGGCAACGGCAAGAATTTCTTTGAACTCGTGAGAGTTCGGGGCATTCACTGCGATTTGATGGTTCTGTCGGACCCCCAATCGATCGCACTTCCGGGACGTTTCGGCTAACCCCGCCGAATCTGGAATCATGATGGCACCCTGGAGTCAAATCTTCAATTTTAAAGGATAATGTCCGAGTCCATCACCCTGACCCGACTGATCCAGATCTTAGCGACAAATCGGGCCGCCTCCTGTGACGTCCCGGGGGATTTACCCGTGATTGGTGTCACCACTGATACCCGCTCCCTGGGGCCGGGAGAGCTGTTTGTCGCCCTGCGGGGGGAGCGATTCGACGGCCACGATTTCGTGGAGGCGGCGATCGCTTCTGGGGCCGCCTGCGCCGTCGTCTGTGAGGAATTCGCCGCCGCCCGCCCGGGGTTGCCGCTGATCCCGGTGGCGGATACTTTAAAAGCCTACCAGACGATCGCCCGCACCTGGCGCGATCGCTTTTCGATTCCCGTCGTCGGCGTGACGGGTTCGGCTGGGAAAACCACCACCAAGGAACTGATCGCGGCGGTGCTGGCCCGACTCGGCGGCGTCCACAAAACCCACGCCAACTACAACAACGAGATCGGTGTCCCCAAAACCCTCCTGGAACTGCGGGAAAACCACGATTTCGCGGTGGTGGAAATGGCGATGCGCGGCCCCGGGGAGATCGCCGAACTGACCCAAATCGCCCGCCCCACGGTGGGGGTGATCGTCAACGTGGGGACGGCCCACATCGGACGCCTGGGGTCTGAAGATGCGATCGCCCGGGCGAAGTGCGAGTTGCTGGCGGAAATGCCGGGGACATCGGTGGCTATCCTCAACGCCGACAACCGCCGCCTGATGGATACGGCGGCTACCGTTTGGTCCGGCACCACCCTCACCTACGGGTTGCAGGGGGGAGACTTGCGGGGGGAATTGATAAATCCCGAAACCATCCGGGTGGAGGGGGTGGAGTTGCCCTTACCTCTGCCGGGAGCTCACAATGCCTCGAATTTTTTGGCGGCGTTGGCCGTCTTTAAAACAATTGTCGGTTTTAATATTCCGCCGGAACAACTTTACGAGCCGCTGCGGAAGGGAGTCGCGGTGCAACTGCCGGACGGACGGGCGAAACGGCATCGCACCGGAGATGATATTGTACTGTTGGATGAAACCTACAACGCGGGTTTGGAGTCCACATTGGCGGCGCTGCAATTGCTCTCGGAAACGCCTGGAAATCGCCGGATCGCCGTGTTGGGGACGATGAAAGAATTGGGGGAGCGATCGCCCGAATTTCACCGGCGGGTGGGTTTGAAAGCCAAAGAATTAAATTTGGACGCTCTATTTATTTTGGCGGATTTTGAGGAGGCCGAGGCGATGGCGGAAGGTGCGGCCGGGTTGCCGTTTATCGACGTGGAAGATATCACCTCGGAGGGGGTTCACGACCGCATGGCCGCCCACCTCCAGGAATTCCTGAAACCGGGCGATCGCGTCTTGCTCAAAGCCTCCAATTCTGTCGGCATGAACCGGGTCGTGGAGGGATTGCTTAACAATTAATCATTAACAATTAACAATTAATAATTGTTTTTTTGCCGCGAAGTAATCCGAACCGAATCAGTCCGGTTTCGTATCCCCGACTCATCAATCCCAGGGAGAGTGCCGCCCGCAGGGTAGAGGGACCGCTGAGAAGCAGTCCGAAAATGGCGGCGGGGTCGAAGGCGGAGTCGATGACGATGTTCCAAAAGGGGGCGACGGCTTTTGACCAGTCCGCCGTCCGGAGATGTTGAAATCCGATGCGGTCGGCGATCGCTTCGTATTCGGGTAAAGCGATGACGTAGGGGAGGGCGTAGACGTCGTAAATTGCCGCCAAATGCCGCCGTTCTTCGTCGGTGAGTTGTCCCGCTGTTCCCCCCAGGGGGCGGTGGCACCAGGTGGCCATCAGGAACGTGCCGCCGGGTTTGAGGACTCGCTGACATTCCCGCAAAAACTGGATTTTGTCGGGCATATGTTCGCCGCTCTCCAGGGACCACACCAGGTCAAAGGATTCGTCCTCGAAGGGCATTTCCAGGGCGTTGGCGACGCGAAACTCGATGTTTTGACTCAATCCGGCTGACCGGGCGCGATCGCTTCCTCGCTGCGCCTGGACGGGGCTGAGGGTGATCCCGGTGGCCGCCGCGCCGAATTTTTCAGCCAGGTAGAGGGTGCTGCCGCCGATGCCGCAACCCACGTCTAAGATGGTTTGGGGGGGGTTCGTGCGATCGAGTCCCCAGTCGAGTAGTTCTTCGATCAGGTCGATTTGGGCCTGCCGCCGTTCTTTTTTGAGATTGCCCTGCGGCCCGTAGTAGCCGTGGTGCATATGTTCTCCCCACACCCGCTCCCACAGTGCAGAAGAGGCATCGTAAAATTGTTGAATCTGTTCGTAGAGGGTTGATGTCATTTTTGTCGCGATCGCACGTTACTCAACGGTCTATTATCTACCCATTGCCCGTTGTCGGCCACCGTCGGTCCCGTTCATCCGGGAACGGCCGGGGAAACGCGGGGACACCAATGGCATTCCAACTTGATCGGAAAAAAACAGAATGAACGGGGAGCGATCGCCCGAAATTGACTACCAATATAATCTCGTCCCATGACTGTACCAAGAACAATTTGCCTGGGTTTTTTAGCCGTCATTGCGATCGGCACATTTTTACTGTGGATGGATGATACCATTTACAACGGCAGTTTGGGAAATCCGGTCACGGCGCTTTTTACGGCGACATCCGCCGTCTGCGTGACGGGGTTATCGGTAGTCGATGTGGGGCAATTTTATTCTTTTTGGGGGCAGCTTTGTTTGCTCGGTTTGGTCGAAATCGGAGCCTTGGGCTACATGACTGCAAACACTGTTTTACTGATGTTAATCGGCCGCAAATTTGGATTGCGGGACAAATTGGCGCTGCAAAAGTCCTTGGACACTGCCGGACTCGGCGGTGTCATGCCCCTGCTCAGATCCATCATCGCCACGATGGCGTTATTTCAACTGACCGGCATCATACTTTTGATGATTGTTTTCGTCCCCGATTGGGGATTGCGACAAGGACTGTGGCTGTCTATTTTTCACAGTATCAACGGATTCAACAATGCCGGATTCAGCTTGTTTCCCAACAGTTTGGTCGCCTACACGACATCCCCGGTTATCAATTTCACGATGAGTTTATTGATCATTTTTGGGGGACTCGGCTATCAGGCGATCATGGAACTCTATCTGTGGTTCAAAAATCAATTCACACGAGATCCGATGAGGCGGGAGTTTTCGATTCACTTTAAAGTTGTCGGCAGCACGACGATTTTCTTATTGTTGGCGGGAACGATCTTATTTTTTGTTACCGAATTCAACAATCCAGAAACCTTGCAAGGCTTGAGTTTTTTCGGAAAAATTCAGGCGGCTTGGTTCCAGTCGGTGACGACCCGGACGGCGGGTTTTAATTCGATTAATGTCGGCGAGATGACCCATGCGGGAATCTTTATCACGATGATCTTGATGTTTATCGGCGCGAGTCCGGGAAGTACGGGAGGGGGGATCAAAACGACGACATCGAGGATATTGGTCAACTGTACGAAAGCCGCCCTCGAAGGCCGAGACGAAGTGCTTTGTTACCAGCGAAAAATTCCGGCAACGTTACTTCTCAAAGCGGTGGGGGTTCTCGTAGGCTCGACTTGCGTGGTTTTTTTTGCTACGCTTTTAATTGTATTGATTCAACCGAAATTGGGATTCGGAAATGTCTTTTTTGAAATCGTTTCTGCATTTGGAACGGTGGGTCTTTCAACGGGAATTACCGGGAGTTTGTCGATTCCGAGTCGGCTGGTGGCGATCGCGACTATGTACGTGGGCCGGGTGGGGGTATTATTATTGATGTCGGCACTTTTGGGCGATCCGAAACCGTCCGCGATCGACTATCCGGAGGAGAATTTATTGGTCGGCTAATCGGGGGTAATTTTCTATGGCCTCTGCTATGATTTTAATCAATCGGAATTAAAACGCAAAATCATGAATCTTTCATCTCTCAATTTTTTCCGAAATCTCAGGGCAGAAAAACAGCAATTTGCGGTGATCGGCTTGGGTCGATTCGGACAGGCTGTTTGCGCGACCCTAAACGGTGCGGGTTACGAAGTTCTGGCAGTGGATCAGGATAAGAAAAAGGTCGATTTGGCGTTGAACGATCGCATCGCCACCCACGCTTTACAACTGGACTCGACGGAGGTTCCGGCGTTGCGGGAAGCGGGGATTATGGAGTTGGATACGGTGATCGTGGCGGTGGGGAGTTTCTTGGCGGAAAGTATCACCACGACCCTTAATTTGAAGGAGGCGGGGGTGGCGAACGTGGTGGCGAAGGCTTCTTCGGAAACCCACGTCAAACTGTTAAAAAAAGTGGGTGCGGATTTGGTGGTTTTTCCGGAACGGCAAATGGGACAGGAATTGGCGCGGCTGCTGACGAAACCACGGCTGTTGGATCAGTTTGAACTTGATCCGGATCATAGTATTGTTGAAATGGTGGTTCCGGACGATTTTGATAATAAAACGATCGCGCAAATCGAACTCCGCAGCAAGTTCGGTTTGAACCTGCTGGCGATTCGCAATGAAAATGATAAGTTGGAGATCAATCCCCTCCCCAACAAGCGGTTGAAGAAGGGGACCGTGATGGTGGTTTTGGGCTCAAATCAAGATATCAACCGACTGCCGGTTTGATCGAACTATTCTTTCCCGGAATTGGGTTGGGGAATCATTTTCCCCAAACTCAGGTCGTCCAAATCGATCCCCTGCAATCCCCGATTTTCCAGTTGATCCAAAACGCGGGTGAACTGAAACCACACTGAACCCGCCATCATCGCCGTGACGGCGGCGGAGAGGCCGTAGGCGATGCGGGTCGGAAAGGGGAACAGTTGCAGGCAGGAGGCGAGAAAGACGCACACTCCGGCGGCGATCGCGACAAACGGCAGCAGCATCCGCGGACCCCGCAATTCGGCGATCGCGCGGGTGGAACGGTTGATTTTCCACTCGTTCACCAGGGTTTTGAGGGTGGCGGCGAAGGGGATGCAGGAGAGGATTCC
This sequence comes from Lyngbya sp. CCY1209, assembly GCF_035615495.1. Classification (GTDB taxonomy): domain Bacteria; phylum Cyanobacteriota; class Cyanobacteriia; order Cyanobacteriales; family Microcoleaceae; genus Limnospira. The sequence continues at coordinate 10,666 of NZ_JAJENU010000546.1, read as the reverse complement.
GGTCGCCAAGCCGGCGAACAGCAAGACATAGGGGGGATCGTACATCACTATTATGCAATCAAAGGGCAATCTGATTGTAGGGCGATCGGGGAAATTTTTCAGCCCAACCGCGATCGCGCGATCGCCCGACTGTTATAGCAACCGCCAGGGTAGTCGGGACATCCGAAAATCCGGAAACCTCCCAATTATGGACTCTCAAGCTTTGCTGATTGCTGAAACCTGACTGCTGATTGCTATATAAAAGTTAGACGATCAGGCGATCGCATATCCGGTATGTTCCCGAACTTCGGGAGGATGAAAAGCGAGGACAATGCGATCTTTCGGAACTCCGGCTGCAACCAGTTCGGGAGTGATGCCATCTTCTATACCATCATAATGAATCCAAATTTTTTCATTGCGAATTTCGGCGTGAACGACGCAGCCATGAACCCGCCGATGGTTTTCCCAGCCTTCGTGTACCAGCATAAAGTGATTGTTGTCTCGGCTGACAACAACATAAGTCCTCACCTCGCCATAGCGATCGGGAATATCGGCATAATATTGGAGAATGTTTTCCAGTAATTTACGCCATTCATCTAGACGTTGATTTGTAGTTTCCATAGTGTTCGATCATTGTCTCAGCTTGCTTTTCGAGAATACGCCGACGTTCATCCAGCGGTAACTTGAGAAAAGCGAGACGTTGTTCGAGTGAGAGAGGTTGTCCCTCGGCGGGTAAAGAAGTGCGATCGCTCTCTTGGACTAGAATAACGACTTCCACGGTTTGCCCGACTGAAAGACTGGGAGTCTCAATTTCTATTTTGTTTCCTGGCAGAACCTTTGCCGTCGAATATAAAGTTGATTTTTTCATGGCCATATTTTTGCGCCACAATTGATGCTTTTAATTTGACACTGTTGATTTTTTGGCGATTTCAAATTAAAGATTTTAAAAGTGGTATTATAATCTAAAAATCGCATCTACTTTACGTCTGAGAATTGCTTTTAAAAGCTCTATCTTTGGGGGCGCGAACTTGGGCAAAAGAATATCTGTAAATGTATCATTTCCATCAAAGTCTATACCTGCGTCTCCTTCTATAGTTGATTTTAGAGACATTTGTGTAGTGCCACTTTCATTCGTCGAGTAGTGCATTATAGCCAAATTAATATTTCGATTTTTGTGATCTGTTATATCCGCTGTTCTCAAGCGTGTAGTCAGTTCAATGTTGTGCAGTAAAGAATCCTGAATAATCCAAATTGTTCGACCATTCCATTTATGGGCTAATGCAGTTTTGGCAAATAACTGAGTTACCATTCGCCCCCAAACTTGACGCTTGTTTATTCCTGGACAGGCGTGTTCAGTGGAAAGTAAAGCATTACGAAACGCATTTTTAATATCTGTAGATTTTTCTGTATTAGAACCGCTGGTGCTGGCAGTCATAACTTCCAGAATGAATAAGTCAGATAAATCCGGAAGAGGAATTAAAGCATCAGCTAAATTTTTATTTATACCTGAAAAATGACCACTTTTCTTCACTATTTTAACAATATTATTTAAGTCGCTTGTAGTTGAACCGGGGAAGCCACCTTGATTCAAAAGAGCATTGACGGATGTCTCGACTAATGGAGCCAAAATATAGTCAAAATGATAGTTAATATCAGCATCTTTTACTTGATGTTTTAAAGAAACTTCTGCCCAACTACCAATTTCTATATTAGACGGTAAACCTGAATTCAGTAGGAGAGAACGTTCGTGTTCCTGTATGGATCGATTGACAGGAGGGGTGCCTTTGCCGTCAAACTTTGCAGCAAATAATCGACGTGGGCAGACTACCCAAACTTCTTCCCCTGCTTGGATTGAGCAAACGCCAGGGATAACTTTTTTTAAATTCTTATCGAAATAACTGGTGAGTGGTTCTTCTCTTGTAAGTTTAATTTTGGTTTGAGAACGGTTGCCACCACCATCGCAAGTTGTACCCATGAATGGACATTGACATGATTTTCGTATCGCTTCTACTTCGGATCTGTGATCGTCTACCGGAAAGCCAAAGAGTTCAAAGATAGTAGGCATAAATCAAGGTCAATTCAGTCAGTATGGTATCTAAGCATTAAGTAATTCTATTTTTTCAGATGGTTCAACAAATTTTTCTTGATTGAGGAATGAAGCGATTTCTTTTGAGATCGCACGAGCAACAGGAGGAGGTACAGAATTGGCGACTTGACGATGCTGATCGAGATGTCTGGCTCTACCGGAACGACCTCGCACTGGTCCTTTGAGTAGATAATCATCGGGGTATCCATGAATCCGCATATATTCACGCGGGGTGAGATATCTGTCTTCAATGGGATGAAAGAAAATTTCTCCACACCTCAAAGTTAATGAAGGCTCTGAGAAAGAAAGCCGGCGAAACTTCGTCGTATCCTTTTTTGTTAGCTTACATCTTTGTTCTGCCGGTAGATGCAATTCTTTAGCCAAGAAAGACCCTTCCGGTACACCATGAATGCGCTTCCGATCGCCCGCAGGTGTAATGTCAATATGGCTGTCTAGAGGCTGATTTTCTCGGTCACACGAAGGGCTATCCAATCCCATCAGTGCTTGGCCAACCGTGACATAATTTTCTAAAGGAAATAACGAAATTTGCGGGTCAGATTTTCTATGAGTGGGTAAAGGAAAATCAAATATTTTTTCTGCTCTTGTGGCGACTATGAAAACTCTTTCTCTAAGTTGAGCTACACCATAATCTGCCGAGTTAATTACTTTAATACTTGACCGATACCCCAATTGCTCAAATTGATGATTAAGCTGTTTGTAAACACCTCCAGAATTTCCGGATTGATCTGAGGCTGTCAATAAACCTTTGACTTGTTCCATGAGGATTACTTTGGGTTTGATAGTCCCAGCAAATCTAATAAATTCAAAAAGTAGAACGCCTCTTTCATCCTCTAAAGAAGTACGTTTTCCAGCTTGCGAAAAGCTTTGACAAGGACTCCCGCCAAAGAGCAAATCTAATTCGCCAACTTGTAAGCCCAAATCTTTCATTAACTGAAATGGCTGAACTTGTCGTATATCCTCCTCAAGAAGAATTGTTTTTAATTTTTCTTTTTTTATGGCGTTGTGTAAAGTTTGACAACAATACGGATCGATTTCGATGCAAGCTAGTATCTCAAAACCAGCTTGACGAATACCGATGTCCATTCCACCTGCACCTGAAAATAAAGATAGAGCAGAAAACATAAAACATAGAGTTAAGGACTGAATCCCAACTGCCTTTCTTAGAGCTGATTTATAAACAAAATATTAAGAAGCCCGAATTGTCTGCCAGCACTGGATTTCAGCAGTCGGAAACTCTTGGAGAGGCTTTTCCGGGAAGTCTCGTCACACAAGGCTTTCAGAGACTTCAAAAATCAGCTTTTAGAAGAGCGTATAGGTCATCGCAATAGTTAAGTGTATCATAATTCCTTAAACCATCTATTGTCAACCACTTCAGGCTAACGCCGATATCAACCCCAACCCGATCGCACCCCCCACCGTCACCCAGACGGCAACCGGCGGGGGGCGAGACATACTATATATATAAGTATGGCCGGCGCCGAAAAGCGCCGACCCGATCGCACCTACCCGATCGCATCCCGGATCGCGTTCTGAGTCATGGCCGCGATCGCCTGATCCGTCGCCTTGGGCAAGTGGTAATATTTCCCCCCCGCCGTCTTCGCCAACTCCTTCGCGAATCCGGTGGAGACGAACTTATTCTCCGTGTCGATCACCAACAGTTGAATCCCCAAACCGCGAATCTTGGCGGCGATATCGAGCAATTCCCCCTTGATGTCCGGCTTTTCGCCCTCCATCATCGGTTCGCCCAGCGATCGCCCCAGGGGAATGTTCCCCCGTCCATCCGTGATCGCCACGATCACCACCTGGCCGATGTCCCCGGACTGCTTCGCGTTCATCCCCACCCGCACGGCTTGGGTCAGGCCGTGGGCCAGGGGAGATCCGCCGCCGCAGGGCATCCGTTCCAACCGCCGTTTCGCCGCCGCAATCGATCGCGTCGGGGGCAACAACACCTCCGCCTGTTCGCCCCGGAACGGGATCAACGCCACCTGGTCCCGACTCTGGTACGCCTCCGTCAGCAGTTGCATCACCGCCCCTTTGGCGGACTGCATCCGGTTTAGGGCCATCGAGCCCGAGGCGTCCACGACGAACACCACCAGGGCGCCGGACTTTCTCGCCAGTCGCTTGGATCGCATATCCCCCTGTTCGACGATCACCCGGCGATCGGGATATCGCAACCGCCGCGATTTCTGATAAGGCGCCGCCGCCCGCAATGTCGCATCCACCGCAATCCGCCGCACTTTCCCTTTCGGCAACATCGGTTTGACGTAGCGGCCGCGATCTTCGGAAAAAATCATGCTGCGGCTGCCGCTTTTGCCCTGGCGGTTCGCCATCTGGGTGAAATACAATACCGTCGGATCGAGCATCACCCCTTCCGGATCGAAGACGAACTCTTCGGGAATGCTATTTTCCTCCGCTTCCGGGGGTTCCTGTTCCTGTTCTTCCTCCTCGTCCTCGTCTTCCGGTTCCGGTTCGTCCTCGCCTTGGGGGGGCGGGGGCGGGGGCGGGGGCGGCGGTTGCTGTTCTTCTTCCGGGGGTTGCTGGACTACCGTCGCCCGGGGGACGATCACCAGTTCCACGGCCCGCCGCAGGTCGTCGGCGTTGACGGTATTGCGTCCGTCCAGGGCGGCGGAGGCCTTCGCCACCCGGACTGCGAACAGTTCGGCCCGGTGCCCGGAAACGCCGCCCCGGATCGCTTCTTCGACTAAATAAAGGATTTGATCGGGTTGGATGGTGACGTCTTTCAACCATTCCCGGGCGAGGAGAATTTGGGTTTTTAAGTTTTCCAGATCTTCGGAATATTGCTGGAGAAATGCTTCGGGGGAATGGGCGTAGTCGAGGGATCGATCGACGGCTTGAACCCGCTGGTCGAGGCTGAGAACCCCGTCGGCGGACAGGGCGATCGCGATCCGGTCTAATAAGTGCGATCGCAGCGGACCTTCCTCCGGATTGTAGGTGGCGATGAAGGTGGGGTTGCAGGGATGTTCAAAACTGATGCCTTCCCGTTCGATCGCATTTCGCCCCTCCGTCAAAACGGTGAGTAACAAATTGGCTACGTTGTCGTCGAGGAGGTTGATTTCATCGACGTAGAGGACGCCCCGATTGGCCGTTGCCAACAAGCCCGGTTGAAAAACGGTTTTGCCCTGTTTGACGGACTGTTCTACGTCCACCGAACCGATGAGGCGATCTTCGGTGACGCCCAGGGGAATTTGGACGAAGGGGGCGGGGATGATTTGGGTGGCGGGTTCTCCGGATTCCCAGTCGGGGGGCAGGTTGGCGATCGCACCTTCGATCACTTCCAGCGGTGGCAGCAGGGCGTGGATTGCCCGGGCCATCACCGATTTGGCCGTCCCCCGCCGTCCGGCGATGACGACGCCGCCCAAGCCCGGATCGACTGCGACCAGCAGGAGGGCGAATTTGATCGCTTCTTGCCCCACCACTGCGGTGAGGGGGAAGCTTGAGGCGGTTGGGGCACTGGGGGGCGCAGGCATGATTTCGGTCTGCTAATGGTCAAATTTTTAGCATACCAGCAAATGACCCGTTCTCGGCATCCACCGGCAAAATGTATCCAAAAATACAGTTTTCTCGTGTAATGGGTTACACCCGTGGGGGGGATCGATCCTCATTCGGGGGGCAGCGATCGCATTCCGGATAAAATTTCTCAAACAGTCTCATTTATTTTTCTAGACTTTTTAAAAAAAATTTGCCCGATTTGTTGACGTTTGGGGGATGATTAACTTATAATAAAAGTAACCAAAAAACAAACAGTCAGCCTAATCCAGCGAAAGTCAAACATCCCTATGTCGTACTTTTCGAGTAAGTGCAGCGGTGATGTTGCTGGAGCGGAGGAACCAAATTTTTTGGGGCTAATCTCGAAAGCTATCTCAGCCAACAACTGGCAGAGATGAAGAGAGGGGCAACTCTCAGCCCTAGCCCGTCAGCTAACTCCGTAGGCATTGAGAGGAGGCTGAAGCGCCAACTTTCTAAGACAATTAGATAGCTTGTCAATTCAGTTTCCTTGGTTGGTATAGGCCTGATTTGTTATACCCACCCTAGATTCTGATCGATTCATCATGACACCCAAAATACCCCTGTCTTTAATTGCGCTGCCGGGACAGGCGACGTGGATCAGCTTTCTGCGGCTAAAAAGCAGTGATTTTATCTTGCTGCCTGTCCTATCCTGCATCACTCTCGTGATTCTGTGGTCGATCGTCCACACGTTCTTAACCACATTGATGCCGACTCCGGCACTCCCGATGTTCGTGAACAATAGTTTGTCTACTTATCGTTTATTTAGAAATTATCAGGAGGTGATCGCCGTAATTTTAAAGTCCGTCGATGTCGCCATGTTATATTGAAAGCAATACAAAGGGGCTTGCCGTGGGCAAAAGAGCGGCTGGCCTCTTTGGCAATTCGAGATAGAAACGGTCGGGTCAAAAACCCCGCAACTGCTTCAGGTCAAGGGTTTCGAGGGATTCTCGCATCATTTTTGACCGCCCCCATCGCCCCCCTTTTTTGATTCTCAATTCTGCGGCCGGCGAGATTTGAGCCGTCAGGATGTAGAATGTTAATCTGTTTTTCATTGATTAGATGGGGACGAATCCCCAATTCCTCGTGCCATGAGACTTATCCGTGCCTTTCTCCCCGGACTGATCGTTGTCATCGAACCTGATATTGCTGCGATCGCCGAATCGCAGTCCGATGTCAGGCGACTCATCGAAACCAACCGATGTCAGCAGTGCGACCTGAGCGAAGCGGACCTGCGGGAGGCTCAATTGAGTGGTGCCGATCTCCTGGGGGCGAACCTGCAAAAGAGCGACCTGCGGGGGGCCCAGTTGAGGGGGGCCGACCTGAGTTCGGCGAACCTGATCGGGGCGGATCTGTCCGGGGCGGACCTGCGGGACGCGAAGCTGCACAGCACGACGCTGCGGGAGGCGGACCTCCGCGACACCGATTTGTCCTGGGCGGATCTGTACCGGGCTTTTTTGGAAGGGGCGAAATTGGACAATGCCAACTTATCCGACGCCAATTTGAACGACGCCAAGTTGGAGGGGGCGACGTTCTGCGGGGCGACGATGCCGGACGGTTCCCCGGGCCGGTGTTAGGGAGACGACCCGCTGACGGCGATGCGGCTCCGAAGTACCGATCGCAACAGCCGCTCCACGCACCGTCTCTCCTTGTCGCTGAGGGAGTCGTTTAAAATCGCTGCCATCAGGCCGTAGGGGTCGGCGAGGGTGAGTTGACCCGTCAAATTGGCTGGGGCAAATCAGTCGCCGAGGGCGGATTGAATCAGGTGGATTTGAGGTGTTATCGATCGAAAATAGACTCGCCATTTATTAGTCTCGGATCGGGGGGGTAGAATTGACCGTGACCCGATGGAATAACGGTTCTGTAGCCGATAGCGACACATCAAAAAATATCAACAATAATGAATTGATCGCCCCCAAATAAACGACCCCAAAATTCTGCCATCGACCCCTATAGTTCTTCGGGTGTTATTATCGACAATGAAAGACCTAGAAACCCTTTATTTTTCATTGGAAAAATTCCTGCAACGTCGCCGTGCAGAGCGACAGATTTTGTCGGCGATCGACCCCAATATTTATCCGGATTTTAGCGGCGAACAAATATTGAATTTATTATTGACATCCCTGCGATCGCTTCCCCTCGGATGGTGGGGGGGAGTCGTCGCAGTCAACCGCCGGCTGATTTGGCAACTGCAATCAAAATTGCCGATGGATGAACCGCAAGAGCGGGCGATCCGGCGCTGGATGCTCGACAGCTTCGACCTTCTCGGTGGCGGATCGCAACAGAACCACGACGGCAGTCGCCCCCGATCCGCCTCGATTTCTCAATCTTTAAACCAGATGAGTTCGGCGGTCTTCTTTCCCCTGCAAGGAGGCGATGGAAATGAACTCTTCGGCCTGCTATTGGCGGGGGCAAATCGGTGGGAAATTTTTGACGGTGAATACCTGCAATTTTTGGAGGCGATCGCCACTTTGGGGGCGGCGGTGATAGCCGAACTGCCCTCCCCGCGATCGGCTCCCCCCCCGACCCTGGAAACGATGATTCAAACCCTTCCGGAAGGCCTTCTCGTCCTGGATGATTCCCGCGCCGTCCGACTGCTGAATTCTGCGGGTCAACGATATCTGGAATTGCTCTCCCAGCCGGCGATCGCGATGCCCCTGACCCACCTCGGCGACCTGCCGATTTCCCAACTGATCGACCAAAAAACAGCCCGCATCGTCGTCGGTAATCCGGCGAGGCGGGTCTGGGAGGCGAGCGCGATCGCCCTCCCTTTTAACCCGCAAAATTATCGGTGGGCGATCGTTCTCCGAGATGTTAGTCATCTCCGGGGGGGGACGGGTCAAATTCCCTGGCAGGCTCAACGCGACCCGCTGACGGGGCTGCTGACTCGCCGCGAATTTGAAGCCGGTTTGGAACGGGTTTGTTTGGACACCAAAAGTAAAAGCGAACCGAAAAGTCATACCCTCTGTTACCTCGACCTGGATCGATTTAAGTCGATTAACGATACCTGCGGTTTTCAAGCCGGAGATGAATTATTAATTCAAATTAGTGCGTTGTTGAAATCTGAAGTTCGCAAAACCGATATCGTCGGACATTTGGGGGGCGATGAATTCGTGATTTTGCTCCACAACTGCCCCCTCGAACAGGGGTTGCAGTTCGCCCACCGTTTGCGGGAGAAAATCGCCAAAAAACAGTTCGCTTGGCAGAATCAACTGCTTCCTATCGGCGCCAGCATCGGTTTAACTGAAATTCTCCCCGATGTCGAAAATGTCGCCAGCGTGATGCGGGCGGCGGATTCCGCCTGTTACGCCGCCAAACAGCAGGGCCGCAATCAGGTTTACGTCCACCAATTCGGGACGGCTGATACTGATTCACAACAGGCGAGTTTGCATTGGATACAACGATTAAATCGGGCGATCGCCGAAGATCGGTTCTGTTTGTACAGCCAAAAAATTGCCCCCACTTCGCCGGAACTTCCCCAGGGGGAACACTACGAGATTTTATTGCGGCTTCTCGACGAAACGGGACAGATTATTCTTCCCCAAGTTTTCATTCCCATCGCGGAACGCTACAACTTGATGCCCGCGATCGACCGCTGGGTAATCCGCAAAGTTTTCCAGTATTTGTCCGGGCGAAAACAGTTTTTGGAAACCTCTGTCCACATCCCGGCCCCCACCCACCCCGCCTGTCTCTACAAAATCAACCTCTCGGGGGCGAGTCTCAACAGTCACGGTCTGTGCGAATTTATCCTGGAACAACTCTATTTTTATAAAATAAATCCCCAGACCATCTGCTTTGAAATTACGGAAACGGTGGCGATTACAAATCTCGTCAAAACTGCCAAAATGATTAATTATTTGAAGGGGTTCGGATTCCGATTTGCGTTGGATGATTTCGGGGCGGGAATGTCTTCTTTTGCCTACCTGAAAAATCTGCCCGTAGACTATATCAAAATAGACGGTCAATTTATCCGCAATATTGTCACCGACACGATGGATGCGGCGATTGTGGAAGCGATTCACCGCTTCAGCCAAGTGATCGGTATGAAAACCATCGCCGAGTTTGTCGAAAATAATGAGATTTTCATGAAAATTCAATCCCTCGGCGTGGATTATGCCCAGGGATTTGCGATCGAGCATCCGGGTCCGTGGATTCACGACCCGGATGCGGATTCGGAGTAGTTTTTGACCGGTCTTTTGCGGCTTTATGGGAAGGGCAAAAAAGAAGTTATGTCCGGTGGAAGACTGACGGGCTTATTGGGGACATATTGGAGGTGCGGTGCGTCCGAGAATCGATGCGTTGGAGGCTGACGGGGGGAGGTGCGATCGCATTTTTTTCCACACCACCGCCGGGATAAATTGGCATCAATAATATTATAGCAGTTAAGGAGATGAACAGGGATTTTTTTTGGCGATCGCGATCGCACTTATCCTGCCAACTCCACACCAGCAGCACCAAACTCAATCCCCATCCCAAACCATCCCCCAAATACAGCCCGATCAGATTCGGAACCACGCATTCGAGTAATTGATAGCACTTTTGTTTATTATTGGTAGTAGTGACGTTCATCGCCGAAACCTGTTTGATGTCTACGGTTCCATCGTGCGATCGCAAAATAATAGATGTAAATTGCCACTAAATATTGAATTTATTCCGAAAATAAATTAAAATAAAACGCGAAATAAATCATATAAAATAAATACAAATAAACCCAAATAGTGGCAAATAAAAGTAAATAAAGATTCGCGCAAAGCCGACATAAAAGAGTCGATTTTATCAAAAACAACCCTTGACAGGCACATAAAATTTCGGCTATAAAAGAAATGGATATAACATTTCCAAAGCCGGGAAGGGACACCGGGAGGCTCAAACCCCGTTCTCCGGCTCCCCCCTTACAAAGGGGGGCTGGGGGGGATTTAGCAGGATTTAGGGGAATCTTCCGTATCTCATAACAAACAAAAACAGTCCTAATCAGCACTCAAAGTCCCCCTTCTCAAGGGGGATTTAGGGGGATCTCCCAGAGTTCATAAAAAACAAAGGAATTTCAAAGTCCCC